>JAAURB010000065.1 GCA_012033335.1 Oscillatoriales cyanobacterium RM2_1_1
CAAGTTCCGATATTTGCAATTGGAATTGAGTCGTCGCTGCTCGATTGTGCATTGGAGCTTCGATTTCCTGCCGGAGGCTCTTGTTTAAATTAAATATGAAGTTTTATGTCTAGATTCAACATTTCTGCTGTCAACCATCTCAAGTCTCGACATTATCAGTGTTGGGACTATTTCTCAATACTGATGTTACAAGTTGCTTTGGGGAAGATAACTGAGGTTCCCCATCCTCAAAATGATGCCAATTCTGTTCGCAGTGGAGTGGACACCTTACACCTACAGGCTAGCAACCTGAGCCCCAGAAACTTTACCAATCGTTGCTGATTACTATGACAAAACAGGTGGGTACTCCCCACCTGTTTGATGTCCTGGAATTGTACCTTAGATCTCCCCTTAAATTAACCCCTTAAACCGACTAACAGTTAATCAAGGGCATCACAACCTCAAGGGGTTACCTTCAAAGGATTACACTAGGGCAAAATCCGTCTCAGTCAAGCCCTCCACTCCCTGAACAATAGCCAGGGTATCTGGGCCAGAAGCAATTTTCAGATTGCCATTCTGAGAAGTTAGGGTCAGATCAGCAAAGGTTAAGCCGTCAGCCAAACCGATCAAATCAACACCAGATTCAAAGTCCAGAATCGTATCTGTTCCTTCCCCAATCGCCAGAACAAAGGTATCAACCCCACCAGAAAGATTACCAGAATCCCCGTAGAGCCGGTCGTTACCTAGACCGCCCCAGAGCAGGTCATCCCCTTGATCCCCCCAGATCCGGTCATTTCCAGTATCGCCGTAGAGGACATCATTTCCAGCCTTACCCCCAATCCGGTCATTGCCTGCACCACCTGAGATTGTGTCGTCCCCGCCTCCATCAGCAGAGGAACGTTCATTCAAATCTCCTCGCAGCAGGTCATTGCCTTCACCGCCATCAATACTGTCCATTCCTAGACCGCCCGCAACGGTATCGTTCCCCCCCAAGGCCAGAATCGTTTCGTCTGTAGCAGTGCCGACCAAGGTCTCATCCTCTTCGGTTCCTGTAATTACAGCGCTAGAATCAACCTGAGGATTGACGATGAACTGACTGACAATAACCGGCTCCCGGCTGGTAATCGCCTCTGGATCAGCCAGTAATTCTGCCTCGGTATAGGCTTCAATTCCATAGGTGGTCACGGTCAACTGTTGAGTTTCAGGGTCAATATCGAACTGGGTCCAACCGTAGGTATGCCCAACGAAGTAGTCCCCTTGAATTAATTCAGCATCAATTAACCCTTCAGCCTGGGGCAGGTTGTTATCCAGACCCAATGGATCAAAACCGAGGGGTTCTAGCAGGGTGCTATTAACAGCCTGTTCCACAAAGTCATCCTTGTCATTGACAATATCATCGGTGTCAGGAGCAATCGGCAAACTGTTGTAAAACGCTGAAAGTTCGGGATTCCCTGCGGTAACGAGATTAGCCAGGAATTCTCCCGTCGGCGCGTCAAAAGCCACCGCTCCTGTGCTGATGTCAAATACATTAGTGGGAATCTGCTCTCCAAAGGGGACTTCCTGATAGGTCAGGTTGTTCACAAAGGTGGTGTGAACATCGGCGGAGACAAACACCACATTATCGATATTGTTTTCCGTGATGAACTTGAGGATCTCCGTGCGTTCCTTGCCATAACCCTCAAAGGCATCGGTATTAACCCCGGGGAAAATATTCTGAATGGGTTCGGGAACCATAACGAACTTCCAGGTAATGCCATTGGCATCCGCTGCCAGCAAGTCCTGCTTCAAATCCTCTAGTTGGACTTCTCCTAACAGGGTCTTATCCGCCGTTAAGGTTTCTGTCAGAACCGCAATCACTTGAGCCGGGTCAGCAAAATTTTCAGGCCCTGGAATAGCCTGATCCCGGAAGGAACGAGTATCGATTACCATGACTGCAGCATCACTACCGTAGGTGTTGTAACGGTAAAGCTGGCGCTCCCCTGCCGTCCGTTCGTCTCCGGTGGCCCCATAGAATTCATCCCGCAACGGGTTATACTCCTGGAAGGCTTGCAGACCATTTTCAAACAACTCCGTATCATTGATCAGCCCTTCCGTTTCGGGGAAGCGATCATCGGAACTGGCCAGCTCTCCGCCAGCAAAGTCATTTGTGACCTCGTGGTCGTCAATCGTAGCCAGAACAGATGTGGAAGCTCGTAATTCTGCCCAGGTATTGAGGCCAAAGCGATCGCGATAAACCTCATCATGTTTTGCCCGATATTCGGGTAAGGTTTCCGCCTGTTCCTTGCGGGTTCCATCTGGGTTTAGAACGGCTGGAGATCCGATATCCGCGTAAATGGTGTCTCCGTGCTCCACGAAGAAATCTAGATTTTTTTCAGCAACGTTAATAATCGCCGGGTAGGGAGCCAGCTCACCGCGCCAGTCTCCACTCACCCCAAAGCTCAATCCAGTTTGCGCTCCGAATTCTGCGGACGTGGCAAATCGCCCCTCGGCTTCCGTGCCACCAGCATCGGTGACGCGATAGAAATATTCGGTTCCATTCTCTAACCCCGTCACTTCGACTTTGACAGGAATCGTTGGATCACTCACGGTTGCCGTTGCCGTTCCGGCGATCGCGCTAAACTCAGCATCGGTGGTATATTCAAACGTCACTTCTCCCGGAATCAAACTCCGAGTCCAGAGCACCGTAGAGTCTTGAGTCGTATCTCCGCTGGCAACGCCATTGGGCAGAGTGTTCACGGCAACGTCTACATAAACCAGGCGGTGATCGGAGCTGACCACAGGAAACCCAGATCCCACCAAGTCAAACAAGGGTTCCTCGCTAGCAGGCCAAAACACCTGAGCTTCAGTAATGGCCAGATTGGCAGAGGGCAGCACGTAATCAGCCCGCAGGTTCCCTGGTGCAGTGTCGGTAAAGTCGGCGGTGTCAAAGGCCGGATCGCCGAGTTGAGTCTCGTTAGCGCCTCCCTGGCGGAGGGCGGCATCCGGGCCACCTGTGCTACTAGGAGTAACTGAAGTATTCACCAGAGGATTGTCAAGCAACTGTTGAATCGCTCCCGGAATGCCATCGCCATCGAATGGATCAGTGTTCTGATCGCCAACAATCACGAACTTTTCTCCAGAGGCCAATCCCCCTAAAGTCCTGGCATCATCGTAGATATAATCTCCCTGATCGGGGGTGATGTAATCGGCCCAGAAGCGAATTTCGTCATGATTACGGGTGCCGTTGCGATCTTCAGGCCCATCAAATACCGGCGGAGTGGGATGGCTGGCCAGAACGTGAATAATTTCTCCATCCACTTCCACCGGGACATCCCAATGGCTCTTGGAGGAGAGACGGAACACGTCTAGTTCCTCAGGGGAGTAGTAATCCTGGGGCTCAGGGGTGTCGGGATTGTCGGGTAACAATGCTCCCGGCATATCCTGCCAGCGGAAATTCTGGAAGGTGCGAACCTCCTCTTCCACAATGGGATATTTGGACAACAGCACCATGCCGAACTGACCCGGAAAAAAACCAAAACCAAAGGCATCCCCAGGGCCTGTGGTAGAACCATCATTGTCCAGGTCAAGTCCGGAGGGAATGCCCGTATTGGAGGGAGCCAGATAAACGTAGGGATATTCCACCGGGTCAACACCGTTCTGACTGATGGAGAGGTAATTCTCCTGAAACAGTTGGATGGCTTCCCCGTTTTCATCAAAGTCAAACTCGTTCAGCAAGATAACATCAGGGTTTGCCCGTTGAATAATCTCAGCCACAGCCCGGGCTTGACCATCATTGGGAGTCGATAGATCTTGAATCAATTCTCCTTCGCCAAACCGGTTGAGGAAAGAGTTGTAGGTCGCAACACGCAGTTCTGTCATGGTTTTTGATGATAAAAAAAATACGTTCGTTTTGTCCCGTAGGGGCTGGGTCACCCAGCCCTTAATCCATAGAAGTAGGGGCTGGGTCACCCAGCCCTGAATTACCAACCAAGAACCATTCTGGTTCTCAATTAAACCAGGGCAATTAAACCAGGGTAAAGTCAACCTCAGTCAACGCCTCAACCCCTAACACCAGGGCCAGGGTCTCATCCCCAGTGATCACCGCCAGGTTACCGAGTTGAGGTTCCAGGGTGAGATCACTGAAGGTCAAGCCATCAGCCAGACCAATCAAGTCAATCCCAACTTCAAAGTCCACGATAGTGTCAGTGCCTTCCCCTGCCGCCAGAACAAACGTGTCCAAACCGCCAGAAGAGTTGCCAGTATCACCGTAGAGCTTGTCGTTGCCCAGACCGCCCCGGATTAAATCATCTCCCTGGTCACCCCAGATCCGGTCATTCCCGGCATCGCCGTAAAGTTCGTCGTTGCCCGCTTTCCCACCGATGCGGTCGTTACCCGCGCCGCCAGAAATGGTATCGTCACTCCCTTGATCGCCGGAGAGCCGTTCGTTTAAATCTCCCCGGAGGAGATCATTACCGTCGTTACCCTCAATCTTGTCAGCTCCCAAACCCCCGGCAACGGTATCATTACCCCCCAAAGCCAGCAGGGTTTCATCACTGTCCGTTCCAACCAGGGATTCACTCTCATCTGTTCCTACAATCACTTCCCCACCGTTATCCCCAGGAAGACCAATTTCGTCAGCTAGAGCCAATGGTTCAGCCAGTTCGATCTGGATAATTTCATTGTTGTCAATATCAGGGCCACGACCGAGGGAGAAGGGATAGTTGTTGTCGTTGGCCACCAGAATCGTGGTTTCATCCAATACCAACACGTCCTCAATTGTGACAAACGGGAAGTCAAATTCGGTGCTGCCGTCGTTATTCAGATCATTGGGATCTTCGATATCCAGCAGATCTACCAACTCCTCCTTGGCCACAAACCCAGCCTCGTCAACCTGGGAAATGTCAACTTTAAAGATCTTCTTGAATTCAGCAGAGGCCCCTTGGCCGCCATCCCGTTCAATCACTAGGAATTGCGTCTCGTTGATTGGGGTGAAGTCTCCAATAGCGTGATTGGGTTCGTCCTTGGGATAGAACCCGACCAAACCGGTGTACTCTCCAGCAGCCACATCAAACTCATAAATCCGCAGGGCATTCTCCGGATCCCCCGTGACTGTTCCTTCCAGCAGCGGATAAAGGGTGGTCAAATCCGGGCTGTAGGCCATCCCCTCAAATCCACGAGAAGTCGGCAGATTGGGCAACTCAATTTCCTGATCTACCACAATCCGTCCGGTAGCCGGGAAGTCAGTGAAAAAGCCATCCACACCCAGGTCGATCAACTGTCGGAATTCATCTTCCGGGGTTTGGGGGGTGCCGTCGGCGTTCAGGGTGAGAAACCGTTCCTCGTTTCGTAGGGTATAGGGATGAACCTGGAGTCCAGCATCGTGGGCCCAATCAATTAAGGGCAGCACTTCTCCGGTGAGCTGGCTGGTGATTTCCGCTTTCCCGTCTCCATTGCCATCTACGGGTTCATCTAAACCTTCCCGCAGCAGGAAGCTATTTTTCCAGGGGCCCAATCCTTCAGCGTAATTGGCTCCGATGAAGTTCACCACTTCAGGATTGGCCAGTTGGCCATAATCGGTATCCGCACTAACTTCAATCGGGAAGTCAGCGTAAACCTCTGGGTTCGCGTTCTCGTTTTCGGAGCTGAAGTTGTAAATCACATCGTAGGGAAAGGAGAAACTGCCCTCAGTCCGGGTGAAATCCCCCAACAGTTGTACCAGGGGAATATCCACCCCGGCGGCAGGCATGATCTCAGTCTGCAATTGCAGCAGGTTCTCAATCTCAAAGGACTGAATAAAAATCCGGTCGGGGTCAGTGAAGTCGTTCTCTACCAAGGTATCAATCAATAACTGGCTCAAATCCGTATTGATCGGGGTGCCATCCAGTTGGGTGCCTTCCTTGGCAAAGTAAGTCGGGTGCTTGGTTTCAGGGTAGATGCCGATTTTCTGGCCGGTTTCCGCTTCAACATCCTTGACCAGATCAATCACTTCTGTCAGGGTCGGAACCTCAAAGTCCCCGTTGAACTCGGTGTTCAGCGGACGCACTCCAGGAATCCGTTCCTTGGCCCGCAGGTTTTTAGCTCTTCCAGGGTAAAGTCTTCGGTGAACCAGCCGGTGAGTTCATCCCCATCAATCACCTTGGTAGTCTGGCGATCGGCAAATTCAGGCCGATCTGCCACGTCAGTGGTTCCAGAGATTTCGTTTTCATGACGGGCGATCAGAACCCCATCCTTGGTCGCCACCAAATCCGGCTCGATGAAATCGGCCCCCTGTTCAATGGCCAGCTTGTAAGCTGCTAAAGTATGTTCCGGACGGGAACCGCTTGCGCCCCGGTGACCGATGACGAGAGGATCCTGGCCGTTCAGAGTATTGAGCGTCGGAATGTTTGGGGTGGGGATCGGAGCCTGTTGCAGTACCCCATTTAGGTCAAACTGCAATAGATAGGGGCCAAACTCTTCCCCAATCCAGAGGTTATCTTCTGTCACCACAATCGACTCAACATCAAAGTCCGCTCCCGTCAACAACCGTTCATCCGTAGCCTCATTAACAATTTCAAAGTCGATGAGATTGTTAGGATCAGACAGTTGAACAAAACCTTGAATATCGACAGTGCCGTCTCCAGCTTCTGTTCCGGCAAAGTCCGGATCAACTTGATAGAGGCGCAAAAGATAGTCGGCACTGTTTCCCTGGGAACCAAATCCGTTGTCCGAGAGAAACCAGAATGTATCACCATTACTGCCCGGGGCAAATTGTACCCCGCTAAAACCCTGAACGGGCTGTCCCTCAAAAGGGCCAGTGCGACCATTACCGGAAATGGGTTCACCATTGCCATTGTTGCCCCCAGATTGGGGGCCTTCAGCAAAGGTATCAGCCGGAAGAGATGCAAAACCAATGAGTGTGTTCATAAATATTGAATCCTTGTGTCACATTAGACACCTGCAAGGGTAGATACAGAACTTGAACTGGACATACTGGAACTGAATGCACCTGAACTGGATGTGAACTTCTCACCTTATACACCCAACAAATCACCATTACTTTGAACTGAATCATGAGCAAATTGAAGAAAGATAAAAAATGGAGTCTTTCTATCAGCAGTTCCAGGTTTTTGTTGCTTCAGATTAAAGGTAATTGATGAATAATTCTAGCCATTTTGCAAGTCATAAGTATTCCAAAGAATTGGAATTTGAAACTTGACTCTTGACTCTTGAACAACACACCATCCAGTTGGGATGACAATCTTTCATCTAGAGATGGCTTGTGCTTTACAATACTATTTGAGTTTTAAGGGATTGTTATGAACGGATTAAATTAAGTTGATCCCTTAGAATCAACCTCGTTATAACTCGTTATTAAAAATAGAATATAAAAGCAGAAGATTAAAAACTACAATCTAAATATGGGATGTTTCCCAACAGAGATTAACTGCTTCTAAAGAGCAGAAATTAAGTCAATTTTATATCTTATTCTGAACTATGAATTTTATTGAGATTTGACTTTTATTGAATAGTCCCCCTGCCACTCGCAGAGGGACTATTTACTAAATCAGTACTTTACAGCCTGATTACATGACGGAGATATCAACTTGAGTTGGGTCTTCTACCCCAGTGAGAATGGCCAGAACTTCATCACCGACCATAATCTCAGTGTTACCGCCCACTACGGACAGGGACACTTGATCAACGGTCAGACCATTAGCTAAGGCGATCGCATCAATACCGACTTCAAAGTCATAAGACACGTCCCAGGATTAATTCCGGGTCGATCAATCGCAAATGCCAGATCTCCTCAGCTAAACTTACCCGACCAATTCTGCACGCCGGGATTAATGAGCTTAAACCAGAGTGAAATTGTCTTCAGACAGAGCATTGGTTTCCACAGGCAGAATCGCCAGGATTTCTGTTCCGGCAGCAATTTCATTGCCAGAGAATGACAAATCACCGAAGGTCAAGCCCCCCGCCAGACCAATCAGATCAAGGCCAATTTCAAAGTCAACGATAGTGTCTGTTCCTTCACCAACCGCCAGAACAAAGATGTCCGCGCCGCCAGAAAGATTTCCAGAGTCACCATGTAAGGTGTCGTTACCGGCTCCACCATCAATCAGGTCATCCCCTTGATCGCCCCAGATTTCATCGTTGCCAATGTCACCGTAGAGCTTGTCATTACCTGCTTTTCCACCGATCTGGTCGTTACCAGCGCCCCATAGATGACATCATCGCCACCCTTGGCACCGGAACCCTTGGTATTGTTGTCGCCGCGAAGGATGTCATCGCTACTTCCCCCGAAGATGGTGTCATTTCCCTGGTTTCCGGCAATAGTCTGAGCTACATTCAAACCTGTCAGCACATCATCACGACTAGTTCCTGTAACAGCCTGAGTAATGAAGAACAACTGACCGCCTTCCACCAGGTTCTGGTTGTCGGAAGTTGGATCACTGCTATCCACTTCCGGATCACCAATTGCGCCACCTCTCAAACTATGGGCTTGAGCATCCGCAATCAACAGGCTACCTGGAGCTTGACCAAACAGGTCAGAGACATCGAGAATTCCGGAAGTCTCCCAATCTCCCAAATCTTCGGGGTCGATATCAACTTGACCCTCAGGCACCGCAGACCGGTCAACCTGGGCAATTCGGGTCAACTTGCCAGATTCTGGGTCAAGTTCCCAGATGGATGCTTCCTCACCGGAAGCTCCCCCAAACGGCTCAAGTTCAGTAGAGCGGTCTTCCTGGAGATAAATCTTGCCATTCTCAGACCAATCAGTATTATCAGGACTCCGCAGACCAAAGTCAGGCCCCTCAAACTGGCCTGCTCCAGCATCATCCCCGTCGTAGAGAATCTTGACATCAGCAGCAATGGGTTCGCCCTCCTCGGTGAACTCGCTCTTGATGGAGTAGGTGGTTCCCCAGTTATCCGACGGATAGATGGAACCCCGACCAGTAGAAGCCAGAACCACCTCTGTGGGGTCGTTAGGATTGGTGGCGACATCCTCAGGACGGGAGAAGAAGAACGCGCCCTGCTCTGTAGCCAGCAGGTCTTGCTGAGCTAAGGTTGCAAATCCTTGAGGATCATAACCTGTAGAACCATCGGCGCTAGCCAGGTCAGGACGATAGAAGTCAATTTCCTGCCATTCCCCTCCAATTTGACTAGAGGTGCCATTGAATTCCTCTGGGGTAGTGACTCCATCCGCCGCCCAAACATAGAGTTTGCCCCCAACCAGGCCATTGCGCTCTAAGATATCATCACTGTCGGGGTTCTTGGTGCCGACATACAGAATTGCCGGAGCCGGAGCCCGGTCATCCCCCACTAACAGAGCCACTTTATCAGTTGTCCCAGTGTCAACTTCGGTAACGCTTTCCCAGGCGGCGCGACCCAGCCAGGGCAAAGCATGGAGGGTATTGGTTTCGGGGTCGAGGGCAAACTCAGTCCCACCGAAGCCAGCAGAAGTTTCCTCCCCAGTGAAGAAGAAGCCATCCACCAAACCGACTCCAGGGCCAAACTGCTCAGCCGGGATAAAGTTGGCAGAGCACAGCCGATTGATCCCACCAAACTCCAGGTCAGAGGCTTCATCGACGACTTCCCCCAGACGGTTGATAATCGTGTCGTAGGCTAGACCCGCATCTTCTACCTCGAAGGTTTCTTTATTGATGTCGAAGTAGCTGACCCGAGCCCCAGGAAGCTCTGCACCACTGGCCAGTTCGTAAGTGTAGCCAACATCGGGTCGCAACTCGTGGTTGGCGTAAAAGCGAACGGTATCTTCGTCCAGTTCAAATGCGCCAGTACCATCAGGAATACCAGGGGGAGTGTAACTATTGAACGTTTCACCAATGGTAAAAACTGGATTGTAATCGAAGTGACCCAGACCAACAATTTGTCCAGGTTGAGTAGTGTCAAAAGCCATAAAATTAGTTAAATTTTCTCAGAAGGACTGCATCAGTGCACCCAGGAGTTGAAACCAGTAGTCAGGTCATAATTACTTACTTAGATTTTTATTTCCTGTCCAAGTGGCATTACATACTCGGTATCAGGATCTCATTACAAGGTTAAGAAAACGCTATCTTTACTTTAAAACTCGAAATAAATCATTGAGTTTTGTTAAGCCAGGAATATTATAAATCCTGCCAAGGTTCCTTCCCTATGGGAGCTAAGCTCTCTTTAAGCTTAGGATTTTTCACTTTTTGTAAAGTTATTAACTATATCGAAAAATTATTAAAGTGCGACGTAATCAGCAAAATATGAAATATTCGTTTGATATTAATTTAATATTAATTTTAGAATTGGATTCTCCATCAGTTGTATAGTTACCCATTCTTTTTTGAAGGAAGCTTTGAAGTAAACTTTAATGAAAAGCTATAAATATTTAATTTTTACAATACTTATTAATTCATTATTATCCCTGGAAGAGAGAGGATTCTAATACTCTTCTTGCTAAGAGACAATGGTAAAACCCAACAAGAGAGAGCTGATTTCATAAGTGGTTGTCCAAGGAAAGTAGGGCAATTGGGTCAAACAACCCTGGCTATTTCAACTATTCTAGCTCTCTTAGGTCATGGAGATGTCCTTGTAACATTGGTCTCTTCAGGGATTGAACAGTAATTGGTTGTAATGAGAACGACTGAAAATCCCAAATTTCGTTGAAAATCTACTGACTATCTTGCTATAATTTATGATTGTAGCTATGGCGGCATAGCCAAGTGGTAAGGCAGAGGTCTGCAAAATCTCCACCCCCGGTTCAAATCCGGGTGCCGCCTTAATTTTGGTTGTTGAAAAACGCATTGTTTCTCCTTCTTTAAGGACAATTGGGTTTTGCGAGAAGAAATGGGCACAAAACTCACGAATTTAATTTGCGCCCGTACAATCTCTAAAAAAGAGTTGACATTTCGAAAGGTGATGACTATACTGAGAAAAGTGAGAGAAATTAGGATGAACAGTTTGACTGGCTCTTAAAAAGCTTTCACTACTGAGAAGCCAGCAAGAACAAACAAAAAAAGCGCAAGCTAAAAGTTTTAAAAGGCTTTTCTGGTGTCAATGGCTTAGTGGAACCACACCGATCCATCCCGAACTCGGAGGTGAAACGCTAACACGGCAAAGATACTTGGTGGGTAGCTGCCTGGGAAAATAGCACGATGCCAGGATGAATATAGTTAAGGCTCTTTCAACGATTCAAGTGAAAGAGCCTTAACTTTTGAATGAATGGAATTTGTGAATGGAACCTGAGGTAATCAGACGCAATCCTGTTAAATTTTGACTGCTAAGGAAACAGCCAAAACGGCTGCTCCACAATTGATTCTTTGATCCTGACTATCCATTGCGAGAGAAGATCTATGCAATTCCTTCAAGCCATTCGAGGGACAGCGCAGCTAGGCGATCGCCCGACTTTTCTCAAAGGCGGCTCGATTCTCAAAAATCTCAAACACCCGATCCATGCTGGTTAATTCAAATAGAATTCTAATTTGCTCATTGATTGAACAAACAATTAACTTTCCCCCCGCTGCCCGCACGGTTTTCAGAGCCAGAACAAGAGCACCCAGCCCCGAGCTATCCATAAAGGTGACATCTTTAAAGTCAATTAAAATCGTTTTGGCTCCATCCTCGACCAACTTACTAATTTCCTGACGAAATTGAGTGGCTTTAGTCCCGTCTAGCAGGCCATTAGGTTGAAGAACTTGAAAATCAGAACTCATAATTTCTCAATCGTAAAGCCTCAAAATGACCAAATAAGTTTTGCCAGCACAACCCTGCCATAGATAAAACATCAAATGCTTGATGAGTACAGGGTCAAACACCATATCCTGATGCTGTGATCAAGACATGCAAAAACCTACTTCGATCTTTTCCAATCATAACCGTTAACCTACCAAAAGTTATGCTTCCATTGAGGTAGAGACAAACTATTCTGCCGCAACCGGACTCACCTGGGCCCGATATAAAAGCTGATCCTGATACCCATAGCCAATGTAGCGCACTCTAACTGGCTCTCCAGCCTGGGCCGTGCCGGCTGAAAGCTGATGAACTCGAGGGTCATAGGGGACAATTTCTCCCACCCGGGCAATGGGCACGACTCCCCAATGCTTAAGTAATTCCTCCAGGGGTCGTAAGAGCGATAACACTTTATTAGCAGTTAGTTCAGGGTTTTCCTGCACCCGCTGAACTACGGTGGGCCATTGAATCAACCAGGATTCCAACACTTGAATACTGTCCCGTTGAAATTCCTCTTGGAGCCTACGATGTTGCTCCTCTAGCTGACGTTGGAGGCGATCGCACTCGCCCTGAAGATCAGCTTGAAGATTGACCTGACGAAGAGAATCAGTTTTTCCAGATGCCGATAGTTCTGGGGCAAAGGTTTCGATTAACGCTGCCAGGGATATCCCCAGGGCTTGACTGACTTTGATCAGGATTTCAAGTCGAGTTTGGGGCAGTAATCCCCGCTGTAATCGGGCTAACTCCCAGGTGGAAATCCCGGCTTTCTGACTCAAAGCGGACAAACTAGAAAGCCCCGCTTGCTGCAACAATTGTTGCCACTGGGGGCGATAATCTGGAATTGACGATGAATTCATCTGATTTGTGATTGGATCAAGAACTCAGATATGACAACCCAGGTCAGTAGGTGGTTGTCATTAATGATTAAATAATTATTTAATTTAATCATTATTTAATCATTACTAAATGGAAGGGGGGCTTGGAGCAGTGTCCCCTTCGTCCCCCATCAATCTTCTAATTGATTGCGTCAAGCGACTTATTACTTGACCTTGGCTTGCTGTGCTGCCGCCGTGCTGCTGCCATTGGTGACCCCTGCCTCACCATCCTGAAGATGAGCTTCCAGGAACCAGAGACGCATATCGACTGTTCGGGAGATCTCGGTATACAGATCCGCCGTATCGGCATCCCCCCATTGACCAGTCTGGTCAATGGCTTCCCGGACATGGCTGCCATAGGCTGCAAATCGATCTGCCAGGGCGATCAGATGATCTTTGCCCGCTGTAATTTCAAAGGGATACTCCGGCAAAATCGAATCAGCAGCAGCCACCCGAGCCGTTCCCATCGCCAACCCTCCCAGGGCTGTCACCCGTTCAGCCACCATATCAACGTAGCCTTCTAGTTCTCCGGCGATCGCATCAAATAGCTCATGGAGAGAATAAAAATTCATGCCCTTGACATTCCAGTGGGCTTGCTTCACTTGAGTTTTCAGATCCAGGGTGGTCGCTAGGCTAGCATTCAAAAGGGCGACGACTTGCTGACGAATCTCAGTAGATAGGTCAATCCGACTGGGATAGAGTTTTTGCTTCAAGCTTGTAGTGCTCATAAAATACTCCAGAATTAGGGGATGGAATGAAATCTAAACGATTTGACTAATATAGATCTGATCGGATCCTAGCGTGTTCGGAGTCAGGAGAAATTCTGCCTCAGGCTAAATGCTTGTGTAAAACAGCAATAGGAGCCCGACGGACATTGCACCGAATGGTCTGATGACCCAGTCGGCTGCAAGCTTCAAATCGATGGCAACCGGAAAACCCGTAGTACTGACCTTCTACTTCTAGAACTTCAATGGGTTCCTGTAAACCAATCTGACTGATGGACTGCATCAGGGCCTCTACCCGAACTGGATCAGTCCATCGGGGTAAGGGACGACGAATTTGATTGAGCGGAATGTCGATGACCCGCATGGTTTAACTAGATTCAGGGAGATCAATTAATTTCCCATCTAAATCATACTCATAACGACTTCGTTTTAGCAAGTCCAACCATTTTTTTAGTGGGGTATGCCATAAGTCTCTAAAATTAATGCTTGACGGGGTGATTCCAGAGGATTCTATGTGAACGATGCACCCTTAAATGGGGAACAGGGATTGAAAGTCGCCATAACTCACATTTACAACTCAAACCACACTGTTCTAAAATGGCAAAATTTACCCGTATTTTATCAATCGATGGCGGTGGCGTTCGCGGGTTGATTCCGGCCCAAATTCTGATTTATGTTGAGCAACGTTTGCAGCAACGGACGGGAAATCCCAGGGTCAGGATTGTCGATTACTTTGATATTATCGCCGGTACCAGTGCCGGCGGAATTTTGACCGCCCTCTATCTCCGTCCCCAACATCGCAATCCGGACAGGCCCCAATTTTCTGCCCAGGAAGCTGCCAATTTCTTTTACAAAACAGCCGATCAAATCTTTTCCCAAACCTTCTGGAGTAAACTTTTAAATATTGGGGGAGTGTTCGGAGAAAAGTATTCAGCCCGGGGTTTAGAAAAGCTCAGTCAGAATTTTTTCGGGGATTTAAAGCTGAGTCAATTGTTGAAACCCTGTTTGATTACGGCCTATGAAATTGAGCGGCGTAAAGCTTTTTTCTTCACCCAACATGACGCTCAATTAGATTCCCGGCAGGATTTTTTAGTACGGGATGTGATTCGCTCGACAACCGCCGCCCCAACTTTTTTTGAAGTTGCTCAGATCAAATCCTTAGGGAATGACGTTTATACTTTTATTGATGGGGGTGTATTTGCCAATAATCCAGCCCTATGTTGTTATGCCGAAGTTCGCCATAAATTCAACCACTATTTTAATATTGATCAACGCTATGAAAGTGGCCCTACAGCTCGAGAAATGATCATTCTTTCCCTGGGAACCGGGGATGTCAAAACAGGATATCCATTTGAGTTGGCCAAACGTTGGGGAAAAATTCGCTGGTTGACTCCATTATTTAATATCATCATGACGGGAACGGCTGAAACCGTAAATTATCAACTGACTCAAATTTATGATGCGATTGAAAATCCCCCCGGCTATCTCCGAATTAACCCCATTTTAAGAAGTCAAAATATCATGGCCATTGATGATACTTCTCAGGAAAACCTGGATGCAGTGGTCAAGTTAGGTCGTGAACAGGCTCAACAATATCAAAATCGTCTGGATGACTTTATTGAATTGTTACTTCTATAGAACCTCAATCAGTGAATAACTCTAAGTAGGTGGTTGTAATGAATTGTTAAATGGAAAGCGGTACGCCGCCACCTCTCAAATCTGTACCTCACGTGATTAGGAATCGCTATAATTCATTGCGCCAAGCTACTTGACTCACGCATCCAACTCATGAATTCGTTGCCCCAGTTTGATGCACAACCGTTAATTTCAAGGACGAATAATTGTAAATCAGTATGAATAGCATTTATTCCTAAATAATAAATCAGGATACTTTAATCAAGCATCCTGAAAAATTGATCTTTGTTAGGGCTTAATATACCAGGACTGGAGAATATCAACCCACCTTGACATCGACAACTTCCCTATCCATAGCAGTAATATTGTCAGCCACATCAGGGGTAGAACGGCGACGATTGAAGCCTTCTAATAGAAGCTGAGACACCTCTGTGATGAATAAGGTAGCAATAATACCATCATCAATCCAGCCAATTACTGGAATAAAATCTGGGGCAATATCAATCGGGCTCAGTAAATATATGAGTGTTCCTAGAATAATAACCCAACGATATTTTGTATTACGCAGGGTGTGGCGATACCAATTATAGAAAGACTGGACAAGATTGTTCATGGTGGTTGACTAGAAGAACTTTTACACTTTTCATTATGTCGGGTTATTCTCAAGTTCAAGAGTGTGGATGTTTCGACCTTGAGGTAGTGATAATCACAAAAGTAGCCTGACCTGTTACGCTAATGAGAGTAATTTTTAGGAGGAGTCAGCCATGATCATCACAACGACTAGCACCCTTCAGGACAAGCATATTATTGAATATTGTGGAGTGGTGAGTGGAGAAGCCATTCTCGGAACCAATATCTTTAGGGACTTCTTTGCCGGGATTCGAGACATTGTTGGGGGGCGATCAGGAGCCTACGAAAAATCCTTGAGAGAGGCGAAGGAAACAGCTCTGCGTGAAATGCAGGATGCCGCCCGTTCCATGGGAGCGAATGCTGTGATTGGAGTTGACTTAGATTATGAAACCATTTCCATTGGGGAAGGGGGTGGAATGCTGATGGTTGCGGCCAGTGGAACTGCTGTAAAGTATAGAGACTAGAAGTGTTGTGGGATTTTAACCTCTTCCCCAGGATTGAGAACATATGGCCTCGATTCTGCTAATCTTCTATTTCTAGTTAGATTACGTTCTAACCTCCTTTAGCCTTAATCACATCAAAAAACAAAACTATGAGTAACAGACTTCGTAATATTTTGGTTGGTGCTGGGATTGCAGCCGTTGGAGCCATTGGCACCAAGAAAGCCGTTGATTATTTTCAAAATCGCGGTAAAGAAGACGTTCCTGATACAGCTCAGGATGATGCAGAGGCAACTGCCCCAGATCAGGTAAGCTACGCTGTAGTCCAGGATGACTCTGTACAGCAATTTCTTGATGCCAGTTTTGGGTCTCCGGGGCGCTATGTTCCGAGCCGGGCTCCCAAGGTGTTTGATTATCAGGGTGAACAATATATGGTGATCTGGGCCAGGGACAATCAGAAAGACAAGAATCAAATGATGGCGTTCAAGTACACCGATGCCGGACGTAAGATGATCGCCAGTGTGGGTTATACCAATCAAGAAACAGATTACAATCTGTCCGATTTGGACAGTACGCCGTTTGCGATTGAGGTCAATGGCAAGAAGATGACCTCGGGCAAGGGAGAGACAAAGGGCTGTGATGAAGTTGATTTTGTCCTGGCCTAAATAGCTGGGCAGATTGGGTTGATGACGGGAAATTCAACCCTGGTAGATCGCAGAAACATCGACCCTCGCAAAGATAGGTTAATTTCGTCATGACTTTGCCTGTTGCGAAAGTCCCGCATGGGGCTTGTAGAACAAATCTTGCAAGGCCGCCCCTAATGTAGCCAATGATTTTAGCTACAAGGAATGGAGGGGGCAATGCTCCCTCCATTGAGACGAAATCTCCAAACCCTCCTAATGGATGCGGGGTTACAGCAATTCTGATGATGAGAATGATTCTTCTATCGATGATGGGAATCAGAGATTGCAAACGGCTGGAATCCGCATTCTGTGATTCAGATAATTGGGTTTGAAAGCCTCCAAAAGAGTTTATTTTAGTCTAAATGTTCCAAAATGAGAATTGCTACCAGGCTTGACAGGGTTACCGTAGGCAGTTGATACAATTTTCCATCCCAGTCTGCCAAAGCTCATGGTTTTCCCAATCGGTAATGATCTCACCAGAAATTACCTCACCAGGATTCGGTCACTCGAGACCCGGGGGTATAACAAACGTTGTTTGCCCGTCGGCCCCAACTTGCGGTTTGACCCCTAGTTTGAGCAGTTCTTGGAGGGCGCGCTCCTGAACCCGCTGATCGGTAACCTGAGAGTAAACCGATAGCCAGGCATTAATCCGAACCAATGGATTGTCAGGGTTTTCCTTCAGGGTTTGAGCGGCTTGGCGAAATTGAGGGGCGAAGTCCTGGTAAGTCGTATTCTCTGCCCAGTTAGCGGCCATTTCCAGGGATTGAATTGCCCCTGGGGTATCACCCGCCAGTAATAATTGATCTATTGCCTTGAGCCGCCAGATCAGCCAGGCTTCAGGGGGCTGGCCGGGGAACAGGGCTGTGGTTCCCCGCTCCATGAACTGAATTGCAGTTTCCGGGTTACCCTGATAGAAGGAAACCGCTGTGGATAAAAACACATAGATATCTAGCCAGCGGGGATCAAGGGCTGTGATCGCATCAAAATAATTCTCGTTCAGCTCGTAGCCAAACCGCTTACGGTTGGCCTCATCGCCGAAATACTGTAAAAAGTTCAGCCATGTCCAATCTGCCAGGAGATTTTCAAACCCAAAGGTGGGCATGGTTTTGAGGAGCTGGAGTTGAACGGCGGTTGGCTCATCTTCAGGTTCAACCGCCGTGGGGGTTGTAGCCCTGAGCCCTCCAGGCGCATAAATCTGCAGGGCGATCGCTCCCAAAAGCCCCCCCAGAGAGATTCCCCAGGGTACCAGAGTGCTTAACCTATGGCGGACAAAAGGAGGGACGGTAAGGTTGATCATTTGGGTTTGGGTCGGTTCCTGATCAGTTTCTCAGCAGACGCTCAGAAAAATTTAGCAAAGCTTTAGGAAAACTTTAGAAAAATTTTCAATAATGTTAATATGGCAACTTTTTAATCCTAGGGAAGTCTAGTTAAACTATTAAAAGGGAATCTTTCCTAAATCTCAAGAAGGTTTGCTTATTGTGAGCAGATCGGGAAGAACCAGTCAATTGACCACTAATTCTGCTGGAGCAATGACCAGAGTCCTGGATGCTGTTTGTTGCTGAACTGGCTGAATTAGAAATTTTGGCAAATTCTTCCTATAGAGTGCTTCGGTAACTCATGCTTCTGTAACTCCTGTTTCATAGGCTATTTGTTAACCTATGGCTAAGTCAAGCTGTTATTCCCGACGAATCGAATGGGAATAGAGTAATAAGGAATACTCAATGAACCACAATAGACGATTATTTTCTCGATTTCAGACTGTCCTCCTAGGAGGTGCAATTGCAACAATCTCTACTCTGGCCGTTCCTGGGCTCAATATTGACCCCGTGAATGCGACTTTGCAGAACAGCCCCAAGGCTCTTGTCGATGAGGCCTGGCAACTGGTCTACCGGGAGTATGTCGATCCAACGTTTAACAAACTGGATTGGCAGGCTATTCGGGAGGAGCTACTCAGTCAGGAATATAGCTCCCAACAGGAAGCGTATAGTGCCCTGCGGAAAGCCCTAGAAAAGTTAGGGGATCCCTATACCCGGTTTATGGATCCAAAGCAATATGAGCAGTTGACTAATCAGACCTCTGGCGAATTGTCAGGGGTAGGAATGCGTTTGAAGCTAGACGAAGAAACCAAGGCTATTGTTGTGGTTGAGCCGATTAAGAACTCCCCTGCTATTCAAGCCGGAATCAAGGCGGGCGATCGCATTTTAGCTATCGATGGCCAATCCACAGAAGGAATGACTGTGGATAAAGCGGCTGAAAGGATTCGAGGCGCGGTGGGTACCAATGTCTTAATCAAAGTCAGACGGGACGGAGAGAGTGATTTTGAAGTTCCCCTGACCCGAGCTCGAATTGAGCTCGAGGCAGTATACCATCGGCTCAATCAAGAGGGAAATCGGCGGATTGGTTACATTCAATTGCGGGAATTTAACTCCCATGCCGCAGAACAAATGGAAGCAGCCATTGAAGAGCTCAATCAGCAAAAGGTAGATGGTTTTGTCCTGGATCTGCGGGGAAATCCTGGCGGACTACTGCGAACCAGCATCGAGATTGCTCGGATGTGGCTTGATAATGGGGCTATCGTCAGTACAGTGGATCGGGATGGCGACACTCAGGAAGTTCGAGCCAATCGCACAGCCCTGACCCAATCCCCCACGGTCGTTCTAGTCGATGGAGACTCTGCTAGCGCCAGTGAAATTCTGGCTGGAGCAATGAAAGATAATCATCGAGCTGTGATTATGGGGGATCAAACTTTTGGAAAAGCTCTAGTACAGTCAGTATTTGCGCTTTCTGATGGTTCGGGGTTGGCGGTCACCATCGCCCACTACTATACTCCTAATGGCATCGACATCAGTAAAAAGGGTGTGACTCCTGACATTAAGTTAGAGCTGACTGACAATCAGAAGAAGCAGTTGAGTGGCGATCCTGAGCTTTTAGGCACCCGCAACGATCCCTACTATTCACGGGCTATCGAGGTGCTGGCTGCAAGTTCTTCCTCTCGTTCCTTTGCCGTAAAAGAGCATTAGGGATTGGCTCGTTCCGTGCTGTTTCTTCCAGTAGGTTGTCAGGACTAACAAAGGGGGAGTAATCTGAATTCGTAACTCTATCTGAATCTAGAATGTTATGACACAATCACCTCCTCCCAAGTCATCCTCTTCAGTGCCATCCCAGCCGGTCTCTCGCAATAATAATGATGAGTGGATTGCTGTTGTGGTGGCACTGTTAGCCTTAGGGAGTATATTTTTCTGGATTTTTAGTCGAAATAACCAGGGGCAGATTGCTTCCTTCCAGCCCAATTCCCAACTGCAGTCCAGAACGTCTCCAGCAGGGAATTTGGGCATGTCTGGAGACTTAGAAGAGTTTTCTCCTTTAACTCCCAGTCGTCCTGAGACCGTAAGACCAGATCCATTATCACAGTCGTCTCTGGACGTGCAGTCTTCTGCACCCTTATCTAATCGAACCGCCGTTCCAGACCTTGTAGCTGGTTCTGCTGTGGTAGCAGGAGCCAATTCGCTTCAATCTGACAATCCTGGTAATCAGGCCAATGTGATCGCAACCCCCAGTCCTACTGTTAGCCCTACTGTCAGTCCTACAGAGTCCCCAGTAGCCCCCTCAACTCCAATCTCGCAGCCCCAGACCTCTGCATCTGCCTATAACGATGTGCAGGATAATTACTGGGCCAAAGAGTTTATTGCAGTGGCCACTACTCAGAATATTATGAGTGTTTTTCCCGACGGTACTTTCAGACCGGATCAACGGGTCAGTCGGGGAGAATTGGCCAATCAAATCAACAAAAATTTTGCCAGGGTTGCTGAAGGTCAGGGCAGTAGCACCTTCAAGGATGTTCCTGAGACCTACTGGGCAGACTCAGAAATCCAGGCGGCCAATAGCTCGGGCTTTATGAAGGGATATCCTGGAGAGGTATTTCGACCGGAACAGGAAGTTCCTCGGGTACAGGTTTTGGTTGCCCTAGTGAGTGGACTCAACCTGCAACCCCCTCAAAACCCAGAAGAAGTCGTGAAACGCTATCAGGATGCGGATCAAATTCCCCAATGGGCCGTTGAAAAAGTTGCAACCGCAACGGAAGCTGGTTTAGTGGTGAACCACCCCAACCTGCAAACTTTAAACCCCAACCAGCCTGCCACCCGGGCAGAAGTGGCGGCCATGTTATATCAAGCTCAGGTTCAGGCCGGTCAGGCTCAACCCATTGCCTCTGAGTTTCTGGTTCAACCCAAGAAATAGGGTATTGATCCGATCCCATATCAACTTCGTTAAAAGAACCGGCAAAATTCCTTGAAAGCCTTGCAGCGCAAGGCTTTCAAGGAATCTAAATAAAAAAATCAAGCAAAACAACCCAATGGGTAGCAAAAAACTGATGGCAAGTCTATCGGAATTGAGCGTTTGCCAGAAATTGTTCAAAACTTTTCCAATCCGGCAATGAAGGTTGTGCACCAGATATAGTTGTGGCCAGGGCTCCAGCAGCGGCACCCCAGGTGACGGACTCCCGGAAAGATAGCCCCCGATCCAGGGCCACCGCCATAGCTCCATTGAAAGCATCCCCCGCTGCAACTGTATCTACTACCTTGACAGGAAAGGGTTTCAGCCAGAACTGCTCAGACTGATTCATCGCAAAAACACCCCGTCCTCCCAGCTTGATCACTACGTTTTTAACCCCTTTTTGCAAGAAGAATTGTCCTGCTGTTTTCCAGGCTGACTCATCGGTCATTTCCAGGCCAACCAGTTGACTGGCTTCCGTTTCATTGGGAGTAATCACATCAACCCAGGGATAGAGTTCTGCGGGTAAAACCCGGGGGGCCGGGGCTGGATCAAGTATGACGCTTACCCTAGCCTGGTGGGCCAATCGGGCGACGGCGAGAATTGCTGGCATCGGAATCTCCAATTGTAGGAGTAAGGCTCCGGTTTCAGGGAGGAGACTGGCCAAGGCTTCAGCGTCTGCAACGGTGACCTGACCATTTGCCCCGGGAATCACGATAATTGTATTTTCGCCCCTAGTCTTTTCACCCTCAATATTCTCAGCAGGGCCCCTAACCGTGATAATTGCCACTCCGGAACTGACTTCAGGGGTAATTTGAACGCCATCAGTCTGAACCTGAGCCCCTTGCAAACTGGCCAATAACTCCTGGCCCCATTGATCGGCTCCTACCCGCCCCAGCATATAGGTCGTCGCCCCTAAACGGGCAGTGGCAACCGCTTGATTGGCTCCTTTCCCACCAGGAACGGTGAAAAACCGATGGCCCTGGAGGGTTTCTCCGGGTAGAGGCAATCGCGGGGTTTGGGCAACAAAATCTAGATTAATACTGCCAAAAACCACTAAACTCATATTTTTAAATCTAGATTGGAATCTAAAGTTGGAATCTAAAATTGAAATCTAAATTGGGAAAGAACTTGATGCAAATTTATCTTGCTGGCCCAGATGTGTTTCTGCCCGATCCCTTAAAAATTGCCCATGAAAAACAAACGATCTGCCAGAAATATGGATTTGTTGGGCGATTTCCCCTTGATCAAACCTTAGACCTAGAACAGCTCAGTCCCTGGGACGCTGGGCTGGCAATTTATCGCAGCAATATTCAACTGATGAATGATTGTGATTTGATTGTCGCCAACATGACTCCCTTTCGTGGCCCTAGCCTGGATGCTGGAACAGCCTTTGAAATGGGTTATATGACGGCGCTGGGGAAGCCTGTGTTTGGTTATAGCAATGATGGTCGCCTCTATGGGGCCCGGGTCACAGGTCAGGGAACTCCCCTCCGGGATCACCTCGAAATGCTGATTGAACAATTCGAGATGGTTGATAATCTCATGATCGAAGGGGCGATCGCCGAGAGTCAAGGGGCAATTATCTATGACAGGGTTGAACCTGAAGTCTATTACACCGAGCTTAAGGTCTTTGAACAGGTGATTGAGATTGCGGCTCAAACCCTGAGCTAGAGTGAGGCCGATGGTACTCGATTGCAATCACGGTATGAACATTTCCCCGAGGATTGTAGTCCCCTTTGATGTTTACCTCCAGGGGATCGCAGGCTGCAACAAAGTCATCTAGAACTTGATTGATCGATTCTTCATGGGAAATGTAGCGATCGCGGTAACCATTCACATAAAGCTTTAGCCCTTTCAGCTCAACCACCCGTTCATAGGGCACATAGGTCAGATAGATTGTAGCAAAGTCAGGATAGCCCGAAAAAGGACACTTACAGGTAAATTCTGGTAAGGTGATCTGAATTTCATAGCGCCGTCCTATCCGAGGGTTGGGAAACGTAATCAACTGACCCGATTCAATCTCCCGTTCCCCATATTTTACTGCTGCTGTCGGGCTGAAAGAATTGCTGGTTTCAGGTTGTGGGTTATTCATGGTGAGTTAAGATCCTCAGGCTTAATAAATTTAACAGAATTGCGCCCCTTGATTTCCTTGACGAAATTCCCTTAGATTGTTCTAATGACTATTATCAATTCTAGACTTTCAAACGGTTAGGCTCCCTTAGTTTCCATGGAAAACGCCGCTTCTTACGATTCGATTACTCCAGAATATCCCATTGCTGGCTATGCTCCTTCGGTTCCCATATCGTTGTATCGAGAGGTTACAGCAGATTTACAGAGTTCCAAGAGTATTGCAGATTCTCTCAAGGATCAAAATCGGCAGTTGCTTCAGCAAAATCAACAGCTTCGTCAAGAGCTGGAGAATGTGACTCAGGCCGCCATTAAGTTGCAGCAGGCGATCAACTCTGCCCAAAGTGTCAGCCCCTCCAATCCATCCCCTGTTCAGTTTTTGGCCTCTCTTCCCAGTCCAAACCTTGCTGGATCAAATCTTCCTAACTTGAGTTCCAAGGCTCCAGCCCCTTCAGTGATCAGTTCGAATATCTCTTCTAACAATCTATCCAATAATCTGTCTAGGTCTGTTCCGGCTGCCCTGGTTGCCACCGCTCCAGAAGTACAACCTGAAGCCAAGGTCAAAGCCGGTAATTCCCCTCCAGCTCAACCTGAACTGCCCTTCTCCTCCCCTACCCCAAAGCCTCCCGAGGTTCCAGAGATTTTGCATAGTGAGGAAGCGGGCGATCGCTATCGTCCCAGCAAAAACCAGACTAACCAGGGTGAAATGAGCGGCTTCTGGTTAGCGGTTTCCATTGCCTTGATTATGATCTTTGCCTTTGGGGCGGGTTATCTGTTTGTTCGTCCCTGGATTCAGAAACGGTAGGTCAAGCCCTCCGATTTAGCCAATTTTTTTGCGGGAGTCAGAATTTAATTTGCAGAATTTGTTTGCGAATTCGCATCAAAAGCTGACCGGAGGAATAAGTTAAGCAACCTGAATTCAAAGCTGAATGGCGACAGGTTGCTCAAAAAAAGAACTTAAGCTGTAGTAAATGACAGTGTTCCAATACACCAATCACCAAGAGAGTTCTGCTCCAGAAATCCTCTAGCCTCGCACAGAAATCGCCGAGATAGGCTTTTCCCAATTGAATTCGGGCTGAGAATCATCCGCCAAGGGGGTAAATTCTGGATCGAAACCCCGAGTAAAATCTCGGATTTTGGTGGCCTGAGCTTGAAGAGATTCTGCTAATACTTCAATGGCTTTGCGGGGATCGCCCTTACCACAAAAGAAAGCATCGGCGGCAAAATAACCAAACTCTGGCCAGGTGTGAATTGCGATATGGGACTCTGCCAGAGTCGCTGTGGCGGTTACGCCATGGGGACTAAACTGGTGAATACAAAAATCAATCAGAGTTGCCTCTCCAGCACTAACAGCGTCTAGTATCGCGCGACGAATATGCTCTGAATCATTGAGCAAATCTGATGGACATTGCCATGCATCCATCACCAGATGGGTTCCCAATTGTTTCATTCTGCGTGGTTTTACCTCCATACCTAGAAATCATCAAACCTCCCTAGTCTAACACACAGATTCCCTGATTTTTTAGTGGCAGGTACTACCATTGGGCAGAATTGCCCCTACCAAAGAGGCATGGCTGAGATTACCCAGATTCAGGTGGGCTCCGATTAAATTGGCTTCTGAGAAGTTTGCCCCTTGCAAGTTTGCCCCATTTAAGCTGGTCAGAAGCAATCCTGCTCCCCGCAGATTGGCCCCCTGCAAATTAGCACCCCGTAAATCCGCTTCTAAAAGATTGGCCCCTGCCAAGTTAGCTCCCCGCAGATCTGCCCCCCGTAAATTGGCCTGGGTCAGGTTAGCCAATCTCAGATCGGCCTCATGGAGGATCAGTCCATCCAGGTCTGCCCCTTGCAAGTTGGTATTTCTGAGGTTGGCTCCGGTTAAGGTGGCCCCGTTCAGGTTAGCGCCTCTGAGATCAGCCCCGCTGAGATCGGCAATGGTCAGATTGGCAACACTCAAATTGACATCCTGCAGAGTCGCTTCGCTGAGGTTGGCGGCGGTCAGATTAGCCCCACTCAGGTTACTTCGATTCAGGTAGGCACAGGTAAGGTAGGCTCGACTCAGGTTGGTGCCGCTCAGATCAACTTCACTGAGGATGGCGCGGGTGAAATTGGCTTGAGCACAATCAGTCCCACTCAACACCGAACGGCTCAGGGTGGCCCCGATCAGAATGGCTTGGGTGAGTTGGGAGTGATCCAGCAGACAAGACCCAATCAGGCTGGCTCCCGTGAGATTGGCATGACTGAGGTCGGTTCTGGCAAAAACAGCACCGCTGAGAATTGCCCCCGTCAGATCGGCTTGAATCAGGCAGGTATTGCTCAGACTGGCATTGGCAAGATTGGCTCCCACCAGAAACGCTTGGGAGAGATTTCCATAGCTCAAATCTGCTCCTGATAAATTGGCTGACACCAACCGAGTCTGGCACAAATCTGCATAGGTCAAGTTGGCCTGACTTAAATTGGCCCGGTTCAAATATTGACCTTTCAAGTTGAACCGCATCAGGTCAGCACCCTTAAAATTCCGTTCTCCAGTTGCATATCGAGTTAAAAATTGACTGGCATTAACAATTTCATGTACCTTCATAAAAATCAAAAAAATTTAACTGTGGCTTTTTAGTCCATTTTTCTAGAACTCATCGTGCACCCAGTTCTGTAAGCTAAATCGGGTCTAGATCCTAGTTGCTTTACTGATCAAATTTAGTTTGAACCACAAAAAACGCTTTCCAGGCCAAGCCTCAAGAGCACATCTACAGACAATGGATGGGAACGAACGCTTTCCCAACAAAAATTTCTGGTTTTAAGACAATGATGAATGGAATCTAACGCTAGAAATTCCTGAGCAAAGCTGACCTAGCTAGTGTCATCCGTTCGCAAACATTGCTCTAGATGCAGCCAGAGATCTTGAAAGTTGTGCCAGATTGCTTTCAGGGGCTCATGGATTTGCCACGACACCCAATAACCCGAGGAGCGATCGCCTGCCACCTCCGGCCAGTATTCAGTCCACAAGTAATTTACTTTCTTGCAACTATGACTTGGAACATCCATAAATTTTCAGTTTGAGGCTCCGGCTTCCTTAAAGTTCAGGAACATGGATTGGCTCTGGTTCATAGACAGGGCTCAGGCTAGATAAGGGCTTTATGAAACACCCCCCTTTACCACCTCAGGTATGTGCTTACTAAAACTTCTTTCATATAAGCATAATCGCTAATTACTCAATTCAGCAACCTTAAACTTTTAGGGGATGAACATTACGGGGTAGAAGCGACAGGATAAGATTGGTACAGACTCAACTGAAATCAAACCCTTGGGCAGGAGGTGGTATGGAGGTTCGTGGGGTTTGGCTGACGACCACCGATAGTAAAGTTCTCTATTCCCGGCAAACCATCGTAGAGGCCATGAATTTTCTGGCTGAAACGGGTTTTAACACAGTATTTCCAGTGGTTTGGAATCGAGGGTCAACCCTTTACCGTAGCCAGATTATGCAGCAACAGTTTGGTACGGAAATTGATTTTTATGTCAGAGGGCGCGATCCCCTTCAGGAGGTCGTTGAAGCCGGTCACCAAGTCGGTCTAAAAGTGATTCCCTGGTTTGAATATGGCTTTGCTAGTTCTTACATGCAAGCGGGTGGGCGAATCCTCGGCAAAAAGCCAGAATGGGCGGCCCTGGATCGGGGGGGCAAGTTGTTGGTTAAAAATGGTTTTGAATGGATGAATGCCCTAGATCCTGAGGTGCAAAATTTCATCCTGAGTTTAATCTTAGAAGTAGTCAGAAACTACGATGTGGATGGGATTCAAGGAGACGATCGGCTGCCAGCAATGCCTTCTGAAGGGGGTTACAACCCCAATGTTATCCAGCGCTATGTGCAGGATCAGGGCCATCCACCCTCCCTCAATCACAAAGACCCAGAATGGCTCCAATGGCGGGCGGACATTTTGACGAAATTTCTGGCGCGTTTGTATCGAGAGGTGAAGGCGGTTAAACCGGGTCTATTAATTTCAATGGCTCCCAGTGTCTATAGTTGGGGATTGAATGAATATTTGCAGGACTATATTGCCTGGATTGACCAAAATTTAGTAGACCTGATCCATCCGCAATTGTATCGGCGGGATTTTTGGGGCTATAAAAGTTTAATTGATCAACTCGTGAATGTTCAGTTCAAGGCCGATCAACTCACCAAACTCTCCCCTGGAATGTTAATCAAAATTAGTTCCTATCGGATTAGTGAAGTCGAATTAATCAAAGCCATTGAATACAATCGCTTTCGCGGTATTCGGGGAGAGGTTTTCTTTTTTTATGAGGGACTGCGAGAAAATAATAACGCCTTGGCTCATGCCCTTCGTCAGGGCCCCTATGCCAAACCAGCTCGATGGTAAGAAAACTGTCTCATGAGATGCAGCTCTTGTGGCTGGGAAATAGCTGAGACGGCTGTTTTACCCTACTAACTCCCTGATCCTGAGTAATCCAGATGAACGATGGCGATGAAAAGATTTTGATGTCTGTGCTGGTTTTTGCAGAAGGTTTTGCAGGAAGTTATGCAGAAAGTTATGTAGGAGGTCTTCTTACAGAAAGTTCCAATGAACACATATTAAATCAAAGATCATCTATTCAAAACTTATCCTGTCCAGATTTATTCAATGGCAGTTTACTCCATCAGATTACCCAATTAGAACTTGATCTGATTCATCCCTGCGAATTTATTCTTCTAGTTTCACCGGCAAGTTCTCTAGAGAATCTTGACTTAATTCACTACTGGAAATCCCAGGACTACTCTGTTGTAGAGGTCTCAGAGGATTGTACCTGGATTGAGGCGTTGAACCAGGCCATTGGGTATTCACAAGGTGACTATATTTTTCTACTGAATAATTTACTAATTGAGCATCGGCAAATCTCCTCAAGCTACATCTCCCAGGGCATTGATTATTTAAACCAACATCCTGAAATTAATTTAATTGGGATTGATGCCACAGGAATTCATCCTTCTGTAACCCCTGCCCATTCCTCGATCTTCAATTCTCATTTCCTCTTTTGGCGATCGCTAGGGTCAATCGGATCAAACCTGCATTTATCTGAGGTATTCCGGGCCTCAACCGCAGAACCGAACGGTGACACCACAACCTTCCATATTGAGGAATTGCCCTTGGTGAGTCTTTGTATTCCCACCTATAACGGAGAACTTTTTATTCAAGCCGCTCTGGCTAGTATTGTCACCCAAACCTATCCCCAATTGGAGGTGATTATTTCAGATGATGGTTCGGGCGATCGCACCTTAGTTCGGGCTGAAAACTTTTTGATGCAATCGAATCTGAAGTTTTCGATTCACCCTCACCCCTGTTATGGCATAGCCGGGAACTGCAATCATGCCGCCTCCAAAGCCCAGGGAAAATACATCAAGTTTCTATTTCAAGATGATTTATTGAGGCCAAACTGTATTGCAGCCCTGGTTACCTTGGCGGAGGAGGATGAGGAAATTGGCCTAGTGTTTTCCGATCGGAGATGTTGTTTTCCTCGGGGAGTGAAACTGACCCGGATTTGCAGACCATCTATCGAGATTTTCAAAGGGTGTATCAAGGGTGGACAACCCTTGACAGGATTCAACCCGGCTCGGAATTATTAAAAGATCCGCAATTACTCCACCATCCGATCAACAAAATTGGGGAACCCAGCACCGTTCTCCTGCGTCGATCTGCCTTCTGGCAAGTGGGGGGGTTTGATCCCCGGTTGAATCAACTGGTTGACCTGGATCTATGGCTGAGGATCCTGACCCGGTTTAAAGCTGGCTTTGTTGATCAGGTGCTCTCCGGGTTCCGGCTCCATCCCCAGCAAAAAACTTATCAAAATATCCGGAACCAGATGGCAACAGACTGGAACTTCTATTGGAAGGTCTATCACCACTCTGATTATGATAGTTTACAGCCCGACTTTCGGTATCAAGCTCTATGGATTTACACTGTGAATTTTATCGGAGCTTATATTCGCGGTCAAGAGACTTCAATTAGTCAGAGAATGCCCCTAGAACACCTGCGACGAATCAGATTTTGGGTTGCCCGCGATTGGCTAAAATGCTCTGATCAGAATCTACAAACTCTGTATGATTCTGATTTTAGAAAAGTTCATCGGATCCTATCCCGGAACAAACAACTCAAGACGGAACCACTTATGACATTTGAAGAATATCATGTCAATAGTTTGTTGCAGTTTGTTGCTCAAAACCAGTTGAAGGCAATCCCGGCCCAGATCCTGTTGTCTTTAGAGCTTTATCCGACTCAGACATCATTGCCTTTTCTAAAGCCTAACCCGAAAATCTCCTAACAACTGTTGAGAGCAATGGTTAAAATTAATTAAATCATTGGGTAAGTGCAAAAAACCAATTGTTGAGGCGTTAGAAAATGTTTAAACTGGACTTAAAAGTGACTATGACCAAAGGGGTACAACTAAAGCTGGATTTTTGCTCACTGAATGTTTTCTTGTGATAGACTCAACCCGTTGAAAGTTAACAGCAAAATTGTATTGAATGCATTGTAAAGAGGAATTATAGAAAGATGGCGACAGTTTTAGTTCCAGGTTTTTTTGTGGGTTTCTTTGGACTTCCGGTGTTTCTCGGAAGTGAACAGAATGATCAGATTTTCCTGACTCCAGGGGAGGGAGCCAATGCAGAAATTCTCCTGCTCAATGGCAATGACTCCCTCCAGTCTCCTAATATTAACGATAGACTCCTGGTCAACGGTAACGCCGGCAGCGACACCATTACGGGGGGCTTCAACACAGACACCCTGTTTGGTGGAACAGACGACGACCGCATCTTTGCCAACTCCGGCAGCGACCAGGTTTTTGGGAATGTCGGCAACGATGTGATTGAAGGGGGATTCAATGGAGATACCCTTTACGGGGGTCGGGATAATGACAATCTGTTTGGAGATGAAGGCAATGATGCCCTGTTCGGCGACCTGGGTAATGATCTCCTGGATGGGGATGGGGATCGGGACGATTTGTTTGGGGGCTTAGGGGACGATACGTTTGTGATTGATCCTGCTGAAGCCAGTCGAGATTTTATTCGGGTTGACTTCATTGGGGATTTTCAAGCGGGTAATACCGCCTCCGTCGGGGATAAGATTGCCATGCCTGATAACTTTGAGTCTGAAATTGATGAGCGATCCTTAGAGCGCAATATCGATATCAACCAGGATGGACGACTTGATATTGCCATTCAACTCGATGATGGTCGCTTTGTCGGTGTGTTGCTGGATAGTGCCACGGCTCCTTTGCCTGAACGCCTGGATCTGGACATTGACTTTATCTTCAGTGATAGTTTTGATTTTGCTTGATCCAGATCTGAATCGGGTTTTCCGATAAATTCCTGGTGATCAAAATTTAGCCGTTGCCCCTCCCCTGGGAAAACGGCTGAATTTGAGCTAGCCTGAAAGGAGATACTCAACGAGTCAATCAGGATGAAACCCCGTCGTACTCCCAACCAAGAACGAGTTTTAACGACCCTTAAGAGTTTGAAACGGTTTATTTCTGCCCAGGATCTCTACCTCAAACTTCGTGCTACTGACCAGGGAATGGGACTGGCAACGGTTTATCGGGCCCTGGATACTCTAAAACGGGAAGGTCAGGTGCAGATGCGAACCTTGTTAACCGGGGAGTCTATCTACAGTTCCTTGCAACAGGACGAACATCACATGACTTGCCTGGAGTGTGGTCAATCCTTTCCCTTGGAGGACTGTCCCGTACACCATCTAGAGGATGCCCTACAACAATCTCACAAGTTTAAGATTTACTATCACACCCTGGAATTTTTCGGGGTCTGTGAGCAATGTACAGATTCAGAGGTATTGGCGGATTCTTCCTGTCAAGAGGTTCGGGGCGGTTCCTGAAGGAGTCACAATACCCGGTTGTAACGCCTCAATCATTGCTCCCATATGAGAAGTAGGGATAAAACAATGTTTTATCCCTACTCCAATCAGTAGGTGGTCGTAATTAATTGTTCAATGGAAGGGGGTCTGGGGCTTCGCCCCAGGAAGGGTAGTGCCCCCTTCACCCCC
>JAAURB010000066.1 GCA_012033335.1 Oscillatoriales cyanobacterium RM2_1_1
AAGTTCCGATATTTGCAATTGGAATTGAGTCGTCGCTGCTCGATTGTGCATTGGAGCTTCGATTTCCTGCCGGAGGCTCTTGTTTAAATTAAATATGAAGTTTTATGTCTAGATTCAACATTTCTGCATTACCCGTATCAGTAAATCAGGAAAAACCTTTTGGATGAAGCATTCAGATGCATGTGATGGAGATTTTGAGATCCGTGTGTACTTCTCGAAGCCTAAAGGCAAATGGATTTCACAGGGTGGACGCACTGTTTTGATCGGTGTCCATGATCCTTACACTGATCCGACATTCTAGGATTACAAGGCTGAGAGTTCATGAATGTTAGAAAACCCTGGACACGAGATGAACTCATCATTGCAATGAATCTATATTGCAAGTTGCCATTTGGTCAGCTTGATCATAGAAAACCCATCATCATAGAAGTTGCTGAAAAACTGGGTAGAACACCTAGTAGCCTAGCGATGAAACTCAGCAATTTTGCCTCTCTTGATCCAATTGAGCAAGCGCGTAGCATTCGAGGGTTGAGTGGAGCAAGTAAGGCTGACCGAAAAATTTGGGAAGAATTTACAGCAAACCGGGAACAGTTGGGAACATAAAGTGAAGAGCGTTTTCAAGAGTTAGTTGGTTTTGAATTTTCTGCCCTCAATCAATTACTTATCAAGCAAAAGTCCAAACCGCCTAAGCTACCTCCAATAAGATATCCTCTAACTCGAACGATAGAAGAAACGGAAGCTCAAGTTACAGCCAAAACTAGGATTGGGCAAAACTTCTTTCGACAAATGGTTTTGTCATCATATAGCGATTTCTAATCACGTGAGGTACAGATTTGAGAGGTGGCGGCGCGGTGCGCCGCCACCTCTCGTACTCCAGCAGCGTTGGAAACGCTGTATGGCAACTGTTGTTGTATCACTGAAATCCTATTCTAGAACTGCTAATTGCAAGCCATATTATTCCTTGGCGTGAACAATCAGAGCATCGAAAGCAAGCTAACCCCCGCCAGAGGGCTGGGGCACAACTTCCAGCGGTGGAGCCCAAGAACATCCCTATGCTAATCAGCAATTTGTTCAACCTTGAAGTTTTCCTAACAACTTGACTTTGAGTACTTTCCCACAAGGTCAAGTGTACAAAGTCAAGGGTTCAAAGTCGAGTTGTCAATGCTTCACCCCAACCCCGAGGTATCTCTCTGGGTCAGACCCTGGGCAACCGATTTCAGCCTCGACCTTTCCGTCCTCCCGTTAAGTTTTACCCTTCTGGCCTACGCTGTTATTTCAATTTTTCTCGCCATTGCTGAACGGCCACCTGTAGAGTGTCTGGAAGCCAGGAATCATACTGGGGATAGATTGGTAAGCGGGGAACCAATAGCCAGCCTTGAGACTGCAGCATGTCTTCAAGGGTGTGATGATCAGCATGGGGATAGTCCGGATTCACTTCATCCCAGGGGCCTATGCCGCCCAGATCCCGAGCCCCTGCCTCCAGACAGGCCAGGAGTAGATCAGTGGAGGTCATTAAATTGGGTGGAATTTGAATAGTAATGGTTTCAGGTAGCAGGTTCCGGGCCATTGCGATAACGTCTGGTAATCGTTGCCGCTCAAATCCTGATTCAGGCCAACTCTGCCGAGAACCAGGGCTATGGGGTTGTAAAATCACCTCCTGAATATGCCCCCAACGCTGCTGCACCATGGCAATAGTCTCTAAGGTTTCTCGCCAATCTGCTTCAGTTTCCCCAATCCCCAACAGTAACCCGGTGGTAAACGGAATTTGCAATTCTCCAGCCCACTCCAATTGTTGTCGGCGAAGTTCTGGAACTTTGCTAGGGGCATGGCGATGAACAGTTTTGAGTAGCTCAGGGGTCATCTGTTCGAGCATCAGGCCCATAGAGACATTCACTAGCTTGAGCTGAGCCATTTCCTCGAAGCTCAAAGGCCCAACATTGGTATGGGGCAAAAACCCTAGGGATAGAGCCAGTTGACAAAGCAGGTAAATGCCCTGAAACCAGGCTTGCCGTTGGGGACTCTGGGGATGAATTTCACCGCTGAGGATTAAAATTTCAATCACCTTTTGATCCGGCAGTGACCTGAGAATCTGTTCAGCTTTTACCAGAGACAATGGCATTCCCTGACCTACATCAATCCGGAAGTTGCAATAGCTACAACGGTTGAAACACTCATAGGTCGGAACCAAGGTATAGGCAGGACTATAGGTGATTTGGGCCGTCATAATTGTCTTGCCCGTTGCTCAGCAACCTTCAGATAGGTCTGATACTCAATTACTTTCTGCTGGGCTGTAGTATTGCATTGAGGATATTCTGTGGGGTGTAATACCATAATACGTTCTCTAAACAGTAGTTCCGTCCTCACCGCTTTGACTACATCTATATCTATTCTGCCTGAGGAATTTATGATTTGGGGTTGGGGAATTTGGGAGTTCAGACCAGAATTTTCAGGCATTGCTGATTGTAAGGATGAATTCAGATAGGAAATTCAGATAGGGAACTTTTTGAAATGCTTTTGCCCTGGGAAGCCAAAATTATCATTCATTTCTTCCTTTTCAATTCACCCTGGTTCAAGGGATTGATGCCCTGGATAGAGGGGAATTTGCACATGAAACTCTGCGCCCTTTCCCAGTTCTGAAATGCAGCTTAACTGTCCCCCATGTTTTTCGACCACAATTTTATAGCTAATCGACAATCCCAACCCAGTTCCTTTTCCCACTGGCTTCGTGGTAAAAAAGGGATCAAATAACTTACTCCGAACTGTTTCTGTCATGCCAGGGCCATTGTCCCGAATTCTGACTAAAACATGGGGAATGGGTTCAGTTTTTTCAGAAGAGGTCACGTCTAGTAATTCAGTAGTAATCGTAATTACACCCGGTTGTTCTTGACCATCCATAGAATCAATGGCGTTATTCAAAATATTCATGAACACTTGATTGAGCTGTCCGGCGTAGCATTCTACCTTGGGCAGTTGACCGTAGTGTTTGACGATCTCAATGCCAGCCTCTTCGCCTCGCCGGGGTTTGAGCCGATTTTGCAGAATTAACAAAGTGCTGTCAATCCCCTCATGAATGTCTACAGGCTTCATTTCGGCTTCATCCAAACGGGAAAAATTTCGCAGGGAAACAACAATCTGACGAATCCGATTGGTGCCAATTTCCATCGAAGACAACACTTTGGGAAAGTCCTCCCTGACAAACTCCAGATCTACCTCTTCTACCTTGTCTAAAATGACTTCTCCGGGATCAGGATAGCGTTCCTGATAAAGGGCCAATACATCCAACAACCCCTGGGAATAGTCCCGAATCGGCTTGAGATTCCCATGGATGAAGTTGACCGGATTATTAATCTCATGGGCCACCCCTGCAACCATTTGTCCCAGACTTGACATCTTTTCACTCTGAATCAGTTGGGTTTCTTTTTGCCGGAGTTCCTGGAGGGTCTGACTGAGTTGAGCGGCCTGGGTTTGAGCGGCTAGGGCCGCCGCTCGGGTTTGAGCGTAGAGCTCGGCCTGGTCAATGGCGATCGCACCTGATCAATCACGCCCCGCAATAGCTCTACCTCACTGGTTCCCCAGGACTGCCCCTGACTATAGCGATGACAGATTATCGCCCCTTGCTGACCGGAACGGGTCTTCATCGGCAGGATCAAGGTGGCACAGATGCCGACATTCCGTAGGAGGTCTCTGGTGTTTGGGTCAAGCTCTCCGGCGGTTTCAATATTATCAATCTGGACGGGTTCCTGATGGTGAATTTGGGCAGCAAATTCACCAATTTGATCGGGGGGATAGGTCTGCAGATAGGTAGAAAGGGCTAGGGATCGGGCTTCATGGGCCACCATAAACAGGGGTTGACCATCGGCGGTCTGGACATACCAGAGAAAATGGCACTGATCCACCTGGAGCAAACTCTGGATTTCATTTACCGCCGTGGTCAGAATTGTATCAATATCCAGGGATTCTCGAATCTGATTGGCCAACCGGAACAATAAACCCTCTCGCCGATGGTGCAGGTCTTCTCGAGCCCTGACTCGATCAATCCCGGTGGCGATCGCCGTAGCAATCGACTGGAGTCCCTGTCGGGCTTGCTTGGAGAGGGGTTGGTCGCCATAGAGGGTGATCATCCCGACAAAATGCTCTCCGGCAATCAGGGGAAACTCGAATTTGAGCCGGGTCTCTGAAATGGTTGTCTCATCTTCTTCACCGTAGATCGCCTGGGATTCTAGGCGGTTGGTTTGAGAATTCAAGGTGGAGATATGGATACTAATCAAATCCAGATAGGCCCCGATGGCTGCCACACATTGCTTGAGAATTGCCGTGAGATTACCCCCCAATCCCAGGGCCTTGCCAATTTCTGCTTCTAGGAGGGAAAGCTGCGATCGCTCCAGGAGGGAGGCTTCTTTTGTTTGCGCTCTGTGACATCCCGGGCGATCGCCACCAACTCCTGAATTTCTCCGGTAACAGAGTCATGCACTGGATGAATGGTTGCTTCAAACCACAGATAATGACCTTCCCGATGGCGATGGCGATAGGAGATCGCACTGGATTCCCCCAGATCAATCAAGACTTGATGAAATTGTTCCAGGTTGCCCACATCTTGAGGATGCACCATCTGATAAATGGACTGGCCTACCAATTTTTCCGGGCCATAGTCGAGCAGTTCTAAGCTGGCGGGAGACACATAGCTATAGATCCCCTCACAGGTATACTGGGCAATCAGATCGGTTGAGTTATCAGCAATCAAGCGATAGCGCTCTTCACTTTCCTGGAGTGCCTCTTCAGACCGTTTTCGCTCCGTAATATCCAAACCAGTTGCAATTACATACTTGACTGAACCATCCGAATTCAACAAAGTTGTATGGGACCAGGCAATTAAATGGCAGGTGCCATCCGGGCTAATCCATCCGGTTTCTGCTTCCTGGGGAAACCAGGATGGTTTTAAGGTTGCAGCTTGATCGCCAGACTCTTCATCGGCAGCCACCAGTACCTCCCAGGGCAAATCAAAAATGGCCAGACCTATTGTCTGAAGGGACTTCCCAGCAACGTCCTCTTGGGAATATCCACTCAACTGTTCGCAGATTGAATTGAACCGCACCACCTGACCCTGAGCATCCAAGACGATCACCAGGGCACTGAGGGTATCTAGAATGCTAGAGACAAAGTCCCGCTCCTGACGAACTACCTCCCAAACCTGCTTACGCTCCTCCACTATCCGCTCCAGTCTAGTGAATTTATCCCTGGCATTGAGCAGTTGGCGGGAGTTTTCAATCTGATTAACGATTTGAGTCGTCAGTTGTTCCAGGATTGAGAGAATTTCCCCGGAGAGGTAGCGGGGCTGATAGTCCAGAAGTGAGAGTAGCCCCAGTTGCTGGCCTTGAGGAGTCACCAGCGGGATCCCACCATAGAACCGCAGGGCAGGCTCTTGATTCACCAGCGGATGCAGGGCTGTGCGCTGATCGAGTCGAGTGTCTGAAATCAAAATTGAGCTTGGAGTTGGATGGGGGGAACCCCCTGTTATTAAAGCATGAGTAGCCTGATTGGCAGTCAATACGGCACGACAAAAGCCGAGATAGTCCTGGGCTTGAGCTTGAAAACCAACTTGAGCCTTCAGCCATTGATGGGTAGAATCCATAAAGCTAAGGAAGGCAATGGGAGTTTGGGCAATTTGCGCGGCGATAATGACCCAGTTTTCGAAAGCAACTCCTGACTGACCACTAGAACTATTCAATAAAGCTGGGCGATCAACTCTAGTCATTGGCTAGCAGATAAGTTGTAATCCTAATTTATAGCCTATCTTTGATTTACGCTCTTGGACAGGCTAGAGATCCCAGATCAATCTGTTCTCCACCAGCTATTCTCCCCAGCCTGGGTTAAGAACAAGGTCTGATTTCAGGATCTAATCTGCTCTAACTCTGCGATCGCCTCAGAAAATAGATTGATCTCTAGATTACTGCCTTTTTGCTGAGCCAGGGATTGTTTGATTTCCCCTAGATAAAGGGGTTGAGAAACACCGGATTGGGGATGCAAAATTGTGCGGGCCCGAATATGCAATTGTTGATCCGGTCGGCCGATTCGCCCGGGAGAGAGCAAGTCCCCGGCGGCTTGCTGGAGGGTAGCTTCCAGTTGAGTTTCAGTAATGTCGGGGGCTACGACAATCACAATTTCTCGGGCTCCATCATCAAATACTCGACTGTAATGCACGGCTCCTGGAATCTCAGTGCGGGTAAATAGCCCCAGACCCAGGCCCAAAATCCCCCCAGCCAGTACTCCTGTAAACGCCGTCAACCCCACCAGGCGAAACCGAATCCCCCAGTTTAAAATAAAACCCAGCACTGTAATAGCCGCAAAGACAAGGGTGGCAATGCTAACCCATTTAGCATAATTCAGGAGTTCTGGAGTTGTTAGCATCGGCTTGGTGTTAAAATTTGGCTGAATGTTGAGGTTGAACTTTAAGATTGAAGGTTAAGGCTGAAACTTGCTAAAGGCCAGAGTCACATTGTGACCCCCAAACCCGAAGGAATTAGACAGGGCAATATTAACCACTTTAGCGCGGCTTTGATTAGCAACATAGTCCAGATCGCAGGCCGGATCCGGGTTCTCTAAATTAATTGTCGGCGGTAGTTTGTTGTGGGCGATCGCCATTGCCGTGGCTACGGCCTCGATCCCCCCAGACCCTCCTAATAAATGGCCCGTCATCGACTTTGTGGAGCTAATTGCCACCTGAAAAGCATGGTCTCCCAGGGCACGCTTGATCGCGGCGGTTTCAGTGGAGTCGTTCATCGGGGTGCTGGTTCCGTGAGCATTGATGTAGTCCACCTGATCAGGGGTAATCTCTGCGTCTTTCATCGCCAGGGACATAGCTCGGGTTGCCCCTTCTCCCCCCGGCACCGGGGAAGTCATGTGGTAGGCATCACAGGTCATGCCATAACCAATAATTTCGGCATAGATTCTCGCCCCTCTACTCAGAGCATATTCCATTTCTTCTAAAATGAGGATGCCCGATCCTTCCCCCATGACAAACCCATCCCGATCCTGATCAAAGGGGCGGCAGGCATGAGCAGGATCGTGATTCCGAGTCGAAAGGGTACGGGCTGAGGCAAACCCAGCCAGGGACAACGGGGTGACAGCAGCCTCAGTACCGCCACAAATCATGGCCTGGGCATAGCCCCGCTGAATCAATCGAAAGGCATCCCCCACAGCGTTGGAACCCGCTGCACAGGCTGTTACCGTGCAGGAATTTGGTCCCTTAGCTCCTGTATGAATCGCTGTTAATCCAGCCGCCATGTTGGCAATCATGGTAGGAATCATGAACGGGCTGCATCGATCTGGGCCCCGGTTCAGGTAAACCTCATGCTGATCCTCTAGAACCTTGAGACCGCCAATCCCTGTGCCAATAATTACACCGACCTGCTCTGCATTCAGATCATTGATGACAAAGCCAGAATCGGCGATTGCTTGCTGACTAGCCACCACAGCAAATTGAGCAAATCGATCCATTCGCTTGGCTTCCTTCCGGGGAAGAAAGTTGCTGGCATCAAATCCTTTTACCTCACCAGCAATCCGACAGTCATGGTTGGAGGCATCAAACAAGGTAATGGTATCGATGCCGTTGCGCCCGTTCAACAATCCTTGCCAATACTCCTTCAAGTCATTCCCAATTGGGGTGATCGCGCCGAGACCTGTTACGACAACGCGCCTGCGGTTCATATCAGTCATGATTTTCTTTTAAGCAATGAACGCCTGAGTGCAAAATGCAGACAAAGTGCAGAGGTGGTGATGGTAAAAGCTGATTCAGTTCAAGCTCAGGTCGAGGGCCTTAAGCTGATGCTTTAACTTTGCTATCGATATAATCTACAGCGGCTTGAACAGTAAGAATCTGCTCGGCGGCCTCATCCGGAATTTCAACCCCAAATTCTTCCTCTAGAGCCATGACTAACTCCACAGTATCCAGGGAGTCTGCCCCTAGATCGTTAGCAAAATTGGCTTCGGGAGTTACCTGATCCAGTTCGACCTCAAGCTGATCTGCAACAATCTGTTTTACCTTGCCAAAGGTATCACTCATAATCTATGAATCCTTTTTCGTTAAATATTGCGTATTCTATCTTATCCGACAGTGGGGTCTCTGAGGCAAGAGTTTGTTACATTATTAAGAAAGTCCAAAAAAAAGAAAGTGCAAAGGGATTAACCTTAAATTCTTTAGATAGGAATTGGGTGAGAATTGGCTCTAAATCAGCGATATGGAATTCAGGAAGAATATAGAATCATGGCATTTAAACCACTCAAGTACGCCTATTTCCCCGGATGTGTGGCTCAGGGAGCCTGCCGTGAACTCTATGACTCAACTCAGATTTTGACCCAGACCTTAGGCATTGAGCTGATTGAGTTGAAAAAAGCAGCCTGTTGTGGCTCAGGAACGTTCAAAGAAGACTCCCAACTGCTAGAAGATACGGTCAATGCCCGTAATATCGCCCTCGCCGAGGAATTGAACCTGCCCCTCCTAACTCATTGTAGTACCTGTCAAGGGGTGCTGGGTCGAGTAGATGAACGCCTGAAAACTCTGCAACAAGACGATCCGGCCTATGTTCAGCAGGTGAATGTCCTGCTCAACCAGGAAAGCTGTTCTCCCTATCAAGGGGCCACAGAAGTCAAGCATCTACTCTGGGCATTGATTGGAGACTACGGTCTAGATGAAATTGAGCGGCGGGTGACTCGCAAACTCTCAGGCTTAAAGTGTGGGGCGTTTTATGGATGCTATCTGTTGCGGGCCCAATCCCATCTTCCCGGTGACGATCCTCACCAACCGGAGTCCCTGGAGAATGTCTTCCGGGCCGTGGGAGCAACACCAGTTTATTACCGGGGACGGACTCAGTGCTGTGGCTGGCCCCTATCAAGTTATGCCCCTGAGCTTTCCTTTCAAATGGCGGGTAATCACCTGCAAGAAGCCCTGGATCAAGGGGCCGACTGCCTGGTAACCCCCTGTCCCCTCTGCCATTTAAACCTGGATTCCCGTCAACCGGAGGTGGAAAAAGTCATGGGCCGCTCCTTGAAGCTGCCGATCTTGCATTTGCCTCAACTGGTGGCTCTGGCCCTAGGCATCGACCCAAAAAAACTGGGCCTGGATCGTCATATGGTTTCCACCCAAGTTGTTTTAGAGAAGTTAGGGATTTAGCAGCAAGAATCTAGTAATAGTGCTTACTGGGAAACCAACAAAGCGTTAGAATGAATAGCTAACTAGAAATAGCTAACTAAAAATTGTCACCCTCAGCCTGAACAAAAGTATTACTGAGTATTACTGAATCCTATGAGTACTGGAACGCTGTTTGATAAAGTTTGGGATCTCCATACCGTTGCTATCCTGCCATCCGGTCAGACTCAACTCTTCATCGGTCTGCATCTGATTCATGAAGTCACCAGTCCTCAGGCTTTTGCCATGCTGCGCGATCGCCAGCTTCAGGTATTATTCCCAGAACGGACGGTGGCAACCGTGGATCACATTGTGCCCACAGAAAATCAAGCCCGTCCCTTTGTCGATGTGCTGGCGGAGGAAATGATCCAGGCTCTAGAAACCAGTTGCCAGGACTATGGCATCAAGTTCTACAACATCGGTTCCGGCAATCAGGGCGTTGTCCATGTGATTGCCCCGGAACAGGGATTAACTCAACCCGGCATGACGATTGCCTGCGGGGATTCTCACACCTCGACCCATGGGGCATTTGGGGCCATTGCCTTCGGGATTGGCACATCCCAGGTGCGCGATGTCCTGGCTTCTCAAACCCTGGCCCTGGAGAAGTTGAAGGTACGACGCATTGAAGTCAATGGAGAATTGCCTACCGGAGTTTATGCGAAGGATGTGATTCTTCATATCATTCGCCAGCTAGGGGTCAAGGGCGGGGTGGGCTATGCCTATGAATATGCTGGCAGCACCATCGCCGCCCTGTCGATGGAAGAACGAATGACCATCTGCAATATGTCCATCGAAGGGGGGGCTCGCTGCGGCTACATCAACCCGGATCAGGTTACCTTTGATTACCTCAAAGGACGGGATTTGCTCCCCAAGGAAAGGCTTGGGAAGAGGCCATAGCCTGGTGGCAAAGTATTGGTAGTGATCCGGATGCTGTCTATGATGATGTTGTTGTCTTTGAGGCGGCTGATATTTCTCCTACCATTACCTGGGGGATTACCCCGGGTCAGGGAATTGGAGTTAGTGAATCGATTCCGACCTTAGAAAACTTACCCGAGGGCGATCGCGCTGTTGCCGCCGAAGCCTATCAATACATGGATTTTTCTCCGGGTCAGCCGATTAAAGGCACAAAAGTCGATGTTTGTTTTATTGGCAGTTGTACCAATGGACGATTGAGTGATTTACGGGAAGCCGCCCGGTTTGCCAAAGGTCACAAAGTCGCCAACACCGTTAAAGCGTTTGTGGTACCGGGTTCGGAGCGGGTGAAGCAACAGGCAGAGGCCGAAGGGCTCGACAAAATCTTCCAGGAAGCTGGGTTTGAGTGGCGGGAGGCGGGATGTTCGATGTGTCTGGCGATGAACCCGGATAAGCTCCAGGGCAATCAGCTCAGCGCCTCCTCCTCCAACCGCAATTTTAAAGGTCGCCAGGGTTCAGCGACGGGTCGGACTTTGTTGATGAGTCCTGCCATGGTGGTGGCGGCGGCGATCAAGGGAGAGGTGGCGGATATCCGGGAGTTGACTTGATTACTGATTTAATACTGATTTAAGGCTGATTGGTCATGACTGATTTAGCTCAACCGCAGCCAGAAATTCAGGCATTTTATCAGGCTAGAACCCGCTACGGGAGTGACTTTACAATTGGGGTTAGGACAATGGTTTCCCAGCAGGCAAAATACCTGCTCCACAAGAGTGAAGGTCAGCAAGGCTGCAGGTCAAGATGACTTGACTTTTAGGGATGGGTTGAAGATTATTAAACGCTTTTTGGAAGATGCAGGAAGGAAATATGAGTCAAATTCAAGTGATTTCAGGGCGAGGAATGCCGTTAGGGGGCAGTGATATTGATACTGATCGGATCATTCCAGCCCGGTTCCTACGATGTGTTACCTTTGACGGCCTAGGAACACAGGTTTTTGCCGATGATCGCCAACAAATGCAAGGGCAGCACCCGTTTGACTCCCCCGAATTTCAAGGGGCCAATATTCTAGTGGTGAATGGCAATTTTGGCTGCGGTTCCTCCCGCGAACATGCCCCCCAAGCCTTGTCAAAATGGGGAATTCAAGCTCTGGTGGGGGAAAGCTTTGCAGAGATTTTTCTGGGCAATTGTGTGGCCATTGGGATTCCCTGCGTCACGGCTGAACCCGAGGCCATCAGGCAGCTCCAGGCCAAGTTGCAATCCCATCCCCAAGGGGTGATCACCGTTGACTTAAGCGGGATGAAAGTTCAGTGTGATGACTTGACCCTGCCCGTTGAGATGAGTCCGGGTTCCCGGCAGATGTTTCTCTCTGGTCAGTGGGATAGTTGTGGGCAGTTGGTTGCCAATAAACTACAAGTTCAGGCTACGGCCCGTCAGCTTCCCTACATGAGCTGGGCCTCCCCTTGAATTGTGTTCTATCGCTTTCCGGGTTTTGCTGTTGTTTTGGTCTGCCTGACGTTGATCAGTTGTAGCTTGTCCACGCCAGCCTGGGCAAGAACCCTGGTTTTAGTCGGGGGAGGTTGGCAATGGCCGACTACGGGCGATCGCGACGGCATTGCCATTTATCAGAAAGTTGTTCAACTTGCCGGAGGGGCAGAGACAGCAAAAATTGGCATCTTCACCACAGCCCAAACCAGTGTCAAAAATGCTGAAGCCAGTGGAGAATTTTATCTGAAAAACTTTCGGGATCTTTACCCCAATATTGATGTGAAATGGATCCCATTTCACCTGGGCAATTGTCAGGCGAAGAAAAATAATCTTGAACTGACTAGCTTGATGAAAACCCGCAATGCCTTTGTTTTTAGTGGGGGTGATCAGGCTTTAATTATCAGTTGCTTTTTTGAGGAGAATACCACCACTCAAACCCGAACTGAAAGCCAGATATTTCAAACTCTCAAACAACAATATGAACAGGGTTCAGTTGTTGTCGGAACCAGTGCAGGAACTACGGCTCAAACTGGAATCCCAATGATTACTGAGGGTGAAAGCTACGAGGCGTTACTGAAAAGCCCCCTGCCATTCCTCGGCTCTCCCCCCCGAACTCGGATACCTTACTATAACCCTTTGGGAGGATTTAACTTTTTCTCCTATGGGATTTTAGATACCCATTTCAGTCAACGGGGACGACAGGGCCGCTTGATTCGATTGGCTGCCGATTTATCGGTTCCTCTGGCATTTGGAATTGATCAAAACACTGCTTTGATTGTGATCGATTCGACTGAAAGTCAAGCTAGTTTAGAAGTAATTGGGGAGCATGGAGTTTCTGTTTTGAATCTAAGGGCTGCTACAGTTTCGACAACAGAGCGTTACTGGTCAATCTCTGAGGTATTGATGAGCTATCTGACGGCAGGTGATCAATACAACTTGCAAACTCAAACTGTGATCTTTGCCTCTGACAAACGTCCGATTACCTGTCAGAAGCAATATCTAATCTCAGAAGTATCAGATATTTTTAGTACGTTTGAATCTGATGACCTGGGGACAGAAAATTCTGGTCAATTTATTACCCTGGCCACTGATTTATTTAGAAGCTGTGAAACAATAGTGACGGGAAGCACTTCGACAACTAATCCAATTGTGTTTGAAGTTGAATTGCAGAAAAACTATCGGATCAATCCCTTGGGATATCAATCCGTCAATCAAACGGGAAAACAAAATTATTCCTTCACAAACTTAGAAGTTAGTATTATTCCTAGGTCTGAACCCTGGCTGCTTCAAATGTATCAAGATTACTTCGCCAGATAGAGTAAAAAGGCTCTTCAAAAACGCTAATTTAGAACCACTTAATCGGTGAGAATAGCGAAGAATTTGACGGATGATAACGATGATAACAGATGCAAAAAAGAAGTTCCCAGGATTAGCCATCTTAACTTCAGTTTTAACTTCAGTAGCCCTGACTATCTATCCTGGAAGTTCCCTGGCGTTGCCCCTAACTCAATGTCGTCCTGCTGAACCTCTACAACCTCTACAATTGGCTGGGGAAGCTATGACTACTGTTGCCGGGAGCAATTGCCGAGAAGTTAACATTGCGTCATTGCCAGATGCAGCGATAGCAGGGGATTACGCTATTCCGCTGAATGACTGCCGCCGCATTGCCGCAGATCAGGTTGCGGTGCGCGATCGCCCCAATGGCATAGTCGTTATCCGATTGAACCAGGGTCAAAATATTCACATTGCTGGCCAGGGCAACAACAATTGGGTTCCGACCAAGTATTCGGTGGCAGGTTTCATCACCGCCGCAAATCTCAAACGCTGTACTCCTTGATTAATTCCTTAGTGAAAGTCAACCCTAAAAAAATGAGTTGAGCCCAGAGAATTCGTCAAACAAAAACTAGAGGCTTATCTTTTAAGGGGGCAAATGCTTCGGCATCAAATCGATATAAGCTAGCAGGTCTTCCGGCTCCCCGGGAAGTTTTTGCCCCCGTATCACAGAGAAATCCTAACTTCAATAGACGGGCGCGAAAATTGGAGTAATCCGAAAATCCTTCACCTAGGATAGTCATGTAAAACTGATATAACTCCCCTAAAGTAAACAATTCAGGCAAAACATCAAAGGCAACTGGACTATACTCCAACTTGTTTCGCAGTCGGCAATAGCCATATTCCAGGATTTGATTATGGTCAAAAGCCAGTCGAGGAACTTGTTCAATCGGATACCAGGCAATCCCGGTAACCCCATTGGCAATCAGTTCAGTTTCCTCAAATCGGGCCAGGGCGAAATAACTCACGGATAAATAACGAATATTGTAATGCTCTGGGGATTCTCTGGGGTCACGACCGGGGCCACCAAAGGTATATAGCTGTTCCAGGTAGAGATTATTCACTCGAATTTTTTCATCAAGAATCCGATAGGCTGCTTCTTCTAGCGATTCTCCCTGGCGCACCAGAGTCCCCGGCAAGCTCCAGGAGTCTAAGAATGGTTCTTCCTGCCGCATAATCAATAAAACAAGCAAGCGATTCTGACTTGAATCTACTGAAAAAATTACATTATCAACCCCAACTTTAAAATCCTGTAAAAGATGCTTTGCTAACTTTTTTTGGTTGCGTCCTGCCATCTACTCCTCCACGAAGGTTATACCCTCGGGTTGAACTGATCTTATTCTTTTAGTGAAGACTGATATAACCCCTGACGCTGAATATAATCCTGGACAGGGGAGGTAAGAGCATCTATATTTCCAGCTTCGCGATAATCAGTAGAAGAAACCGGTAAACCGATGATTGAGCGATCGCGACTCCTCCACCTAATTCTTGAAGCCGGGTTAAATCCTCAATATTCATTTCGTAACCGGGTCGAGGAACAATTAGTAAATCGACATTTCTCAAGAGTTCTTCTATCTTATACCACTGGGTGATCTGGCCCACCAGATCTGAACCAATCACCAGGGTAAATTCTGCTTTTGGCCAGTAATTTCTGGCTGCTTTGACCGTTTCTATCGTATATCGATGACCCAGTTCAGGATGAAGTGAAATATTAGACGTTGCCCCGGAATTTGAAGTTGGAATCTCTTCGATTAAGACCCTTAACATTTCAGTACGGGTTTCTAGATTGGTTTGATGGGATTTGAAGGGGTTATCTGATGCCCAACAAATCACCTGATCAAAATGTTGAGAGAGCCAGGTCAAAATAGCTTGATGTCCTGCGGTTGGAGGATCAGCGCTGGTGCCAAAGAGTGCGATTTGCATCATGGTTTAATCCATCGGTTGAATGATTCAATTAAACTATTCAATCATTAATTAATTCAGTAGCTTGACGCAATGAATTAGAAGATTGATGGGGGGTGAAGCCCTAGACCCCCTTCCATTTGAACTAATCACAACCACCTGCTTACAACGTTTCTTATGCTGCTGGAGTGTAGGAGTGGGTATCCATTATGCCACTCCCCCAAATCCGTACCTCACGGGATCGAAAATTCCTGTCATCAAACTCGCCATCGGAATTTAATGGCGAGTTTGCTCAGTGACGGCTTGTAATTCGGGGGAAATACTGGCGACGAATGGCTCAGGTTGCTGGACTTGCCGTAATTCTAGAGGTAAACTAGCGACGGAACGGGCTGTCCGCTGACTAATGGTATCCAAAGTTTCAACCGATTGTAATCGCTGACCCTGTTGCATCACCTGTTGTAAAAGTTTAATCGATTGCCGAGTGGAGCCGTTGCTTTGATCAGGGCAGAATGTCGGTATTTCATCCATCAAAACCAGGCAATCTGATACCAATTGCCCTTGTTTTAAGGTGCGAATAATTTGCTTGCGACCTGGATAGGTGGCCTTACCGCTGGACTCTTTCATGACAGGCTGACCGGCAATTTCAACCAGTTTATAAACCCCATTTACCGGGGTGCCACTCACCAACTTTGTTCCCAATCCGTAGCCATCAATCTCAGCCCCAGCGGCTTTGAGCCGGGCAATTTCCCCCTCATCAATATCACCACTGGCAAAAATCGCAATCTCAGGCAGAAGCGATCGCACGGTTTTAGATAACTGAACTAAATCTCCAGAGTCCAGTCGAATACCTGTGAGTTCTATTTTCCCTTGTTGCACTTGGGCGGCTAAATGCTGGGCTGCGGCGACCGTATCGTAGGTATCAATCAGCAGGGAGGCCCCCGGAAAATAGTGATGAAACACCGTAAACGCTTGATCTTCACTGCCCTCTAGGGTTGACAACGCCATGACTAAAGCATGGGCCATGGTTCCCACGGGCTTTCGACCCAGTTTCAAGGCTGCAAGAACGTTAGAGGTGCCGTCGAGTCCTGCCGCCAAGGCAGCTCGGGCAGCCCAGATTGAGCCCTGGGGGCTAAAGGCTCGCCGGGTACCAAACTCCAGTAGGGTCGCCTCAGTTCCAGCCACATCCCGTAATCGGGCAGCGCGGGTAGCAATCAGGGTTTGATAGTTGAGGGTGTTGAGCAGGTAGGTTTCGACCAGTTGGGCTTGCCACAGGGGGGCCTCAATCCGCAGTAACGGTTCATGGGCAAAAATCGCTGTCCCCTCTGGTACCGCCCAGACATCGCCGGTGAATTTGGCTTCAGCTAGCAATTGCCAGAACCGTTCAGGGGCATTCTCAAAGATCCCCGTGGATTGTAAAGCTTGAATTTGACGGGAATTGAAGCGGAATTTTTCCAGATAATCCAGGGCTTGAGCCAATCCCATGGCAATCAAATAGCCAAACCCCTCGGGTAATCTGCGGGTAAACAGCTCAAAACTCGCCTGAGTTTGCTCAATGCTTTCCCCGACATAGCAGGTAGCCATCGTTAACTGGTAGAGATCAGTCAGCAAGCTATAGTCTTCTGGAGCCAGATAGAGTTCTTGATCTTCGACAACTCCTGTAGACGTTCTCTCTAAAAGGGATTCAGAGACGGGATTCATAGAGGATGGTTCTCAATAATGCTAAACACATTATAGTGACTTTCACTAAATACGTCCAGGTCTATTCTCTAACTTTCGACATAACTCCCAAAACAAAATCCTAAAAACTGAAATATTTATAGTGTTTCACACCTTAATTACCCAGATCAGTTCCCCCAAAGATTGCCGAGTCAATCGAGGAGTCAAGGGAACCAACCGAGACGACTGTTACCCAGCAAGCTGCACCCCAAGATTTTCATCGAATTGTTGATTGCAATTGATCAAACTCTAGGAGACCTTGCTTACGCCAGTCTTTGCCCATCGATTTGGGCCACAGGGTCTAAATCAAGGGGGAGCTCGGCATCCTGATTCGCGGCGATCGCCACAATTCGGGTCGAGTTGTCGATGGCTTGCAAGAGAAAGTAATTTAAAACGGTGCGGATTGTAATCGTTGCCGCTAGTTGGGCAATATCATTCCAACTGGGGGCGATGGTCGTCCTGAGAATGCTTCCCCCCACCAGGAAGCTCAACCCCAGGGATAGGGAGTAACCCAACTCCAGGCGACTGCGCTGAAAGGCAATCCCCGACTGAAGGGTAAATAGGGAATGGCGGACATAGATCCACAGGGCTTTGACCACCCCCGTCAAAATCACAAATAACGCCAGTAACTGACAGGCACTAACCGCATAGCTACTGATCGTTTTAACAGCTATCTCCATGGATGAGTTTTGCTCCCCTCGTCAATCTCCTAACATGGTAGTGCAGAAAATTAACGGTGGATGATGAAATTTGACTCTATTCACTTCTACGTTGAGGATGCCCGAGCATCTCGGGACTGGTTTATCCAACAGTTAAATTTTCAAGCCAGGGGCGGGATCAGCAACCAACAGACTCGAACTGAGATAGTAGGTCGAGGACAGGTTGATTTTCTCTTGTCCTCACCGATTCATCCAGCCAGTCCTGTTGCTGAATTTCTCCATGTTCATCCGCCAGGGGTGATTGATGTGGGATTTCAAGTGGATAATCTAGAACTGACTTTAAATCAAGCCCTGGAGCAAGGGGCAAAGGTTCAGGGTTCAGTTCAGGCTGAAACCCTAGAAAACTGTCAAGTGAAATGGGCTACTTTAGTGGGTTGGGGAGGGTTAAACCATACCTTGACTGAGGTTAAATCCAGGATTGAATCTGAGGTTCAGCAGAGGGCTAAATCAACAGAATTAATGCGATCGCCCACTCAATCCAGATCTGCCTTGAAACGGCGACAAATTCAAGCCAATTCCTGGGGGTTCAATCCGTCAATGTTTAATCCATCTAACCGTTCTAGTCGACCTCATCGAAAATCTTCAGCGTCAAAAGTTTCAGCTCTCCAATCCTCAGCCGCTCAAACTTTAGCCATTGATCATGTGGTGTTGAATGTTGAATCAGGAGATCTAGCAGCCGCAGTGCAATGGTATCAAACGGCATTAGGATTTCAGAGTCAGCAAAACTTTACGATTCAAACTGATCGCTCTGGATTACACAGTCAAGTGCTGACCCATTCCCAGGAAAACATCAGGTTTCCGATCAATGAACCCATTTCACCACACTCGCAAATTCAAGATTTTTTGGATCATAATCAGGGGTCAGGGATTCAACATATTGCCCTCCGAACTAATAACCTGATTCAAATCGTTCAGGAACTCAGGGCAAACCACCTCCCTTTTCTAGCAATTCCTGATACTTATTATGACCAGCTCCAAGCCCAGGGAATCGATCAGAAGTTGGGACAGGATTGGGAGGCGATTCGGGCGTGTCAGATTCTTGTAGATTGGCAGGTCACTCATCCAGAAGCTATCTTGTTGCAGATTTTTACCCAGCCAATTTTTGATGCCCCCACTTTTTTCTTTGAATTTATTGAGCGCCGTTCAGTTTGGTACCAGGGCCAGAAAATTCAAGCGGAGGGATTTGGAGAAAGAAATTTTCAAGCCCTCTATGAAGCTGTCGAACAGGAACAGCTAAACCGGACTCTAAACAACCTTCAACCGGACTGACCAATTAATAATGCCGCCCAATCTATCAGTTGAGGATAGCGTTTAACAGGGCCTGCCGCAGGGCCGTCGCCTTACTGGAATTCTGTTGGAGGAATTCTGTTGAAGGGGGTGGTAAGAGGTCTGCATCAACTCGGCGGTGGATTTGTCTGGAACCAGCCAGAGAAATACCACAATACTGGGGCACTCCCACGGAAATAAAAGACCGGGATAGGCCAATCACCCCGTCTTCTGTGACCTATTCTCGACCCATATTGCAGGCACTCAGCACCACCAGTTCAGCCTTTAGGCTCAAGCTGAGAATTTCTTCGATGTTAGTCAGGGTGACGGCTGCGAATATTTTGCTCCTGAACGTAAATCCCCAAGGCTTGTTCATTGGGTTCTATTTATCCCTGAGGTTTTAGGGGTTGGGTTATTGTATAGTTAGAGAGTTTCTAGATAGACGTTGGGAAAGGAATTTACCATGGATGTCCAACAAATTCGGAACCGGGTTGAGCTCATCGAGCAGCAGCGAGAATCATTAATCAAGCTACTGGAACAACCCAATCTGGGAACATTGAGAATTGATGTCAATCAAGCTCTAGAAGAAATCGATGAGTTGATTGAAGAATTCAAGCGCACTTTTCCTGACACCTAAATCTGGCTCATGCCCCTTCATCTAGATCACCTCGAGAAGCCGTTGTATCCTCGGGGGGTAATCATTCTGTTTTGATAGAATATTGTGCTTTGATTCCCAATCAGGACAATACTCAGCATATCCACAGGCTCTTGATCTAGCTTTTCAAGGGTAGTGAGCATAATTTGCTCCTCCGGGCGATAGGCGGCACGAACAATCGCAACAGGGGTTTGGGGAGAGCGGTGCGCCAGAAAAATGGTTTGGGCCCTGAGCAAGTGGTCATGACGATTGCGCGATCGCGGGTTATAGATACCGCAGATCAAGTCCGCCATGGCCGCCGCCTGCAACCGCTGTTCAATCAAGGGCCAGGGGGTCAGTAAATCACTCAGGCTAATGGCACAAAAGTCATGCATCAGGGGGGCTCCCACCCGAGCAGCAGCAGCTTGAATAGCACTAATCCCTGGAAATCCTTGAACCTGGGGAGTCACCCCGTCCCATCCCTGGGCTTTCAAGGTTTCTAAGACTAACCCGGCCATCCCATAAATCCCGCAGTCCCCAGAGGAAACCACAGCAACCGTCAGGCCCCAATTGGCTAGGGTGATCGCCCGTTCAGCCCGCTGACGCTCCTGGGTAATCGGAAAGGATTCAATGATTTGCCCAGGACGTTGCAGGGGGGCAATTAAATCCAGATAAAGGGAGTAACCAATCACGACATCCGCTGTGGTGATGGCCAACCGGGCCGCAGGGGTGATTTGATCCAGGTGACCAGGGCCAATACCGACCAACCAAAGCTGCCCGATGCGTCCGATGTATTCCTGTTCTGCCTGGGCAACTGCAACGGTTACGGCCTGACCCATACGGTTTTCGGCCTGGCCTAGAGATTGGACTTGAATTCTAGAATCTTCAAATCGATGGATTTGTTTAGGAACCCGGAGTACCTGGGTGTGAGCGGCGGTTAGGGCTGCGGCTTCAGCCACGCTGGGGGTACCGACTTCCTGCTCAACCCGGAGTGAAGGATGGGGAACTGACACCGACCTGAGGCATTCAGCCCCAAAGGTCAACAGGGGCCAATGCTGCTGTTGACAAAGCTGAACCAACCCAGGTTCATCTGCTTTCAGATCTAAGGTAGCAATTCCAGCGATCGCCTCTGGAGCCAGATCAAACTGCTGCAAAGTCCGTTGAATTGCCAATCTAATCGAGCTCTCAGGGGTATTGCGCTCACACCCAATTCCCAGCCATAGGACTCTGGGATACCAGGACACCTGGGGACGGACTGAGGGTTTGGGGGGTTGTGGGCTGATCCAGATTTGGGCCCGGGCCTGATTGAATGCTGGGAATTTGTCTTCAAGATCCTCAGACCGATCCTCAGACTGATCCTCAAACCTGTCCTTGAATTCAAATGAGTGCTGACTGGGCAACGCCGAACGCCAAAGGATTGACCCAACGCTCTGAATCACTTGGACTGTTTCTCCTCGGGCCACCGCTGCACTGACTGCCGTCCAATCTCCAGGCCCCCGCTCCCAGCCAAACGGGGTTCCCAGTCGATCCACCCCCGACAACCCCAAGGCCGCTGAGGCTCCAGTAATCACCGGTGTAGCTCCCAGGCAGCGGGCAACGCCATGGGTCAATTGATCAGCGCCTCCCTGATGACCACTGCATAGACTGATGGCAAATTTCCCGGCTTCATCCATCACAACAATGGCAGGATCGGTGGATTTATGCTGGAGCAACGGGGCAATCAGTCGGATCACTGCCCCAATCGCCAGACAGAAGATTAATCCCTGGTGGGTGGGCCAGAGTTCCTGGATCTGCTGCTTGAGGGATTGCTGGTCAGGAATGACAATGATCTGCTGTAGATTTACGGTTGAATTTACAGCTAAATTCAGGTAAGGCGGCAAAGTCACAGAAGCGGGAACATAGAGAGTAGCGTTCAAGGTTTGACAAACAGGATAGAGTTGGTGAAGGGCATTAGGAGTGGTGGCGATCGCAGCTAAAGGCTGTGGAAGTGATGGGAAGGATGGACTCATCGGATTTTATAATCTAAAGATGGGGACTAGGCTACGATGACTTTCTATTGTAAATCGTGTATTCATGATACAAAAACCGGACTCTCTCCTGAACCTGGGAATTTTCAAAGCGTTTTACACCGAAGAAATTGAAATGATCAGTGAATATATTTCACTCCATCGGTTCTATGATTTGCAGGAAATTATGCCCCAAAAAGAAAAAGCTACATCTTTTGGGATTGTCCTCAGTGGAGAGGTAAATATCACGGATGACTATCTAGATAATCCTAGTCGAATTGCCGGAGATTTTCTAGGAGAGCTGTCCCTGCTAGATTCTGCCCCAAGGGAGGCAGACTTCATTGCGGCGAGTGATGGTTTCATTGCTATTATGACCTTTGACGATATTGAGAAGCTCAAAATTCGCTGCCCCTATCTAGCGGTTAAACTGGTTCATTGTGTGACCCATTCAGGGGTACAACACTTTAAAAGTCAAGGATTTGATGGGGTTAAAGATGGAATTGCCCTGATTTCTGGTGAAACCCAAATTCCCTTTCTCATTAATTGGGTACAGGAAAATTCTCACTTCCTATCCACCAGACCGGTTTGCACTACTGCCGCGATCGCTGAGGCTTTACATTTACAAACCAGCATTACCGTTCATCACTTGATTAACGATCAACATTTAGTGGGAGGAACTGAAGCCATTGGTAGTCAAATTTTGCTGGGCCACCTGGGCACTGTGATTGCGCTACGCAATCCCTTGGACGACTTATTCAATTCTGAAAATCTAGAGGCAATCTCTCGACTCTGTGACCTGCACAATATTTTGTTTACCACTAATCAGGCGACTGCAGAAATCTTTTTGGACATCTTAGAATCGATTGAGTGAGAATCCATCCAGGCTTTATTCCTGAAGCAGGGCTAATTTTTGCCCTGACTTCCACTAAGATCGGACTACCAATTATCCACGACCGAAATTAAATCAGCACTTAATAAAGTTTGGAGTGCAGGCTTCTAGCCTTCTGGGGTTAAGATACCCGACCTGCACTCAGGATTCAGATATGATTGCCATAGCTGGATCTGATAGTTAACAGTCTGGTAGTTGGTTGCCTGGTTACCATCCAGGATGAGTCCCTAACCCAAGCGAGGAATTAAGGTGCAACTCTCAAAAGGCTTTGAAATTGAAATTTATACCGGTACCCCTGAGGGTCATATTGTTGGGCTCTCCGATCTGATCGTGGCCAACCTGGATGGCTTTATTCGAGAGCCAGATAGCCGCAACGTCGAATATACAACGGCTCCCTTCTGTTGTTATGATCGGTTGCTCTGCGCCCTAGTCAAGCCCCGCCGACAACTCCGCCATTATTTAAAGTCCCTGGGGGATTACACTCTGATTCCAGGTAGTACGCTTTCCCTGGGAGATAGTACCAAATTTTACCGCTCCGACCCCAATAACTCCTATCACAACTACATTGAGCAGACCTACGGAACCACGGTGGTGACAGCCAGTGTCCATATCAATATTGGCATTAGTGATCCAGAGCTATTGATGCGGGCCGTTCGTCTGGTACGGGTTGAGGCTCCTCTCTATCTGGCCCTCAGTACCGCTTCCCCCTTTCTAGATGGTCAGGTAACCGGCAGCCATTCCAGCCGCTGGCAAGTTTTTCCGAAAACTCCTGCCTACGTTCCCCTCTTTGAAAACCATCGTCACTATATTGACTGGACGGAGGAACAACTGGTTCTGGGCACGATGCAGAATGTCCGTCATCTCTGGTCTGCGGTCAGGCCCAATGGCGATCGCCGCCCCTACAACCTAAATCGCCTGGAACTCAGAATTTGTGATCTGGTGGTCAACCCCGTAGAATTATTAGCCATTACAGCATTACTGGAGGCTCGGATCTGGCAAATGTTGCAAAATCCTGAGTTAGATCCCCTTGAACAAAGCTTTTTCCCGGAGACTACCCGACCCCAGGATTTAGTCCAGCTCACGGATGACAATGAAGCCGCCGCCGCTCGTTACAGCTTGGATGCTCAATTGCGGCATTGGCAGGATGGGCGAGTCATCAGGGCAGGGGATTGGATTGAGGAGCTGTATCATGAGGTCTGGCCCTTTGCTAAGGCTCGAGGCTTTAGTTGCTTCCTGTCTCCGATTAGAGCCTTGCTCCGCCAGGGAAATAGTGCTCAATTGTGGCTGAGGCAGTATAACGAGGGGTGGAGTGTGGAGCAGGTGATGCAGCAAGCCATTGTAGATTTAGAAGTCCAGGAGGAAGAATTTGAAGATAAAATCTGCCAGGGGTTAGTGGCTTAAGGGGGCAAAATCATGAAGTTCATCACTCGTATCCTAAAACTGTCACTACTGGACAGTTTTGAAAAACTTATGAATTTTCGTAAAGTAGAATCATAAAGAAAACCTATCAATACTGGTGAATTCTATCTGATTCTGATAGGGCAGATTGGAGCTTGAGCTTGAGCCATTCTGTTGAGGACATGGCATTTTTGTGGAGGTGCAGCCTGAACCGACAGAACTATCCCTGTCCCATCTGCTGGAGTTGCAGATCCGCGACCCTGAATATTGATCATTTCTAGACCCTATGCCATGCCCCGGATTGTGCTGATTCAACCTCAAATTCCCCCGAACACTGGAAATATTGCTCGAACCTGCGCCGCCACCCGCACAGAACTGCATTTGGTTGGCCCTTTGGGATTTGAGATGGGCGATCGCGACTTGAAACGGGCTGGGCTCGATTATTGGCCCTATGTGCCGCTGAAGATTCACCCCACCCTAAAAGGGTTTCGGCGCTACTGTCAGTTGTATCCGGGGCGATGGATTGGCTTTAGCACCAGAGGAAACCAGATTTATTCCCGATTTCAGTATCACGTCACGGACTGGCTATTATTTGGTCGAGAAACCACGGGGCTTTCCTCTGAGGTTCTAGAGGCTTGCACGGCAACGGTTTATATTCCAATGGCTGAACCAGGAGTTCGCAGCTTAAATCTTTCGGTTAGCGTTACAGCGGGTCTATTTGAAGCACGACGTTCTTTCATGGGTTAATTTCATGGGTTAAAGGGTACAGCCCCACATAAAAGTTTTCTATCATTGACTTGATAACTTTTCTTTATCACTGAGCGCCTTTGACTCCTTGTGACGCCCTCGAATCTGGCACATCAGAAACGAGGGTACATCTCCTTCTGTCAGGGGTTTTTCTAGGGATTGCTCTCGGGTTCAATCTCAAGAACACAGGCCGGATCAGCCTGATTCTTTTCCGTGTACTAGCTGACGAAACTCTAATAAACACCCTTGTGCTTTTCCCCGGTCTTAGTGTAGATTCTGTTCTGGTGCAAAAGCTTGTCACCACGTTTCATTATTGTGATTTTTTTTGATTTTGATAGCTGTGTTTTTAGACACGAAGTATTTCAAGAAACCCTTTCTCCTAAACAGGTCGGGGCTCTGGTTAAATCTTCTCGCTTGTCGAAATTAAAAAAGCAGGGTAATCTAGCGTAAGTTAATATCCCATGTGTGCTCCAAGCCTAGTAAAGCCTGTGATGCTAATCACTAAGGATCTCTTGACGGTTAGATTGAGTTAAATGCTTCTCTATAGGAGGTCGTTCTTTGAAAGGAACAGTTCCCAGTAATAACGGGCCTGAAATAAATAGCGTCACTCCAATGGGGAGTGAGTTGGGTGGTTCTCGACCCGGAAACGCGTCAGGTAATGGCAGTATAATTCGAACTTCGGCGGCGATGTTGGGCCTGGCGATCGCCTCAGGCATCTTCATTCCAGAGGGAGGTCAAGCTGCTACTGAATCTCCAATAGAGCCGCAATCCACTCTTTCTTCGGATTTATCTAATGGTTCTGAGGCAGGGGATGGGAAGATTGCGGAGATGGAGCCAGATACAACCTGGCAGCCCTCTATCCTTCAGGGGCTCTCTCATTCAAACCAGAGCAATGGCGCTTTACCCCTCATTGAGGCCAACCCTGGAGCTATTCGGATTCCTCGAGCCTCTGAATCTGCTATAGGTTACGCTGATTCGGAGTCTAGCGAAGGCAATCACAACTTTTATCCATCTCAGTTTGGCGATTCTGGTCAGGCTTTAGCTTATCCAAATACGCTGCACCTGGATAAGCCTTCTAGAAAAACCCGGGCCGATATTTTCAGCGAATCGGGTTCCAAGGCTGCTGAGCTGACGTTTGAAGGCAGTGCTGTTTTAGAATCTGAGCCTTCCGGCAGTTTCAATAACAGTTCTAAGTTTTCCAGGATTCAGTTGCCCGATGCCAGATCAGAGATTTCTGGAGCCATGGTGATTGAGCCTGAGCTGACTGACACGCCAATTTCTATTGTTCATCAGGTGAGAGTGGGAGAAACCCTAGCTCAAATTGCTGCGTCTCACAATTTATCCATTGAGGAGTTAACTCTGGCCAATAGATTGGCAGATCCAAATTTGATTGAAGTCAATCAAAAGCTGAAGGTTCCTCAGGGGCAGGGTGAAGTGGCTTCCAGTCCCAAAGTTGCCAGGGCAAAGTTATCTGAGTCCGTGGATTTTCAGACGGGATCCTTTGAACCTCAGGGTAAAATTGCCCTGGATCAGCTTGCTCAAATTAGCAAGTCAGAGAAATCAGCAGAGGATTCTCAGTCACAGGTTTTTGAGGCTGACTCAGAGTCTATTCTCAGCTCCAGGGTTGAGGCTTATCAGCCAATGACCCTGGCCAGTTCCCAGGAACAGGTTGAATCAGATGCTTCTGGAGTTCAAGCTGCAACGAATAATATCTATACCAATAGGTTGCGGGCTGAGGTGGATCGGCTGCGAGAGGAGTATAGGGCTCAGAAGTTGGATCAATTGGTTCCAATTGCTGATTCTAATGGAACCCCCTCTTCCAATCGGGAAGATTTGAATCCGGCGGTAGACGTTACCGTTCAGCCCCTGCATCGGATTAACCCAGAGTTTAATCTAGAAGCCTATTCCCAGCAGAAACTTGCTGCCGCAGATAAGGGCCATCCGCCAAAATCATTCTCAGAATTTACGCAATCTTCTACAGAGGGGACTAAGGTTGCTCTAGCGGCGGATCAATTTCCTGTCCGTTCAGATTCCGAACCCCCTGTGGTTGCTACGGCTCCTCTGGGTTCTAGTGCTTACGACCCCCTCAAGAATCCCGCTTTGGGTCTGATAGTATCTCCGGATCTCCCACCCATGTTAGGGCCTGATGCCTATCTTCCAGGCAGTTCTCCCCAATTTAATGGTTATATCTGGCCTTCTAAAGGGGTTTTGACTTCAGGATATGGCTGGCGATGGGGGCGAATGCATAAAGGAATCGATATTGCTGGCCCAATTGGAACTCCAGTGGTTGCCGCCGCTCCAGGATTAATTACCTATGCGGGTTGGAATGACGGTGGCTACGGTTATCTCGTCGAAATTGAGCACGGTGATGGCAGTTTGACGCTATACGCCCACAATGATCGAATTGTGGTGAATAAGGGTCAAAAAGTGGCACAGGGTCAGCATATTTCAGATATGGGAAGCACAGGTCGTAGTACTGGCCCTCACTTGCATTTTGAAATCCACCCCAAAGGAAAAGATGCCGTCAATCCCATGGCAATGCTGCCCCGTAACTCTGACAGTGCTCAAGCCTATTAGTTCAAGCTCACTGGTTAAGCCCATTGGGGGATAATATTTTTGTCCCCCTGACTGGGTTACTCTTGATGGGATCAACGTTCAACTAGTTTCGTAGCCAAACCTAAGTATCATTATCTCGTCAGATTGAGATACTGCGTGACTTTAGATGCGATAAAGTTTAAATTGTTGCCCTCGAAATATGCTATTGTTAGAAAACGTGAATAATTTGGCTCCGTAGCTCAGTGGTTAGAGCAGGGGACTCATAAGCCCAAGGTCGCAGGTTCAAATCCAGCCGGAGCCACTTTCTGTCAACTACCCTTGAGGGTGATATCAACTTTGTTGATCAAGGCCAGCGTCACAAAGCTTGAAAAACCTCTTAGAAATACAGTAACTCGTAGATCGGTATGAGATATTTCAAGAACTCAAGTTTCCCTCATAAAAGGAAATGTAGGAGTATTGTTCAAACCAAACTTAAACGAAGACTAAGTAGCTTGACGCAATGAATTAGAAGATTGATGGGGGGTGAAGGGGGCAGTTCCCCTTTCTGGGACGAAGCCCCAGACCCCTTCCATCTAACACATTTAACAATTAATCGTAACCACCTCCTGACTGCAGACCAAGTCCTATTCCGTGAATTCTATTCTCTGGAAGTAGGATTGGTTGGAGTTCTTGTTTGAGCAGGAGTTTGATTGTTGGCTGAGATTAACTCGGGTATGATTATATCTGTAGCCGAAGGAAAAATTAAAAGCGATGGTGGAAGAAGGTATTCGTGTTGGTTCATTTGCCCCAGAATTTGTAGCGACTGCTGTGGTGGATCAAGAGTTTAAAACCCTTAAGCTTTCTGATTACCGGGGTAAGTATGTCGTTTTATTTTTCTATCCTTTAGATTTCACATTTGTTTGTCCAACTGAGGTGACCGCATTTAGCGATCGCACGGAAGAATTTATTAAATTAAATGCTCAAATTTTGGGGGTATCCGTGGACAGTGAGTTTTCTCATCTAGCCTGGATTCAAACTGACCGAAAACAAGGCGGAGTTGGAGATCTAGCCTATCCCCTGGTGTCTGATATTAAAAAAGAAATTAGTGCGGCTTATAATGTCCTCGATCCAGAAGCCGGAATTGCCCTGAGGGGTCTATTTATTATTGATAAAGAAGGAGTGATTCAGCACTCTACCGTCAACAACCTGGCATTTGGTCGCAACGTTGATGAGACCCTGAGAACCCTACAAGCGATTCAGTATGTTCAGGCCAATCCTGATGAGGTTTGCCCGGCGGGTTGGCAACCCGGAGATAAGACAATGATCCCTGACCCGGTCAAATCTAAGGAGTTTTTTGCTGCTGTGTAAGGGCGTTCAATGGGTCAGAGATATTCCAAATTGTTGAGATTGAATTATTGAGATTAAGTGATCGGATCGAGTTATTAAATTAATTAATGACTGAATTAATTATTAAATTGAGTTATTAAGATTATGGTAACTTCAAGTGATTTTAGTGGTTTGCTGAATCGACGATTTTTGCAGAATTTGCTTCCGGTTCCGGCCACAAATCAACTGCAAATCGGACATCGGGTTCCTGACTTTGAATTGCTCGATATGATTAGCGGACAACCCATTCGGCTATCCAGTTATCGGGGCGATCGCCCGGTTGTTCTAGCCCTAACTCGGATCTTTACTGAAAAGCAGTACTGTCCCTTTTGCTATCCTCATATCAAGGCTTTGAACGACAATTACGAAGCGTTTGTCCGTCGAGGTACGGAGATTTTGATGATTACCAGTACCGATGAAAATCAAAGTCGAATGATCGCCCGAGACTTGGGTCTAAAGATGCCTTTGCTCAGTGATTCAACCTGTGGAATTTTTCGAGTTTACAATCTGGGTCAGGCTCTAGGCGCGCCGTTGCCAGGTCAATTCTTACTCGATAAGCGAGGGGTTTTACAATACAAACATTTGTTTTCCTTTTTCGACCACAATGCCAGTATCGAGACATTACTAACCGCAGTAGATCAGCTAAAACCTTAAGTACAGTAGTCCTAAATCAATCATAAAGAAGGCGAGAGCGGGGTTTGGGAGCTTCCAAGCAGGTGATCATGCCTCCCTCACCCCCATTTCACAAATTATGTGGGATTGCTATATTAAAACCAGTCTGAAGACTTTTGGATAAAGCTCTGATATGAAAACTGTTCTGATTACAGGGGCTTCCCAGGGTAGTGGGCGAGCCACTGCTCAGTTGTTTTCCCGTAAAGGCTACAATATTGTGTTGGCGGCTCGTCAACCGGATCCGCTCAAGGCTGTAACGGCAGAAATTCAAGGTTGCGGTGGTTCGGCCCTAGCGATTCCCACGGATGTCAGCGATTTTCAACAAGTGCAAAGCTTAATTGATCAAGCCCTAGCTGTTTACGGCAGAATTGATGTCTTAATTAATAATGCAGGAATCTGTTTGACGGGGCCAGTTGAATCAACAACCTTGGAAGACTGGCAGCAGATTATGAACACCAACCTCTGGGGATATATTCATACAATTCACGCAGTTCTCCCCCATTTTCTAGAGCAAAAATCTGGGGTAATTATTAATGTTGGATCGTTTGGGGGAAAGATGCCGTTACCAGAAATGACTGCTTATTGTACAAGCAAGTATGCCGTGACCGGACTAACCGAAACCTTGAAGTTGGAACTGGCGGGCAAAGGAATTCATGTGGGGATTGTTCATCCGGGAGTAATTAATAGTAATTTCCTGGAACGGGCTCAGTTTCGGGGACAAAATCAATCAGAAATACAGCAGCGTCGTCAACAAATGTAGTCTATTCTACAGTCTCCTCTCGTCAGTCAACCTGAAGATATTGCCAATGCTATCTGGAATGCAGTGCAATATCAAAAGGGAGAAATCGTTGTTGGGCCAATTTCTCTGATAACAGAAGCGCATCGTTTATTTCCTGGGATGGTTCAATTTCTGGCAGGGTTGAGTCGTAAATTTTCCAGTGAGCAAGCTTCCAGTCAGTAAGGATTCTAACGCAAATAAAGTGGAACAGCCGTCTCGGCTGTTCCACTGCAAGTGAGATACCTGCGTCCCAAAACATTGATCTAGTTGAATAGATATTCCTGAATGTTTAGAGGTATATGCTCTTGATAATCCGTCCACACACTGAGAGCTCCCGAATTTAACAAATAAGGGGTTTCAAGGGACTTTCAAGCAACAATTGAACTTGTACTTCTAGATTTAGAACTCAGTTGCAAAATGTTCCCGTAATTTTGCTTCCTGTTCAGTAGAAAGATTGGATTGAACCAGTTCTATCTGCTCTCCTTTGAAAGCATCTAAAACCTTATCAATGGTAGCTTTTTCACTCATCAAAAATAAGGCGGATGTTCCCTCCGTGACTTTTGCTCGAACATCTTTAATGAAGGAATCATTAATTCCGTAATCGCTGAAATGTCCAGCTAGAGTCCCAGATAAGGCTCCTACTGCCATCCCAAAGATCGGGATAAAAAAGATCAAGCCAAACAACATACCCCAAAACGCCCCATCCAGTGCTCCTAAACCAGGCATATCAAGTGCTTGACGAGTTTTAGGCTTTTTCTTTCCGGGTTCCCAGGAAATAATTGCCGCATCAACAATTTCAATCAGGTGCTGCTTTTGCAACTCTGCCAACTTGTCTGCAGCTTGCTTGGCTCCATCAGGAGTATTGAACTTCCAAACAGTCAAATTAGTCATAGGAATTTCCCTGGCAAGAACTCATGATTCTTGCTTTAAGTTAATACTTGAACAATCCTACTTTACATGAAATGGTTGCCGGATAATAGAAGTTGTTCGCTCATATTATCTCGTAGATATGGAACCTAGACTACACAAAAACTGCAGGCCATCTCTGCATTGTATCCAAGTTCTAGGATTATATCTGAAATCTGTGAAATTTAAAGCTTAAGGAAAATCATTCAAAGTTTTTTTGGAATATGGAAAGTTAAACAGGAAATCAATTTGGAGGATTTACTATAAATATTTATAGATATGTTGGTGCAGAAATGTTGAATCTAGACATAAAACTTCATATTTAATTTAAACAAGAGCCTCCGGCAGGAAATCGAAGCTCCAATGCACAATCGAGCAGCGACGACTCAATTCCGGCGTTGCATAATAGTGCCATGAATTGAGGCTCAATCTGATGCAATGTCCTGACTGTGGTTCCAGCCATATCGGTAAAAACGGCAAGATGAGGGGTAAACAAAATCACATTTGTGTGGCGTGTCG
>JAAURB010000067.1 GCA_012033335.1 Oscillatoriales cyanobacterium RM2_1_1
TTTTGTGGCTTACTACCTCCTGAGCAATAACAATGCTACATGGTGCTCTAGTGGGACTAACTGTCCTGCTCGAATCGTTCGCCGAGAGTTGAAAGGAGGCGATCCATTCGATAACAACCCCCCTAGAGATGTCGATTTTCCAATTAATTTTGATCTCAGTCAGCCAAACACAATCAACCTTAATGCGTTGAATAATGCTCAACCGGAAGTTCTAATTAATAATGCTCAACCGGAAGTTCTAATTAATTATGTCGATCAAACAGCAGGAGTCCTAATTCCTACTGCTGTTCAGTGTACTAATGCACTAGGTACGGGTTCTCAGCTTATTCCCTCAACTGTTCAGTTCAGTGGCTTCTATTCCTGCGTTAATAGTGCCACAAAAATAGCTCAAGTCAATATCAGGGGGAATGCCTTACGCCGCATCCGAGATGATGCGCCCTACAATGCAAATGCGAGTATATATTTCCCCTCAGCCAGCATAACTGTTCGGGGGATTTCCAGACAAAATTGATTTAAAGAATTAATTGTCAATACTGAAGTAAGTTACTCATGAAAATTACAAATCTGATGTCAAAAAAATTTAAGGATAATTCATTCCCCGAACAGGGATTTACTCTAATCGAGATCCTCGTTGTCATCATTATTACTGGACTTTTAGCAGCCATTGCTGCACCCAGTTGGATAGCTTTTCAAAATCGTCAAAAGCTTCGAACTAGTAATGGAGATGTATTAAGTGCAATGCAATCTGCCCAAAGTTTAGCAAAAGCCAAGCGGGAAACCTGGCAAGCTAGTTTTCGAATTGATCCAAGCAATCCAGAAGTTACCCAATTTGCTGTTCATCCAACTACTCTTCCCTTAACTAGTATTCAGACGCTTGATTCAAAGTTTGATAATCCAGAAAATGTCTGGAACTCCCTTGAGCAAAACGTAGTTATTGATCCAGCTAAAACCAATCTATTAAGAGACCCGAGCAATAATAATGTTTATAGAATTAGATTCAATTACTCTGGTTGCCCGGTAGATGATAGTAAGGAGCGCTGCACCCAAACTTCGACGGCATTAACTATTCCTCAGACAATCACCTTAGAGCATCAGCAACTTGGTGGTGAGCGCTGTGTTCGAGTTGAGACTCTCCTCGGTGCTTTGAGACCTGCGGGGGGTGCTGAGTGTAATTAACTGAGTACTAACTGAATGTTTTAACCCTACCTAGAATAACTAAAATTAAAATTTCTCAAGGGCGACGACTCGCCCTCCCCTAAACCACTCCAACTAATCCCCAGCTATCAATATTATCCTCAACCTTCAATGGTTGCCAGAGATATCCTTCCGGGCAGGGTCAAACATGCTCTCCAAACATCAGACTCATGTTTACCAACTCATGTTTACCAAAGTTACCGTGGGATGACTTTTCTCATACGACAAGTTGTCAAATATTTCATGGGCGGTTGTCCAACCAGTTGAGTAAATCGGGCCACAAACCCCGATCGAGACATCAGCACCCGCTCTGCAAGGGACGCTACAGTCCAAGCTTTTTCCAGCGATCGCTGCATCAATGACAGGGCAACGACCCTTTCTGCATCAGTCAAAGCCCATAACCAGCTTCGCTGATCGTCAGGAATTCTAGCAACATAGGCGCGGACAGCTCGAATAAACAGGACATCGACCAGTCGGGCAACTACCGTTTGAAACCCAAATGGAGGTCTCTACAAAATTTGTCATGGGACTAGAAAGTGCATCAGAAAGCCGGTGTTCATGGCCATGGGGAATAGAAAATGCCTGTAGAGATTGGCTGGCGGGGGCTGGGGTCACTCAGTCTAGCCAACTGGCTTTGAAGCAGGAATCTCTCTGTACCTGAAACAGGGGGAAAGCGTCAAACTCTTGAGTCATCTGCCGGAACAGGCAGTATCTCACAATCCCGAGATCAAAAAGCAAGTCATGTTGCATCGTGGTCAAAACAGAGGCGTTGCCCGCTTCACCATTCAGATATGATAGCTATACTTGCGATCCAATCTTCATTCAACAGCATCCCCATGACAGTTGCCGCGCCCGATGAATCTATCCTCCTGCAAGCGGCCCAGGCTGTGACGCAAAACGCCCCCAAACCCCTAGTGGGCAAAGTAGTTGAAGCCCTATTGCAGTCTGAGAAACACAGCCGCCAGGCCAAACCCAAGTATCAGCCCGAACAATTGCAGGGAACTTGGCGTTTGTGCTTGATCACCGGAACTCAGAAAGCCCGCGATCGCTGGGAATTGCCTTGGGAACGGGGCGCTATGTCCCCAGTTGGGTGAGAATTACCATTGCCTATGATTTTACGTCTGACTCCAGTTCCCGGCCCGAACGGGGACAGGTACATAACTCTGTAGCCCTGGGGTCAGTTCACCTCAACGTGTCTGGCCCGATCAAATTACTCTCCCCTAAGAATATTCTGGCCTTTGACTTCACCCGCCTGCATCTGCAAACCTTTGGTCAACGGATCTATCGGGGTCATATTCGGGGGGGAGCGGAGCGGGAAGCCCGGTTTGATACGGATGCCATTGGCCATCAGGCATTCTTTGCCTACTTCTGGGTGACAGAGCAGGCGATCGCTGCCCGAGGTAAAGGCGGAGGGTTGGCCCTCTGGAGCCGGGTTATCGACGCTTGAAGTCCCTTGGGAGAATCGTCCGCCAATTGGTTTTGGCCAGGGCCAATTGTTGCTCAGAAACCATGGCATCGGTCAGATTTGCCCCACACAAATTGGCTCCCCTAAGATTGGCGTTGCTCAAACTGGCCCCGATCAAATTTGCCCCCCGCAAGTCTGCCGCCTCTAAATTAGCCAGGCTCAACCGGGCTCCAGTCAAATTAGCATCGCGCAAAATCACATATTGCAACACTGCCCTGCCAAAATCCGCCCCAGACAGATCGGCATTTTGCAAGTTCGTCTGGATCAGGCGAGACTCTGAAAAGTAGGCCCCTGCAAGTTTCTCCCCCTGCAAGTTCCAACCACTCAAGTCACAATCTGTAAAGTAGCGCTCGCCTTTGAGATAGGCTCGTTTCAAACTACTCTCATTCCATTGGTCGGCCTGGGCTTCCTCCGGGGCCAGAACGACTGGAGCACCCTGGGTAGAACTCAAACCGCCACGGGTAGAGATTAAATTTTGGGCCTCAATTTGTTGGCGGATTTTTCGCTGGCGAATCTGCTCAGCTTCCCGAGCGTAGGGGCGCAGATGGCCATTATCCCGTTCTTCGGCGAGATGGGTAAAGGGCTCGTCGGGGAAGGATTGATCGACATCAACATCAACAGGGGCTTCGGCAAAGCCAGGAGCAGGGTCAAGGGCTGTGGGGGCATCCAAAATCGCGAATCCTGCAGGCCAATGCCGCACTGATTGGGCATGATTGAGGGCCGCTAACATGGCTTGGGCGGAGGAATAGCGCTCCCCGACAAACATCGCTAGGGATTTATCCAAAACCTCCGCAAATTCATCACTGACCGAAACTAGCGATCGCCAGAGAATCTCCCCCGTGGTTGGATCATGCTTGAGGGAACTGGGGGACTTCCCCGTCATCAAATACACACAGGTCATCCCCAGGGCATAAATGTCGCTGGCATACACAGGTCTTAAAGACATCTGTTCTGGAGGAGCAAATCCAGACGTGCCAATGGCAAAGTTGGTAAAGACGGTGTCCCCCGTTCCAGAAGAGACCACCTGGCTCACCTGATCCTTGACGGCCCCAAAATCAATCAGGATCAAATGGTTATCCTGTCGCCGCCGTAGAATATTGGCCGGTTTGATATCTCGATGAATCACCTCTTGGGAGTGGACGTAGCTCAGCACAGGGAGGATTTCCTGAAGAAAGTCTCGGGCCCGCTGTTCCGTGTAAAATCCGGCTTGTTGCACCTCCTGCTTCAGGGTGACTCCATCCACAAACTCCTGAACCAGATAAAACTGACGCTTTCCAGCAAAATAATCCAGCAAGCGGGGAATTTGAGGATGATCCCCGATCTTGCCTAAGGTTTTGGCCTCCCGCTGAAATAATTCCCGGGCCATTTCTAAAACTCGCCTGGACTGAGCCGTGGGGCGTAGCTGCTTCACCACACACTTCGGGAAGCCGGGTAACGACCGATCTTGAGCCAGAAACGTGGCTCCAAATCCTCCCTGCCCCAGGGGTCTGATAATCTGATAGCGATTGCGCAGGACTAACTTTGAACCACAAGCTTGACACTGTAAAGCATTCTCTGAATTTTCAGGGGAGGAACATGCTGGGTTAATACAGTAACTCATAGCTTTCGGAGTGCTCTCAAAGATTAGTTTATCGAAAATCTGTCCGGCTCCCATGTCTGCATTATCTCCCGGATCTAAATACCTGGGGGTAAGGCCCCAGCCCTGAAGTGGTTTTAGCAGTATTCAGATAGTTTTGCAGGTTGATCAATCCGGACAAATCTACACTCCTCATATCTTGATTATTCACGATTAGATTGATTTTTTTCGGAAAATCCTTAACAAAATCTTTTGAAAAATGATTTTGAGGGTCAAAACCTCTCTGTTTTACCTACTTCTCCGTATATTTTCTGGGGTGTTTCCTGGGATACTCGAGGACATATTGATGAACCATTGGGATTTTCGATCCCATGGGATACGGATTTGGAAACTAGGGGTGTACCGCGCCACCAACTTCTGGGCTCCAATAACGTGAGCAACTCCGTATTGCGGTTGAACTATGGCCCAGAACATGGCTGGTTATAGTCTGGCTATAGTCTGGTCATAGGGGGGGGCGAACTCCGTTCCATCACCAAAATAATTCAAGCCAGATGAGGGGGAGTGACTCTAACCCTTAGAATATGAAAGGATATTCTCTATCCTTCTCGGGCTAGGTGATTTGCCAATGAATCTCATGAACTGATTCTTGCTGCTTACCCAGTTCCTTCTGATTATAGAAACTCGACAAGCAAATGCGTATCTCTCTCAAGTGGCTCCGAGAACTCGTTGAGTTCACTCTGACCCCAGAACAACTGGCAGAAACCCTTACTGTGGCTGGGTTTGAGGTCGAAGAAATCGAAGATCGGACAACCTGGGCCAAAGGAGTTGTCCTGGGCAGGATTCTGGAGGCGGAGAAACATCCGGATGCCGACAAGCTTCAGATTTGCCAGGTTGATATTGGGGCGGAGTCGCCTTTAAATATTGTCTGTGGGGCTGCCAATGCCCGGACAGGCATGGTGGTTCCGGTGGCTACTGTGGGTGCCCATCTTCCCCGGATCAATCTGACTATCAAAAAAAGCAAGCTACGGGGAGTCCCCTCAGAAGGAATGATTTGCTCCCTGACTGAACTGGGCCTGGAAAAAGAATCTGAGGGCATCCATGGTTTCAATTTGTCTGATCCTGTCCTAGGGAGTGATGTTCGGCCATTGCTTGGACTAGATGATGTGATTTTAGATATTACAGCCACCGCTAACCGGGCCGATGGCCTCAGTATGGTGGGAATTGCTCGGGAAGTAGCTGCTTTGACTGGAGGCCGCTTGAATATTCCAGAGGCAGCCGGGGTGATGATGCCAACGGGAAACACAACCAGCAAACTGGAGATTTCTCTCCCTGAACCTCAGATTTGCCCCATCTATATCGGCACGGTGATTGAGGGGGTGACCATTGCCCCGGCCCCGGATTGGCTGCAACAGCGATTGCAGTCTGCTGGAGTCCGCCCGATCAATAACGTGGTGGATGTCACCAATTATATTCTGCTGGAATGGGGCCAACCGCTCCATGGATTTGACCGCGATCGCCTACAACAGGTGGCCGGTTCCCCGGATCTCACCCTCGGAGTTCGACTGGCTCGAGAGGGAGAGTCCTTAAAAACCCTGGATGGTCAGTCCCGCACCCTGGAGCCTGAAACCCTGTTGATCACCGCTAACGACCATGCCGTGGCCTTGGCGGGGGTGATGGGGGGCGAAGCCACGGAAGTTCATGGGGGCACGGAGAATTTAATGTTAGAGGCAGCAATTTTTAATCCAGTATCAATTCGCCGTTCAGCCCGGAGCCAGGGGATTCGCACCGAAGCCTCAACCCGTTACGAGCGGGGCGTAAATATTGTTGAACTTCCCTTGGCTTGCCGCCGAGCCATTCAGTTGATGACTGAGCTGGCGGAGGGCACGGTTGTTGTGCAGGCTTCTAGCAGCAGTTTGGCCAGTCAGCCAACGGTGGCGGACGTTCCCCTGAGACTGGAGCGGATTCACCAGATATTAGGTACTCTGAAGCGGGGTGAAGATACCCTAGTTGAGGCTTTCCTCCAAGCCGATGAGGTGGAAAATATCCTGGCGGCCCTGGGATGTGGCTTAATCCGCCAGGATCAAGGAGGTCAGGTGTCCTGGAGAGTCACAGTTCCCCCCTATCGAGCCCGGGATCTGGAACGGGAGATTGATCTGATTGAAGAAGTGGCGCGGCTCTATGGCTATGATGGCTTTGGAGATACCCTGCCCAGCAAGAACCTGCCCGGTGAACTCCCCCCCGAACAACAGGCCATCCGCCAGCTCCGGGCCGCCTTCCGGGCCCAAGGCTTAACGGAACTGATGCATTATTCCCTGGTGAAAACGACAGGGGATCAACAGGTCACCCTGGCCAATCCTCTATTCGTGGAATATTCGGCCCTACGGACTGAAATGGTGTCTGGATTGATTGATGCTTTTGTCTACAACCTGGAGAATGGCAATGGGGCTCTGAATGGGTTTGAAATTGGTCGGATTTTTGCGAAAGCCGATGATCAGTTTACCGAACAGGAAAAGATTGCCGGAATCATCGGTGGCGATTCTACCCAAGGTCGCTGGATTCGCGGCGGACAGGAACAGCCGATCACCTGGTATGAGGCCAAAGGGATTCTGGAGGCGGTGTTTCACCAGTTCAATCTCCAGGTTGACTACAAGCCTGATCCGAGCGTGGCTCAACTGCATCCGGGACGCACCGCCTCCCTCTGGTTGGGCGATGCTCACCTGGGGGTATTTGGCCAACTTCATCCCCGCCTACGACAACAGCGAGAATTGCCCGATGCAGTTTATGGCTTTGTGCTTGATCTGCCCCTCTTGGTGGCGGCGATCGCCCGGACAGAGAATCGTGTACGACAGTTTCAGGGATTTTCCCTATTGCCCCCCTCGGATCGCGATATTGCCTTCTTTGTGCCCCTGGATGTTCCCGTGGCTGCAATCTTGCAGAGCATGGAAGACGCTGGAGGGAAACTCTTAGAATCCATTGAGCTGTTTGATGACTACCGGGGTCAGGGTGTGCCAGAAGGGGAGCGGAGTTTGGCTTTTCGGTTGGTCTATCGGGCGGGAGATCGCACCCTCACTGAAGCCGACATCGATCCCTTACAGAAAAAAGTTCGCGAGTCCCTGGTAGAGCAATTCAACGCCCGCTTGAGAAGTTAATCAATTCAATCCGTAGGGGTTGGGTCATCCAACCCTAAGTCCAAAACAGTTTAAACCATGAGGAATTAACCATGCCAAAGTATGTGATGTTTGGAACCTATTGCGAGAATGTTCTCGAACGGCGAGAACCCTATCGTCAGGCCCATCTAGAGGGACTAAAACGCCAGCAGGAAGCAGGAATCCTGGTGACCATTGGCCCTACAAAAGACATCACCCAGGTTTTTGGGATCTATGAGGCGGAGGATGAGGCGACGGTAAAGGCAATAGTTGAGGGGGATTCTTATTGGCAAAATGGCATCTGGACAGAGTATCAGGTTAAAGAATGGATTCAAGCGCTGTGAAGTTGAGTTCTGCTCATGGGATTTTGGATTTTCCCTGGACATGACCCGATGGCTCTGATTTCATCCCTCGCCAACCTAGGGCTGCTGCTACTAATGCAACAGGCAGGATCACAGCGATCAAGGCATTGAGGGAGGTTGCATCCAGAGAAAGATCAGGCCCAATCACCTTAATGGCGACCGATAGCCCAGCGGACACTGCCAAAACCTTGAAGACAAATCCGGCGTTGCTCTGCATGAAACTTGTAAATTATGGAAAAAAACAACAAATTTTAGACAATACAACTAGACAGTAAGTAGGTGGTTGTAATAATTGTTAAATGACAGGGGGTCTGGGCCTCTCCCCGGGAAAGGGGCATTACCCTCTTCACCTCCCCCATCAATTTTTTAATTAATTGTGCCAAGCTACTTACAACTATAAAACATTCCGGAAGAACCAATAATGCCAGAGGACTCAAATCGATCTGCTAATAGATGTATTTTGGATCAGGTCTAAACGGCACTGTAGAAAAATGATAAGTTTAAAGTAAGTTTGAAGAGTAATGTCAGCCGTCCATGCAGAATTGTGCTGAAGTGGTTACGGCGATTTTCAATCCCGTGAGGTACGGATTTGATAGATGGTGGCGCATTGAGCTGTTACTTTCTGTACTCCAGCAACGCTAGAAACGCGGTAAGAAATGGGTCTAGTATAAATTTGTGGTATTCCTGTTAAAGCAAGATATTAACCTGGAGACTGTTAGTGATATGGAACTGAATTTTGAATCCTGGATGACTGATTTGGAGCGCTTTGCAACTTGGGAAGAAGAGTGGATCAAACAAAATCAAGCCCTGGCAGAAATCTCGGATCGGAATCATAATGTTATTGAACAGCTTCTTCAAAGTGGAGAGACAATACAGCTCGAATTGGGCGCAGGATCAGAGCAATGTCGTGAGGGTTGGACGACAGTTGATATGTTTCCAGGCTGTGATCTACAACTTGATTTGAGAGAGCCTCTACCTTTTCCCGATGAAAGTATTAGTATGATTTATTCTTCCCATGTATTAGAACATTTTGCTTATCCGCAGCCTATGAAAAATTTGCTGTCAGAGTGTTACCGGGTACTCAAAAAAAATGGGATTTTTAGTGTGTGTGTACCCAATGCTCGGATATATATTGAGGCATATTTGAACCCCGAAAAATTTGAATCTGAGAAGTATTGTCTGTATCAACCTGCGTACAATTACAATTCGCCAATAGACTATATCAACTATATTGCCTACATGGCCGGTCATCATTGTCACATGTTTGATCAGAAAAATTTGCTGGCTATTCTTCAAAACATTGGTTATTCAAAGGTTGAATTGCGAGATTTTGATCCGACTATTGACTTAGAGGCCAGAAAGCATGAATCTATTTATGCAGAAGCCAAAAAATAGAATGTAGATTAGATTACATTAGATTCTGTGTTTTGTTTTTCGAGTAAACACTTTTTAGAATAGCGCGGTTATCAACATGGAGCCAAAAGATCCGGAGTTGCTTGACAAAATTCGTCAACAGTTTGATTCAGCTCCCTATCCTCGTATTCCTCTAGAGCAATCTCCTAAGGAAGATTATCAATCACTCTATATCCATAATTTAGTTACTCCCTACTACCTGAGAAATCAAAAAGTTATCAGTACAGAGGGCAAGGTTATTTTAGACGCAGGTTGTGGTAGTGGTTATAAATCTCTGGTTCTGGCGGAGGCTAATCCCGGAGCCAGAATTGTGGGAATTGATATTTCTGAAGAATCTGTTAAACTTGCTCAACAAAGGTTGGAATATCATGGGTTTACTAACTGTGAGTTTCATGTTTTGAAGATTGAAGACTTACCTAAATTGGGTCTAGAATTTGATTATGTTAATGCCGATGAAGTACTTTATTTGTTGCCTGATATCGTAGCAGGTTTAAAGGCAATGCAAGCTGTGCTTAAGCCAGCAGGTATTATCCGTTCTAATCTCCATTGTGCATTTCAGCGGGCAGACTATTTCAGAGCCCAGAAGATGTTTGAATTGATTGGGTTGATGGATGAAAGCCCCAACGAGGTAGCAATCGAGCTGGCCAGAGAAACGCTAAAGTCTCTAAAAGATGCCGTCCTAGTCAAACAACAAACTCAAAATCAGCGCATGGATAGTAACGAGGGAATGGTAGCAAATTGCCTGTTAGTTGGAGACAAGGGGTTTACTATTCCTGACTTATTCAATGCTTTGAGAATGGCTGATCTGGAATTTATCAGCATGGTGAACTGGCGATATTGGGAGCTTACAGATTTGTTCAAGTCTATGGATGACTTGCCTGCTTTTCTAGCAATTGGTTTAGCTGAAGCCTCAACTCAGGAGAAATTGTACCTATATGAACTTCTACATCCAATCAATCGCCTATTGGACTTCTGGTGTGGTCATCCTAAAGTCGCTCAGCCTTTGACAGAAATTTCAACATGGACAGATACAGATTGGCATCATGTTCAAGTACATCTCCATCCCCAAGTTGGTCAGGAAAAGGCGCGAGAACAGCTAGTGGAATGCCTGAATACCCATCGACCTTTTGTCATCAGTCAATATGTCCAGTTGCCAGCCCTGACTTCAATCAACCTGGAAAGTATTCAGGCAGCGAGCCTTTTGCCCCTCTGGGATGGGCCTCAACCATTCTCTGTATTAGTGGATCGCTGGCAAAAGATCCAGCCATTCCATCCGCTCACGTTGGAACCAACAACCCACGTTATTGCTTTTAAGCAGATGAAAGCACTATTGATAGGTATAGAAGCGTTTCTATACGCATTTCTAGAGCATTCTCCAGAAAAATCTCAGGAATTTTAGGAAGGGGTGATATGAGACGGAGAGTAATTGGGTAAGTTAGGGATGTAAATAAAAGTTATCTCAACCCCCAAGGAGAAACAATCCATGAAGACCGAATTTAAAGCAAAGTTCCTACAGCACGTTGCCAAGAAGCGCAAAGAAGAGGGTTTCACCCTGATCGAACTTTTGGTTGTAATCATCATCATCGGTATTTTGTCTGCGATCGCCCTGCCTTCCTTCTTGAACCAGGCCAACAAAGCCAAGCAGTCCGAAGCCAAGACCTATGTTGGTTCCATGAATAAAGGTCAGCAAGCTTACTACGCTGAGAACAATACCTTTTCAACCAGTATTGATTCTTTAGGTGTAGGAATCAAAACTCAAACTAGCAACTACCTTTACAGTTGTACGGGATCTGGCAACGCTGGATCATCTTGCTTTGGCAATAGTACCAACACTCAATCCCTGCGCTCCTATGCTGGTTCCGTATACTTTTTGACAACCGCAGCGACAGGAGGAGATGCTACAACCTCTTCTATCCTCTGTGAAACAGTTGCCCCTGGAATATTTCCTGCCTTTACAGCAGGTGCAAGTGACTGTCCTGCTGCCATCACAAGATTAGTCAAGTAATTTTTTGTTAAGTAGCTAGGCACAATTAATTAGAAGATACATGTAGGGGGGTTGAAGCAGTGCCCTCCCTTCGGGCGGCAAAGCTCCAGACCCCCTTCTGTTTGATAATTAATTACAACCATCTACTTACTCAGTCTTGCCAGCTACCCAGGAGTAGCTCAAGTGTTGATAACGTTAAGGTGAGTAGTTACAAGCCACTCACCTTTTTTTCGTAGACTTTTTCCCAACAACAAGCCAACTGTAAGCTTTTGGAGTTCTATGGGTTCAGCTCAAGACAATGCAACTAATTGGAAACAACAAGCAGAGGAGTTTTTATCTACTGAAAACTATCTCGCGGCGGCAAACTTGTATGAACAAGCCATCAGCACTGAACCCGAGGTCAAATCCTACTATTGGTCTCTTGGGCTGATGCTACTGCTCCAAGGACAGGAAGCCGAGGCTCAAACAACCTGGCTTTTTGCTATGACCGAGGGGGACGAAGCTCAAATCGAGCAATGGACATTAGAACTAATTCAGGTTTTGCAGGCTGAAGCTGAACGGCGAGAGCAGCACCAGGATGATATCGTTTCCTGGACACTTCGCCAGCACATGCGAGAGATTGCCCCCGCAGATTTGTCAAACCTGTTCCATCTTATTCAGTCGAGTATTCGCCTTGGAACCTATACCGGTGATGAACCCCAAACCCTTGGCATCATCGAGCTTTTACAAACTGATCCGGAGCAATCTGAGCCTGGGCAACCTGAAGGGATTGAGGGTGTTGATGCAGAATTATTCATGGAGACATTAGAGCAAGTTCTAGATTATGCTCCCCTCCATCCTCAATCTTTCGAGCTGGTAGAAAGCTATATCCCTTACATTCAGGCAACCCATCCTTTTGCCAAGCTAACCCTGAATACCGCCGCAAAAGTTGCAACCATTTTCTATCGACCAGATATTGCCGCTCAGCTAGCAGAGTTGTGCTTGCAGGTCGAGCCTCGAAATACAAAAGCGCTCCTCGACGCAGCTACCTTCTATCAGAATGCCAGCAATAATGTCAAGGGAATTGAGCTAGCTAAGCAGTACTACAGTGCTATGGAGGATTTGCCCGACCAGGTGTACGCCGCCCATGTGATTCTGCGCGGTCTAATGCACGCTGGTGGAGGATACTCTACAGAAAGTGATCAGATTCTGCAGCAATTAGAGTCTCTGCTGATGGAATTGTTCAAAGCTCAGCCCGGGGAAATGCATCAGGATACGACAATGCGCTTGTTTAGTACACCGTTTTATTTTCCCTATGTTCGGGATCAACCTCGACAAAATATGCATCTCCGTCAGGAAGTGGCTCGATTATGCGAAAAAAACATCGCCAGATATGCCCAAAATAGGGTGAGAGAAATTCAACAGCAGTACCCTCGCACCCCAAAGGCAAGTGTTCCTAAGCGTCCTCTAAAAATCGGCTATCTATCTCACTGCCTGAGAACTCATTCGGTGGGATGGCTAGCTCGATGGTTATTTCAGTATCACAACCGGGAAGAATTTCAGATTCATGCTTATCTGATTAATGCTCAGGGACGACATGATCCATTACAGGATTGGTACATTCAACATGTTGATAAAGGCTACCAATTCCCATTCGGTTCTGGAAAGGTTATTGATCAACTTTATGAAGATGACCTCGATATTTTGATCGACCTCGATAGTGTAACCCTGGATGTTTGTTGTGAAATTCTATCGATTAGGTATGCACCGATTCAAGCCACTTGGCTGGGATGGGATGCAACTGGATTGAGTTCTGTAGATTATTACATTGCTGATTCCTATGTCCTGCCAGATGATGCTCAGGATTACTATACTGAGAAAATTTGGCGACTTCCCCAGACCTATATAGCGGTGGATGGGTTTGAAGTTGGAGTTCCGGAAGTTCGCCGGGAAGATCTGAATATTCCTGAGGATGCCGTTGTTTATCTTAGTGCCCAGAGCGGTTACAAATACAACCTGCAAACAGCCCGACTACAAATGCAAATCATCAGGGAAGTGCCCAATAGCTATCTTTTGATCAAGGACTTGCTCCTGGACAAAGATAAGGTCAACAATTGTTTTGCTCAGATTGCTCAGGAAGAAGGGATAAACGCTGATCGCTTGAGATTCATGCCAAATGCGATGACTTCAGAAATTCATCGAGCCAATCTCCAGGTTGCAGATATTTTGTTGGATACCTATCCCTATAATGGTGCAACCACTATAATGGAAACTTTGTGGATGGAAATTCCAGTAGTCACTCGAGTAGGAGAGCAGTTTGCTAGTCGCAACAGCTACACCATGATGATCAATGCAGGGATTACGGAAGGAATTGCTTGGACAGATGAGGAGTATGTTGAGTGGGGGATTCGTTTAGGTCGAGATGCAAACTTGCGCCAACAAATTTCTTGGAAGTTAAAAAAATCTCGACAAACTGCTCCACTGTGGAACGGGAAACAATTCACTCGTGAAATGGAGAATGCTTATCAGCAGATGTGGCAAATTTATTTGGATTCCCAAGGTTAGGATGCTATAACTCCTGAATTTGGCTTGATGCAAATACTTGAGTACAGGTCAGTTCTAACTCTGGAAAAGTTAGAGAAATAATTCGATCGCTGCCTGCAAAAGGCTGAACCTGATATTCTCCCTGAATCAACTGATGGACAAAGACTTTTGGTTGTTTTGGATAGCCCAGAAAAGAACGGGAACCAATTGCCCAGTAATCTACAATCCAGTATTCAGGAATTCCCAAGCGCTGATGTTCATCTAGCTTATCGATGTAATCATCCTCCCAATTAGTTGAAACCACTTCTACGGCCAATTGAATAGATTCTGTTAACGCACCATAGGTTCTCACATTGCTATTCCAAACGGCTGCTTTCACAACCCCAACATCAGGATTTCTTCCCCGTTCTTCCCCCTCTGGAGTCACTGTTTTAATGATGATATCTTTATCAACAATATAGTCTAAATTCAGGCGATCACTTTCTTGAGTAAAGCAGCGAACTAGGAACCGAGCAACGTTTTTGTGGGCACGAGTGGGTTCCACTTTAATGAGTTCTCCATTAACTAGTTCATACCGCCCAAAACCATCAGGACACCGTTCTAAAAATTCGATAAAGGTTAATTTTTGGGTAGAGATTGAGGTCATTGTTTTTTTATCTCAAGTTTTATCTTAACAGCGTTTCCAACGCTGCTGGAGTACGAGAGGTGGCGGCGCACCGCGCCGCCACCTCTCAAATCTGTACCTCACGTGATTAGAAATCGCTATAAGCTGGATAGTTCAATCCTAGTCAAATTCTCTGACTTAGATTGGGCGATCGCTTCTTGGTTCTCATGTTGCAATACCACTCGACCTGCTAAGAAAGTTCTCAGAAGTGACCATTGAATTTCACTAAGCTTTCCAATCAAAACAATTTCTGCACTCTCTTCAACTTCCAGTCCTTCTTCCATCATTAAATTCATCACAACACTGGATAAAATCAGATCGGCATCTTCATTAGAGATATGGCTCGTATCAATTAGTAATGTAGTTTTATCTTTATTGGAATAAGTGGTTGCTGTTCTGATCAGTTGAGATAGATCTGAAGCAATAATCTCCTCATTCTGTGACCAATCCGGAAAAGTGATCAGATTGATTTCTTTAAGATTAAGATGTAATAGAGTTGCACTGATCAGTGCTGAACTTGCTATTTCAGCCATATTTGACCAGGAGAATTTCTTGGCTTGTTCTAAACCTTTTGCAATTAAGGAGTTATAAACCTCTGGTTTTTGAACTTCACATAGAGCATTTGCCATGTCCATAACATCTATGTCATTAACATAAATTGCGGCTTCACCAGCCACTTCTGGAATTGAAGCATTGGGACAAGTAATCACAGGACAACCACAAGCCATCGCTTCCACAATTGGTAAGCCAAATCCCTCATAACGAGAGGGATAGATCAGGGCGATCGCTCCCGCATAGGCTAACCGCAATTCTTCATCACTGAGTTGCAAGGCGTGAACTACAGTACCGCTAGTAAACTGTCGGTATTCACTGGCCAAAAGATAACCACTACCGGTACAGATCATTTCAAATCCCTGGCGACTAGGCAGTTGACTAAATGCTTGGAAAAACAATTCAGCATTTTTATAATTGCTACCTACTCCAACCAGAACAAAATAGGGCTTAGTGATGCCATACTTATTTCTAAATTGGTAGATTTCTTGCGGATTAGCCGGGAAGAAATGATTGGAAACACCACAATGAGCAACCGTTACCTGATCGGAAGAGATTTCTGGGAAGCATTTAACTAAATCATCTGCTGTGTTCTGGGAAATTGCTAGATAGCTTGAAGCATGATTGATTCCATAATGCTTCTCTCGCCACATTGGCTCGTTAAAATCAGCTCCTAAAACTTCTGGAATCATGTCATAGGCCATGAATACAGAGGGAGTAGAAACTGGAGTGGTATAGTAAGTCGAAATAAAAACATCAGCGGCTTCCTGATCACAGATTTGCTGCAACATTTCTCGATCCGCATCAGTTTGCTGATAATCATAGGCCGGAATCTGCCGATACCAAATACCAGGAATTTTCGGTGCGGTTCCCCCTCGATCTAGTACCACAATATGCTGAGAAAAATCCGCTTTTGCCCACTCTTCAAGCAGAGACTGCCAAACCCTGGCAATCCCTGTTTGATAAAGCTGAAAAAACACGCCATCAATCAAAATAGTGGGTGCTTTTCTGACTTTCTTTTGTAAGACTAGGGGTTCAACAAATTCCCAATCCTCTTCCCGTCTGCGGGCAATTGGACTGACTCCGCACGCTGTAGCTGTATCCACCATAGTATGGTCACCAACCCAACCAAAGTAATCTCTTAAGGGCACTGGAAATTGATTAACCAACTGAAGTCTATTCCACTGTTGAACTGCATTTTGATAGCCATAATATTGCTCCTTGAACTTTAATTGCTCAGGGATAACATAGGCAAAGTGTTGAAAAATCAGTCCTTCTTTTTCGGTTTCATCATGAAAAAATGGGTTGATCGCTGCAATATTTCTCTGTTGATCTGCGGCAACCGTTTCAACCAAGACTGGAGGTTCATGGGCAGCCCAGAATGCCCCAGGTTGATATCGCCAGGTTCTTAACCAATCTTGTTGAGGATTTTGAGCGTAACAATTGCGGGTGCTGATGACTAAATTCTCACCGACAAAATACCAGCACCAGTAAAAGGCAGCGGTTTTATCTGGATTTTTGATAAATAGTTTGCGCCCATCACAAATTTGCTCCACTGTCCACAGTTCATCCACATCAACCTGCCATAGCAAACACTCTTCTTGAATGTTTTGAAGCGGGATATTCACCATCTCCCGCTTGCCATCCCAGAATTCTCCGTTGGGTTTGCGATAGACTGTGACCTGATCCGAATATTGCTTGGCTAAATCATCCAGATATTCAGAAGTCCCATCTTTACTCAGGCCATTACAATGAATTTCATCGGTCACTTTTCCACCAAGCTGCGTACTCCAAGCCGTATCATGCTTTAACTCAGCAACTCCTTCAACAATGTGCCAATGCCATTTGAAAGGGAGTTGTTTGAAAATATCGATATGATATTGAATAAATGGTTCTCCATTTAAGACAATTGTAAAAAAGTGAACTGGCAATTCAGGGAAAGCAATATAGTTTTCGTAGAAAGCATCTGAGTTTGTCACCCGCTCTCCGATATCTCCATCAGGTGTTATACGATGGCACTCATAATCGTTTTCTCCTAAGATTTGAAAAGTTTCTTCAGCTACTTTATCCAATCCTTCTAACATCTTTTGAGAAATTTCAAATTGGATGAATTGAATGGCATGTTCACTCAGGAGCCGGGTGCAACCGATTAGGGCTTCTGATTCAGCTCCTTCAACATCTAGCTTAAGATAATCAATCTTTTGAATATCATTCTCCTCACAAAAAGTATCAAGAGTAATAGCATCAACCAGTTCTGTTCTAACTACCGGAATACGATTGAGGGCATTCTCTGGATCAAGCATTTGGGGCTTACCAATACTATTCCAGACAGAATACTCTTCCGAAAATTCATTGAACTCAATGCTGCCATCTTGAGAATAAACTGCTTTCCGAACCAAAGTTACATTATAAAGTTCAGCTGATTCTATGGCTTGACTCAATCTCTTAAAAGTAGTAGAAGTAGAAGTAGGTTCAAACCCATAAACTTTTCCTTTGCTGCCCACTAGTTCACTAAGAAGTAAGGTATAGTCTCCAACATTTGCACCAATATCTAGGACAATCATCCCAGACTTGACCAGGTTTCTCACTAGATTTTGCTCTGCCTGCTCAGTTGCAAAAGAGTGAACTTTTCTTCTAAAGATTGCGTATCCATTGCGAAGCTCAACACTATTCTCCAGGAGATCGTAACCCGGATCATGAATCAGTTTTTGATAATTTTTTGAGTTTTTAAACGTGTTGATATCATCCAACAATATAAATTTTGCGCCATAAACTTCCTCCAACTCTGCGGTTCCAGTAAATTCTGAACCGTCAATCAAAGCAACATCAAAGGTCTTTATATCATTCTCTTGCTTGATTTTTCGAATCCCATTGTCTTCTACGCCTGAATTCTGAACATACTCAATATCTTTTTGTAACCAATCCAGAACTGTATCAAGAGGATAATGATTCAAACCTGTAACTTGATTCTGATAAAATGCGATTACTTCTGCTTGACTGGGGAACTTCTCTAGAGAAATTGAGGATGTATTATAACACTTAACAAATTCATCTGCTGCGTAAGTTCTTTGCAGTTCAGCAAACCTTGACTTTGACACCTCCATACAATATAAGGTTGGACGGTGCGGGTTGTCTCGGAGTCCTAACACAAAGGCTTCAGTACTGCCTCCTCCCGAAGAAGAGCCAATTTCTAAGACAGTTTTGATATTCTCCTCCCTGGCGATCTTCTGAATGGCTTTGTAAAATGCATCACCCTTGATTTCAGGAGGAATCAGTCTATCAAGATCAGAATTAGTCATAAAAATATTCTTCTAGATATTTTTCTAGCTCTTAATGTTGGCTGGAATTTGTAGTTTGTTTCTCTAGCTTACTCAACTAGAAAAGTAATATATAAAACTTACCCAATTCTCCTGGAAAATCCATCATCTTTTTCTAAATAATCTCTTGCTAAGTTATCTCTTTTCTAAAAAAAGAGGTTGGGGGTGATAGATTAAAATAAGTCACTATGCAATTCTCGCAGGGTGTTGCCAAGTTACCTGAGTTCGGAATGGATTATCAACAGTTTGCTCAGCAGCTTCCAAACTTAAACGAGAACTGGGAAAACAGCTCGACACAGCCAGAGACATCTCAGCTCCAACTAGTCCTCGAACAAATTGGTTGTGGGGCTATTCTAACTAATCTCCTGCAACTTCTCAACCGTGGAACTGCCTACCTAGAACCCGGGGAGGTCTACTGTGAAATTGGCACTTCCTCCCAGGGTGCAACCCTGATTGGTGCTCTCCTCAACCAACCTGAACGTTCAGCCTATGCCGTTGGCAGGATTGCCAACCCCCGACAATCTGATCAACATCTAGAAGAGCTGATCAGTAATTTACAAAAATTTGGCTTGGAAGAACAGGTGATTTTTTGTGGCTATGACCCTGAAGAATTTCTTCTAGAATTTCGCCAATTTGAGACCCAAAGCAAGATTGGAGTTTTTTTCTACAATGGAGAAACGGACTACCGTTCGGTCTTAATCAGTTTGCTTCTGGTTCAGGCTTCCCTGGCAGATCAAGCGGTAATCATTGTCAACGATGCCGATCATAGCATTGTCCGGCAAGCGGTTTGGGATTTTATGGCCGTTCATTCGCAGTGCCAGATTTTGCTGGAATTTCCAGTTTTAGTCCCCTCAGACTCGGAACCGGAAATTTTAATCCTGAGTTGGGATATTCACAGAGACGCAAACTATTCTCCGGCAACTTTACTAGAACAACGTCAGCCCGATGTCATTTCTAGCCTGAAACATCCAGAGATGGTTCCTACTGGACAACAGCAATTTAGTGACCTATATCAACAAGCCATTGATCACCATGAACAAGGAAATTTATACCTAGCCCAACAACACTATCAAGATCTGTTAAGCCATCAGCCTGATCATGGGGAAGCCTGGTTGAATTTAGGGATTCTTCAGTATGATTTAGGCAGTTATGAGGACTCATTTAAAGCCTTAGTTCAGTCGGTAGAACTAGAACCTTTAAACGGCAACGTCCATTATTATTTGGGGCTTTGTTTAGAAAAACGAAATCAGCCGACTCAAGCCGTTATCGCCTACCAAAAAGCTATTGAGTTAGAGCCGGATTTAATTGATGCCTATAATAATCTGGGGAATATTTGGTATCAGCAAGGGGAGTATAGAGAAGCTGAGGTGTATTATCGGGCGGCGATCGCCACCAATGCTTATTTTTGGGGCAGCTATCTGAACTTAGGGAATATTTTGTTTGAGCAGGAACGGATTGGTGAAGCCATAGAAATTTACCAAATAGCCTTGAAGTTAAAACCGGAAGAAACTACTGTTCTAGAGAACTTAAAAGTTGCTCTATATTTCAGGGATAACCCTATCCAAAATCAATATCGTTTAGGGCAAAAGCACTATCAACATGGAAATTATCCCCAGGCCATCCAACATTACCAGAACTACCTAAATTCTGAGTCTGGAGATGAAGTAGTACATGCCAATTTGGCAGACTGTTTTTATCAATTACGCCGTTCTGATGAGTCCATTCAAACCTTAGAAACAGCCGTTCAAATCCATCCTGAATCGGGGCAATTGTACTTTGCGCTGATCAATCGCTTACTACACCAAGGTCAGACTGAAGCAGCCATTTTGTCTGCTGAAGCGGCGGCAAATCAGATGCCTCAAGACTATACATTCAAGCTGCTAAAACATCTGCTGATTCCAATGATTTACGAGGAACCTGAACAGATTGATTACTATCGTCGGAGATTTGAAACAGGGCTACAAACCTTAATTCAAGAAACTCAACTGGATACCCCGGCCCAAAAGCAAAGTTGTTTCTGGGCAACCCATCGCTACACTAATTTTTATCTGGCTTATCAAGCCCATAATGTGGTTGACTCTCAACGCAATTATGGTAATTTAGTGCATCGAATTATGGCAGAAACCTATCCCCAATGGGTTAAACCGATTGCCATGACTCCAGCCCAGAATCGCATCCGAATTGGCTATGTTTCTCACTACTTACACTCCTACAGTGGCACCCTTTGGCTGACGGGCTGGCTGAAACACCACAACCCTGAAAACTTCGAGATTTACTGTTATTACACTGGGAATTTGCCGGATTTAGTCACCCAGCAATTTCGTCAGTATAGTGATGTATTTCATCATATTTACCAGGACTTTGAAGCCACCTGTCAACAGATTCTAGCTGACCAATTGCATATTCTGGTCTATCCTGAAATTGGTATGGATCCCCCGACGTTACAACGGGCTGGATTACGACTGGCTCCGATTCAATGTACAGCCTGGGGACATCCGGTAACGACGGGTTTACCCACGATTGATTACTTTTTATCCAGTGAATTAATGGAGCCAGAAAATGCTCAGGATCACTATTCAGAAACCTTAATTCGCTTGCCGAATATCGGCGTTGCCTATCCCAAACCCAGGGATATTCCAGTTTTAAGAAAAACCCGGTCAGAGTTTGGCTTACCTGAGACTGCAGTTCTGTACTTTTGTGGTCAGGCTCCGTTTAAGTATTTACCTCAATATGATTATATTTTCCAAAAATTGCCCTGAGAGTTCACCAGGCAAAGTTTATTTTTCTCCGGGGTGAGTTATTGCAAGAACGTCTGAAAAAAGCATTCAGGCACTTCAATCTGGAGCCTGAGAATTATTGCATTCATTTGAATATTCCGGAGCGCTCTGACTATCTGATGCTGAATTTACTCGCTGATGTTTTCCTGGACACCTTGACCTGGTCAGGGGGGAATACCTCTCTAGAAGCGATTGCCTGCAATCTCCCTATCGTCACCTGTGCGGGGGAATTCATGCGGGGGCGACATGCCGACAGCTTTTTGAAAATGCTAGACCTCACTGAAACCATTGCCCAAACTGAAGCGGAGTACCTTGATATTGCGGTTCGATTGGGTCAAGATCCTGACTGGAGACAGGCAATCGCCCAGCAAATGAGTCAGCGCCAGGATCACTTATTTGCTGATCCCGTCTGTGTTCAAGGTCTGGAGCAGTTTTACCAGGAAATTTATTGGCAATTTTGCCCCCCAAGTGTTGACCATTGAGCCCATTCAACAGCCAGATATTCCTAAGGAACCTTGTCCATTTGCACATCCAGCAGGGAGAATTTTTGCCATCCCACGGAGTCAAAGTGCCACCATTCTGTAACCAGAGGCTCAAAGCCACGGCGCTCCATGTGATACCCGAGTAAATTACTATTGCGTCGGGCTTCTGGGTCGTGATCGGGATAATCCCGGGCCGCTTCCTCAGTAAAGTCATCAAAATCCGTTGGCATGGGCAGCTCTTTTCCGGTTTTCAGGTCAACCAAGGTCAGGTCAACCGCTGCGCCCCGATTGTGGCGAGAACCCCGTTCCGGATTAGCCACATAGCGGGGATCGGGCAAAATTTCCCACATTTGTTTGGTGACTGACCAGGGACGATAGCAATCAAATACCTTCAATCCCAGCCCGATTTTCTCCACATCCTGTTGTACTAGGGAGAGTTTTTCAGCCACTTCTCGGCGTAATAACATCGGGACACCGGGTAAAGTTTTTTCTTGAGAAAGTTATCCACTGTCCCATAGCGAATATCCAATTGAATGTTCGGATTGATCGGCTGAATATCAACCAATCTAGCCCAGTCTGGAACCTGGGAATAGGTTTGAATTTGCGGAACGGGAGTAGATGGTGGTTGAGGAGTTGGCAATTGAGAAGGTAGCGGTTGAGTTTGTTCCATCGGATTAGATTTTGCATCATCAGCCTGGGCTTGCACGTTCCAGGGTTGACAGGCTGTTAGATTCAATCCAATTACAACTACGAAGGCAATTACAGATAAGGTAAATGTTCTAAACATATTAAGGTTTCAATTAAGAGATTCAGAATAATCATCCAAACCAGAAACAACTTGTGAGATTTTGTGGCTTAGGCTTCGAGTAGACTGGCAATCTTAACTTATTGGGCACTGTCATTGCACCCCCACTCCCAAATCCCTACCTCCCGGGATTGGAAATCCCTATAGCCAATTAAATATCCAACCGCTGGTAGATTTCATCCAGATGCTTTAAATGGCGTTCAGGGTCAAAACAGGTGGCAATTTCCTCTGGGGAAAGTCTGGTCTTGATCTGTTCATGGTGAGTAATTAGAGTCTGAAAATTACCATCAGGTTGGTTCCAGGCTTGATGGGCACAGAACTGGACGATTTCATAGGCTGCCTCCCGATTCATACCGGTTTCAATCAGGGTCAACAACACCTGCTGACTAAATACGACCCCACCATAAACATTCAGGTTCCGCCGCATATTTTCGGGGTAGACCAGTAAATGCTTCACCAGATCAATGGTTTCCACCAGCATAAAGTGAGCAATCGTTGAAGCGTCCGGTAGCATCATCCGTTCCACAGAACTGTGGGAAATATCCCGTTCATGCCACAGAGCTACATTTTCCAGGGCGGCAACGGTATGACCCCGGAGAATTCTGGCCAGTCCGGTGAGCCGCTCACTCCGAATCGGATTGCGCTTGTGGGGCATGGCGGAGGAGCCTTTCTGACCTTTGGCAAAGAACTCCTCGACTTCTAGCACATCGGTGCGCTGGAGATTGCGGATTTCAACGGCAAACCGCTCAATTGAAGCCCCCAATAATGCCAGGGTTTGAACATAGTCTGCATGGCGATCGCGGGAAATCACTTGGGTAGAGGCAGCATCGGGTTCAAGTCCCAAATTCTGACAGGCCAGGGCTTCAACCTTCGGATCAATATTGGCATAGGTACCCACCGCTCCGGAAATTTTGCCCACGGCAATACTCTGGCGCAGCCGCACCAATCGCTCCCGATGGCGACAAACCTCCGCCAGCCATCCCGCCAGCTTGAACCCAAAGGTAATCGGTTCGGCATGAATGCCATGGGAACGACCAATCATTACCGTATGGCGATGTTGTTGGGCCTGGTAACGAATCACCTGACTCAAGCACTCAATCCGATCAAGCAATACATCGACGCTGGCTTTCAATTGCAGAGCCAGGGCCGTGTCGAGCACATCAGAACTGGTCAGCCCCAGATGAATATATCGTCCGGCATCCCCAACATATTCATTCACATTGGTGAGGAAGGCGATCATATCGTGGCGGACTTCTTCCTCAATTTCTAACACCCGCTTCGGATCGAAGCGGGCTTTGGTCTTGATCTCCTCAACCGCGTCTCGGGGAATATGACCTAGCTCCGCCTGGGCTTCACACACGGCAATTTCAACCTGTAGCCAGGTTTTTAGCTTATATTCTTCTGTCCAGAGATCTCCCATTTCGGGCAGGGTATAGCGCTCGATCATATCAGTTTCTTATAGAATTCTTGCCTGACCCACACAATCACACCCCCCGAAAGTTTTTTCAGCAGGCGTAACCGTTCTATTGTAACGGTCAGTTGAATTTTACGAACAGGACATTTTCAGATGTCGGTTCAACACCCAACATCTGAAAACCCCCCAGAATTACTACAGATCGAGCCCTATCTACTCTGCCATCATGGGTAGCGAGGTAAAGTCGAGCTCATCTACCGGCCCAAATCCTAGTAGTGATTTCCCACTTTGCGGTGATGAACTGCAGGAATTGCATCGGGATCGCTGACTCGCCCATTCTGAACCGTGGCATAAACTAGCCAATGGTCGCTCAACTCCATTCGACTGCCGACTTCACATTCCAGATAGGCTAGGGCTTCCGCCAGGATGGGGCTGCCATTATTAGCCCTTTGAATCCCCACCCCGGCGAACCGATCTGCCCCTGGGGCAAAGCGCTGAAGAAAATGCTTCATCAATTTTTGATAGTTGTCCTCAGCCAGAACGTTCAGAACAAAAGTATCTCCCACCTGCATCAGGGCTTCAATGGCCCGATCCTTAGCCACCGCAATGGTTAATCCCAAGGGTTGGAAACTGGCTTGGGAAACCCAGGATGCTAACATGGCACTGCTCACTTCTCCTTTGGTTGCTGTGATCAGATAAAGCCCCCCACTCAAACGCCCCAATGCCTTGTCCAAGTCACTATCCAGGGACTTCATCTGCTGAACTGCCTTCTTCAAGGACAATTGCTGTCCCATATCCGTTCCAGCTTCTTCGCAGAGCTTGTAGGTGTTTGCCGACGGGGTTTCCGTGATCCGAATGGAGGGAAAAGCCCCTTTCAAGCCTGCCCCCTTGAACTTCACATCTAAGGGATAAACCGAAAGACTATTATCTGCCCCTGATTCATAGATGCCAAAGGTTTGCTTCTTATGGGTTGAGGCGAGAATAGTGCTGATGGCCCCTTCCACTTCCCCTAACTCCGATCCGGAAGCCGGGGGCGTAGGAATCACCAATCCGGTGGCATCCGAGACAAGCTCCCGTAACTCCTGGGAATCGGCAGAGCGCAGATCCATCATCTCCACATGAACTCCGGTTTTTGTAATCCCGTGGGCCAGAGCTTGAGAGAGGAGATCGCAGTAGCCATAGTCAGAAATGTAGAAAACCGCAACCGTTGTTTCTCCTTTGGTTTGAGCCTGACTCCATTCTGCATATCGGCCCACCCATTCCCGAACATTATGACGCAGGAGGGGGCCATGGCCTGTGGCAATGGTAGTTACCTCTCCCAGGCTCTCCATCCGCTTGATTGCACTCAACACGGAGCGGGCGTTGGGAGCCATCAAACACTCATAGTAAAACCGGAAGTCAGGCTCTAGTTCAGCCATATTCTCGTCATAGGTGTGATCGGAACAGTAGTGCATCCCAAAGGCATCACAGGTAAACAAGATCTGAGTCTTGTGGTCATAGGTGAAAATTGTATCGGGCCAGTGAAGATTGGGGGCTGAGACAAACTCCAGCAAGTGACCATTCCCCAAATCTAGAGTATCGCCATTCTTCACCAGTTGCCGCTGGAATGGAGTATGAACCAGGTCTTCTAAAAACTGAATGGCAACTTTAGCTCCCACTACCGTAATCTCAGGGGCCAGCTCTAGAATATGCTTGACCAAACCGCTATGGTCAGGCTCAGTATGGCTAATAATCAAATAATCAATTGTAGCCGGGTCAATTTGCTGCTTCAGGATATCCAGGTAAAGCTCCTGAAACTTGAGGTGGGAGGTGTCTACCAGGGCAATTTTTTCTCCCCGAATCAGAAATGAGTTGTACGTGGTGCCATTTTGCAAGCCAAACTCAATGTCGAAGCGATCCCGATCCCAGTCGAGCGATCGCATCACCGTCGTCTCGGGAAGAGCACTGACCTCCATGGTTAAGCGACCAGACTGGGCTCGATCTGTGAGGGCTACCATACTGAACCTCCTGCAGTTAAGTGATTACCAACTGTAATTCATTGTTACTCTATATTGTTACATGAATATTTTTTAAGACTTATTAAATAATCTATGACCCAGTTAAGTTTTACAAAAGTCAGGCGGATTGATCCCGAGGGATTGATGGCCGTTTAGGGGGTGAATGCCAGAGCCAGAGGGCGGATCCAGAAATGAGTCCTGCAGAGCAGGAAGTCAAGATTCCCATAAGTTATTCCTACAGGATTCAGATCAGCTTGTTTTGTTTTTGTGCCACGTTTCTCACACTGCTGGAGGATGGGAGGTGATGGTGCGGTGGGCCACCCCTGCTAAATCCATACTTCACGGGCTGGGAAATTGCTGTATTTTTCTTTTTCTTTTTCTTTTACATTTTATTTTTGTGGATTGTTCCTATGAATTACTCCTAATAGATTATTCCCATAAATTATTCCTATAAATTATTCCTATAAATTACTCCTAATAGATTATTCCTATAAATTATTCCTATAAATTATTAGGAAGCTTATCGTCCTAACCTGGGCACAAATCTAGAGAAAAAGCCTGGCTTGGAGCAAGACTCATGAATAAAAACCTTATTTTAAGAATTATGAAAGCAAAGGTATAAAGTCAAATTTATGACTTGTTTTATACTGTTGAGACCCTTTAACCCATCTCAATATCCTCTGAGTTTTTGTTAGGATTAGAATCTCAACAGTACTTTCTTAGTTCTGTTTGCCTTTACCCAGCGTCAATTGTGGACAACTGCAACTTGGGCCACCCGGAGTAGAGACTTATCAATGCAAGCTAGAATTATGAGCAAACGGGTCAACCTTCTGCTACATAAGTAGCTTGCTTATGTTTAAGTGTCTATTGTCTTTTACGGCTTGCGTATGCATTACTTTATGTGCGGGGGGATATCTCAAACAGCAGATTGACTCACCCTGTCAGGAAAAGGAACTGCTATGAAATTGCATCAGAAATCATTACTGATTGTAAACACATCGGTTTTAATCTGTATTGCAGCTCTATATACTGTGACGGTAGCGTTTATCAATCTAGAATCAAATTCCCTCAACCGCTTCAGGGCTTCTGTATTCCTACTGGTCATACTTGGAATTGGCATCGCTTTTGGAATCTTAATCCTGATTTTCCTTGAACGATTAGTATTCTCTCGCCTGGCCGAACTCAATCGCTTCATTAATCAGTTGGGCGAACCCGGTGATTTGTCCCGTCGTCTTCTGATAGATGGCAATGATGAACTCGCTACCCTGGCCACTAGTATTAACAATCTCCTGCAAACTTTAGATATCGCCCAAGCTCACAATCAGGAACAGGAAGAGCGCTATCGGATTATGGCGGAGCACTGTACGGATCTGATCACTCGTCATACTCCTGAGGGCTTGATTCTCTACGCCTCTCCTGCCTGTTTTTCCCTGCTCGGCTATCAACCCGAAGAGCTGGTCAATCAAGATCCTAGCCTATTTCTCCACGCCCGCGAATTTCAATCCCTCTCCAAGGCCCATCAGTTAATCCTGAGTCACGATGTCACCTATACCCTGACCTATCGAGTGCGCCATCGGGATGGTCACTATCTCTGGTTTGAAACCACGAGCAATGCCATCCGTGACCCCAAAACCGCTGAGGTTCAAGAAATTCTGGCGGTGTCCCGGAATATTAGCGATCGCAAACAACGGGAGCAACAGCTTCAGGAGAGTGAAGCCTCGATTCGGGCCCTATATCAAGTAACCTCTTCCCAGAGCCTTGATTTTCAAGACCGTCTCCAAAATATTCTCCGGGTCGGATGTCAGAAATTTGGTCTAGAAGTGGGGGTATTCTCGAGGATTAAAAATTTGGCGATTGTGCCTCCCCCATCCATTTATCCCTGTCAGATTATTGCGGCTCAGGCTCTTCATGAATCTCTGGAAATTGGACAAATCTTTGAATTCAAGCGTAATAGCCTTTGTGTCGCTACAGCTACAGCCAATCATCCCCTTTATTTTGAGTCAGTGGCCAACCTCTCAGGCCGATATGATACCCAACCGTTTCAAATCAGAGCTTATATGGGAATTCCGGTTAGGGTTGCCGATCAGGTCTATGGCATCCTGTGTTTTTGGAGTGCTCAAGCCCATAGTGAACCGTTCAAGGCCGTGGATCGGGAACTGTTAAAGCTCATGGCTCAATGGATTGGTGGAGAGCTAGAACGTCAGCAAACGGCCCAGGATCTCGCTTTGGCTAGAGATGAAGCCCTGGCAGCCACCAGAGCAAAAAGTGACTTTTTGGCCACCATGAGTCATGAAATTCGTACCCCCATGAACGCAGTGATTGGCATGGCGGGATTACTCTTGGGCACATCCCTGACCCTAACCCAGCAAGATTTTGTAGAGACAATTCGCAGCAGTAGTGATGCCCTACTGTCTCTGATTAATGACATTTTAGATTCTGCAAAAATTGAGTCAGGCCACTTAGAACTAGAGCAAGCTCCCTTTGACCTGCGGGCTTGTATTGAGGAATCTATTGATTTGTTGGCGACTAAAGCTGCCGGTAAAAACTTAGAGCTGGTTTATTTGCTAGACCCCGCGACCCCGAACCACATCATTGGGGATATGACCCGACTGCGGCAAATTCTGATGAATCTTCTCAGCAATGCGGTGAAGTTTACCCATCAGGGAGAGGTGATGGTTTCTGTAAAGGCAACCGCTCTGGATCGGCAGGAACTTCTGGGGCAATCTGATTCAAGCGCTGTTGAGCAGCAAGATTCTAATTCTCTACCTGAATATCTCAATGCCCAATTGCAACCGTCCTCGGGTTCAAATCGCTATGAAATTCAGTTCATGGTACGAGATACCGGAATTGGTATTCTTCCGGCCCGAATGAACCGTCTGTTCCAGCATTTTAGCCAGGGCGATGTATCCACCAGTCGCTATTACGGCGGTACAGGTCTGGGCTTAGTGATTAGTAAGCAGTTAGTAGAAATGATGGGGGGACACCTTTGGGTTGAAAGCTATTCCACGATTGCTGGCAATCCCCCCCCCTGGATGGCAATCCTCCCGACCACAGCCTCGAATCCCTCAAATCAATTCAGCCTCTAGTGTGGATGCTCAACCGACAAACGGCTCAACCTTTTATTTCACTATTTTGGTTGAGTCCCATAACCAGCTTGAGCAAAACTGGGAACCGACGTTGCTCAAAGGCAAGCGTCTCCTAGTGGTAGATGACAACGAAAGCTATCGTCAGATTCTCACTCTCCAGGCCCAATCCTGGGGAATGCAAGCCGTCGCCGTTAACACCGGTGCGGCAGCCCTGGAATATCTCCAACAGTCCGCCTGTGATCTGGTATTGCTAGAGATGCAAATGCCTGATATGGAGGGAATTGACCTGGCTCAGGCTATTCACCAACTACCCCAGTGCAAAAAACTTCCCCTGATTATGCTGACTTCTGTGGGGCAGAGTGCCATGCCTGAGTTTGTCAGGTCTCTAACGGCCTGTCTTAGTAAGCCGATCAAACAATCTCAGCTCTATAATTTACTGGTTAATCTGCTGGGAGAAGACCCCTTGGAAGTCCGATTAAATAGTCAGGCCCGCCGCTTTGCCGACTTCGCAATCCCAGTTCTGGCGGCAACTCTACCCTTGCGAATTTTGCTAGCGGAGGATCACCTCGTTAACCAAAAAGTTGCCGTGCAAATCCTACAACGGATGGGATATCAAGCTGATGTTGCTGAGAATGGCCTGGGGGTTTTGATTGCCCTAGAGCAACAGCCCTATGACGTGATCTTGATGGATATGCAGATGCCTGAAATGGATGGTCTGGAAACGGCCCGACAGATCCGCAACCGCTACCAGTCAGGAGAGACAGTTCCCTATCCCCGACCTCGGATTATTGCCCTCACCGCCAATGCCATGGAGAGCGATCGCCAGGCTTGTTTGAATGCTGGGATGGATGACTACATTAGCAAGCCTATTCGGATGGAACAACTAGTCGCCGTCCTCAAAAAATGCAAGCCATTGACTTTACAAAAGTCTCAGCTACAAAAGTCTCAGGACACTGAACCCCCTGAGATCCAGGCCAGTCTAATCACAACATCCCCCCGGACTTCTGTCGTCGCAACTTCTAGATCTCCGCTCAATCCTCAGGTTCTCCAGTCACTCCAGGACATTGATGCCCTGGAAGAAGCAATCCTGGCCTATCTAGAGACGGCCCCTGAGCTTTTACAACAAATCAAGGTAGCCATAACAGCTCTTGATCTAGAGGCTTTGAAGGAAGCGACCCATTCCCTCAAGTCCATCAGCGGAACCTTGGGAGCCATGGCCCTATTTGACTATTGTCAGTCCCTCGAAGCGATCGCCCGCGCAGCAAGCACCCCAGAGATGCTGGATCGGGAGGACAGCGATCGCATCTACCATCAAATTGCCCTGGAATTTGCCCGGGTCAGACTGGCATTACAACAGGAACTCAAGCTAATTATCTCTACTGCTGAAGCAACCTGAAGCCAGAGAAAACTGGTTCAAGCGCTTACCACACCAGATTGTCATTTTTCAATTTTTCCCGATTAAAGTCCAATTAAAAGAATAATCCTGCCAGAACCCAATAATCATCAGAATCGCGGTAAATTGGGAATCAAAAGTTATTCACCATCGACCCTCGATCCCTGAGAGCAGTTATGGACGTTACAACCGTTTGGCAATCCGGCAGCAATAGCCCCAACACTGGGAACAATCTTGAAACCATTCGTCAATGGTGGAAAGCCTCAGGTGGGCAGGAAATCAATTGGCAACAACGTCTAGTTCCTGAAAATCAAGACTTAAACGCCCTGAATTGGGAGCCCATGAAATTTGATGAAGTATTTTTGCTGACCAATCCCGAACTCCGGGGGATTACCCTGTACTGGTATAAACCAGGTAGCCCCCAGGAACGGAGTATCACCCCCAGCAAACTCGAACTCAATCAAATTCAGCAGCAACTTTACATTTTTCCCCAATCGCAACCTGGAATTGTGATTCGAGTCGCCATTCCCAAAGTGCAATATCAAAGTCTAGAGTTGACTTGCTCAGAGGTGGTTTTGGGTCAGGATGGGATGCTGGTTTTACGAGATGATCAACAGTTACTTGAAATCAAAGCGATCCTCAGCCCTCAGCAACGACAATCTCTCAAAGAAGCTATTTAGATTCAGTTAAGTAGATGGTTGTAATTAATTATCAATAGAAGGGGGTCTGGGG
>JAAURB010000005.1 GCA_012033335.1 Oscillatoriales cyanobacterium RM2_1_1
GTAGGTTATACGCCAATCGGATTGAAGTGAGTCCCGCCCAGCTTTCCCCATCGGGCCATTATTTTTGCCCCCCATCAAGATGATGAAACCCTGGGATGCGGCGGCACAATCCTGCGAAAAAAACAGGCTGGGGCAGATGTCCAAATTGTCTTCCTGACCGATGGCTGTCGTTCCCATGCCCATTTGATGTCGCCGAACCAACTGCGGCATTTAAGGCAGCAAGAAGCCCTGAATGCTGCTATCGTTTTGGGAGTTGATCAATCAGACGTGATTTTCCTGGGGTTTAAAGATGGTAGCCTGATCAATCACCAACCTCAGGCTATTGAAAAAGTTAGCGATCTGCTAACCCACTACCAACCGGAGGAAATCTTTATTCCCCATGCCTTAGAGGAACCAACTGATCATTGGGTTACCCATGCCGTGGTGTTATCGGCCTTGAAGCAGACGAGACTCGAACCGACTCTCTATGAATATCCGATCTGGTGTTGGCGACAATGGCCCTGGACAAGTCTCATGGGTCGCCCCCGAGAAATGCTGTCTTTTTTGAAAAATACCTGTAAAACTGGATTTGGGACGGTTTTTTTGCAGGAATTCCGATGGGTTGTGGATATTGAGCCAGTTCTAGATCAAAAACGTCAGGCGCTGGAACAACATCGCAGCCAGATGCAGCGGCTTTTGTTAGATTCTGAATGGGCAACTTTAGCAGATATATCCAATGGCGAATTTCTAGAATGTTTTTTCAGAACTATGAATTCTTTAGCGTAAAAAGACACAGTTAAAAAATACAGTTAAAGGTAGACTGATGTAGGTTGGGTTGAGGCTGAGCTGGCTTCCCATAGCTGAAGGTTTCCTAAAGGGTAGGGGACACCCATGGTAGGTTTAAATTCAGTTCAAATCAATCTGCTACTCAAGAACATCCATAGCAGCCTTAAATCAACCATAAAACTAAATCACAATAAAAATGTGAGAGGGATTTGGGGACTTCCTCCCCAAGAGGGGCAACATTCCCTTTACCCCATTTCGTAAATCATTTAAGGCTCGTAAAATCAACTCAGGATCAAATCAACGTCACGCGGTGAGTATGACTACCCCAGAAAAGCTCTACGAAGGCAAAGCCAAGATCGTCTACAAAACCGACGATCCTGAGATTTTGCTAACCTTTTATAAAGATGATGCCACTGCCTTTAATGCCCAGAAACGGGGCACCATTGTGGGTAAAGGCCAGATTAACTGCACAATTTCTCGCCATTTATTCCAATTGCTTGAATCCCAAGGCATTCCCACCCATCTGATTGACACCCCCAGTCCCAACGAAATGCGGGTCAGGCGGGTGACGATTGTGCCGATTGAGGTGATTGTCCGCAATATTGCGGCAGGAAGCCTGTGCAAGCAAACTGGCGTTCCCCTGGGAACTTTGATCAAACCGGCTTTGGTTGAGTATTGTTATAAAAATGATGCCCTAGGAGATCCGCTACTCACCCGCGATCGCCTGTTTCTACTGAACCTGGCAACCCCAGAGCAACTTGAGGAAATCAGAACCCTTTCCCTCCAAATCAATCAGGTACTTTCAGAGTTTTTCAACCAGTGTGGGATTACTCTGGTCGATTTCAAGCTAGAATTTGGTATCACATCGGATCAACAGTTAGTGCTGGCCGATGAAATCAGTCCAGATACCTGTCGGCTTTGGGATCAATCCCAAACCGATCCCAATCAACGGGTCATGGACAAGGATCGGTTCCGCCAGGATTTGGGTAACGTTGAATCTGCTTATCAGCGGGTGTTAGAGCGAGTTTTGTCAGGAATTCAGGCTCAGTCTTGAGGGGAACTTGTGTTGAAGTTTGGGTTAAGAAAAACCCGGTTTTGCCTTTTCGAGTTTCGGGAAGCTACAGAATAGGGTAAAATTTCACAGTTTGAGAGATCTGATGGCCTGAAGATTGCGGATTAGTCTGAAGTCTTCATGGAATCCGTCACAGCTCTTAAGCTCTTTTGGTGTGTGGAACGTCTGAGAAATATAAAGTCCTATGCGCTTGTCTCCTATTCTGGTCGCTGTTTTTGCTGTTTCAGCTCCATTCAGTGTATCTAACGTAGCTAATGGTCAGCCTGGATTGAAGGCAAAGACCGCTTCAGAAAAGGGTTCTTCAGCAGTGATGGGAGGCTTTAGCCCAACCCTCCTGCCATTACAGAAATCTGAAGGGCAAAAGCCAGCTACTCCCTCTATCCTTGGGAATATTGTCCTTGGGGAATACCATGTCAAGTTACAGCCCCCGGCTTCAACAGCCTTTCCAACAGAAATCGTCCTGAATAAATCCAGGTCTTCTCTGGAGCCCGCTGTAGAATTGTCCTTGAATAAATCAACGCTTCAAAAGTCTTTTCTCAGCCCAGACCAAGCGAGTCCAGGTCAAGGTAAAAACCAGTCCTTAAAATACTTGAACCTGAAGCAATCTGCCAAACCTGGAAATGCTTCAGAGACTCAGGTTGCCAGCTCATCTAAAGTAAAGCAAATACCAGGAAAACTTGCTTTTAATCCCCCTGCATTTGAGCTATCTACTGCGGATGATTTGATTGCTTTAAATAAACTAGATTTAGATAAGTCTGATTTATTTAAATCAGACTTTAATCAACTAGCATCTGGGTCTCCAGGCTTGAATACCAGTTTGAACCAGGGAGGCGCTGCCAGTCTAGGGGAGCTCTTGGTTCAGGCCGAACCTCAGCCAGCGGAAACTACCCCTGATGTCAACCCTCAGGAAGCCCTTCCCAACCTCAATCCTGAGAATAATCTTCCCAACGTTAATCCCCAGAATCCAGGGCCTCCGATTGAGGCCCAACCGGGTGTACCAAACCTTGATTCCCCGGATACAGTGCCCTCTCTCCAGCAGCCTGGATCTGAAGGTTCCCCTGAGCTTCCCCCAGACCTGTCGCCAGAACGCCCGATTCCTGGTACTGGGGTGCCTGTTCCGACCCCGTCCCAGCAGTCTGCCCCTGAACCTGAGGTTTTAGTGGCAGAGGTGGTGGTGGCAGGGGCGATTAATCCAGAGGTCGAAGCCCGGGTCTATGAGGCCATCTCAACCCGGCCCGGATTAACAACCACACGCACCCAACTGCAGCGAGACATCAACGCCATTTTTTCCATTGGGCTATTCAGAAATGTGCGGGCGGTGCCTGAGGATACCCCTTTGGGGGTGCGGGTGACCTTTGTCGTTGAACCCAATCCTACCCTCCAGGCAGTTGTGGTGGAAGGGGATCAAGTTCTCCCCCAGGAGGTCATTGATCAAGCATTTGCCGGACAGGTCGGTAAGACAATTGACCTAAATCAGGTTGGGGATGCCATCGAAACCATCAATACCTGGTATCAGGAAAATGGCTATGTGCTCGCTCAAATTGTAGCTGCTCCGGAAGTTACCCCGGAGGGAACGATTACTCTGACGGTGGCCGAAGGGGTGATTGAAAATATTCGGGTTCGCTATTTGAACCGGGATGGGGAAGCCACGGATGAAGAGGGCCAACCAATTGAGGGCAATACTCGGGAGTTTATCATCACCCGGGAAATCGAACTGAAGCCAGGGGATGTATTCAACCAGAGAAAGGCTCAACAAGATCTAGCCCGGGTGTTTGGGTTGGGGATCTTTGAGGATGTTCGCCTGGAATTAGAGCCGGGAAATGAAGATCCTAGCGAAGCCATAGTGATTGTCAATGTGATTGAGCGCAGTACAGGTTCCTTGGCTTTGGGGGGTGGAATTAGCTCCGCAACCGGTTTATTTGGTACGGTGTCCTATCAGGAACAAAACCTGGGGGGCAATAACCAGCGGCTTGGGGCGGAGGTGCAGCTTGGAGAAGATATCCTCTTGCTTGACCTGAGTTTCACCGATCCCTGGATTGCTGGAGATCCCTATCGCACCTCCTATACGGTTAATATATTCCGGCGGCGGGCGATTTCGCTGATCTTTGAAGAAGGACAGGATGAAGACAAGGATGTCCGATTGCCCAATGGCGATCGCGTGCGAATTATCAGAACAGGGGGCGGGATCACCTTTACTCGACCCTTTGCGGAAACCCCCTATGTGGATCCTGACTTTGTGACATCCCTAGGGCTCCAATATCAGCGAGTCGAAGCGGCGGATGCGGAAAGTGGAATTACCCCGAGAGATGATGCCGGGAAGCTCCTCACTGCAAGTGAATCCGGACAAGATGACCTGATTACCCTACAGTTTGGGATTGCCCAGGATCGGCGCAACAATACTATATTCCCGACGTCTGGCTATACCTTCCGGGTGGGAACGGAGCAGTCTATCCCAGTGGGTTCCGGCAGTATTTTCTACAACCGGGTACGGGGCAGCTACAACTTCTTTCTCCCTGTAGATATCCTAGACTTTATTCCAGATGCTCCTGAGGCCCTTGCCTTTAGTATTCAGGCTGGGACAATTTTGGGAGACTTTCCTCCCTATGAAGCGTTCCCCCTAGGGGGCGCTAGCACCGTTCGAGGCTGGCGAGAAGGGGCTTTGGGGGTAGCTCGAAGTTTTGTTTTGGGTTCAGTTGAGTATCGATTTCCAATATTTTCCGTGGGAAATTTCTTAATTGGAGGGGCGCTATTTGTAGACGCAGCCACCGCCTTGGGAACTCAAAGTACTGTTCCAGGGAATCCCGGGGGAATCCGAGGCAAACCCGGGAGTGGTTTAGGTTTTGGAGCGGGGCTGCGGGTTCAGTCCCCCTTGGGGCCGATCCGGATTGACTACGGGATCAATAACCTGGGGGAGGGCAGGATTCATTTCGGGATCGGGGAGCGATTCTAATTGGAATGAACCTGAGAATTTATGGCAATCGCCAATTGAAAACTCTGCCGGGGCAGGATACCCGTCCTACCCTGGCCAGGGTACGAGAAGCTATATTTAATATCTGGCAGGGCAAAATTCAGGATTGCCGCTGGCTCGATCTTTGTGCCGGCATTGGATCCATGGGGGCAGAAGCCCTTTGTCGAGGAGCCAGCCTGGCTGTGGCCATTGAGCAGTCTAGTAAAGCTTGCCGGGTGATTCGAGAAAATTGGCAATTGGTGGCAAATGAACACCAGAAGATTCAAGTCATTCAGGGTAATGTCCTCGAGCGCTTGAAACAACTTAAAAATCAGCAATTTGACTACATTTACTTCGATCCGCCCTATGCTAGCGGCCTCTATCAACCTGTAATTGAAAGAATTGCTCAGGAGCAACTGCTGGCCATGACAGGGGAACTGGCGGTTGAACATAGTCCCAAGGTAGCCCTGCCATCAAGCCTATTAAATCTGGGAGTGTGTCAGTATAAGACCTATGGCAATACCAGTCTAACGTTCTACAAACCTGAGAGCGATCCAGCTAAGTTAGTCAGCCCTTAAGGCTTTTTGAGGGGATCAACTCGCTAAATGGCCTCGTTCAAATTCAGGTTCGCTGGAGCTTTTGTCTCTGATCCTGGATTGGTCTCATCTTTAAAATTGGTGAGGATAAACTTGATGGTCTTGGGCTTGACCCATCCCTTCGCAATGGCAATTTCACCAAATCTGAGATTGACTTGTTGTTGTTCCTGAAGAATTTGAGAGATCTGAGCCTCGTCTAGGAGTCCAGCTAGCTTGAGATACTCACCAATCGGTTCTTGCCTATGTCGCTCTAAAAGCTGGGGCAAAATTTCTGCAAAAAACTCGATAGTTTCCGGTTTGAGCCATCCCTGCTGAGCAACAATTTCCCCGAATAACAGATCTGGATTTTCCTGTTTGATCTTTAAAACAATGCTGACCTGATCGCCGGAAAGCAATCCGGCCTGCTGGAGTAAATTACCAATTCGGATCTTGTAATTGTAAAGCCGCAACTTCTGGCGCAAAACCAAACCAAAGAATGGTAGAGACTCTACCAGATAACGCTTCCACAGACGTTCAGGCTCCTGCATCAGGCGATACAGCCATTCTAGACCAATACCACTCATCCAGCGAGGCGATCGCTTGGTACATCCGGCTTCAAAATCAATCGTAGCGCCAATCGCTAGAAAAACCTTGATGCCTTTGAGCTGATCTCTGTACTTACAAATCCACTTTTCCTGTTTCGGGGCCCCTACGCCCACCGCCAGAACTGTAGCATCAGACTGATTAATAATTTCAATAATCCTCTGACATTCAGCTTCGTTTTTTTCAAAACCATAGGAGGGAGAATGGGCTGCAACCACCATGTTGCGTCCCACCCTGGCATTGATATTCTGCCGGGCTTGCTCTGCAACTCCTTCTGCTGCCCCGAGCAAGAAGATCTTCATACTTTCATCGTCTCTATAATACTGATAGAAAGCGGGGAAAAGGTCAGAGCCAGAGATTTTTTCTTGAATCGAATTTCCCAAGAAATGGGAGACATACATCAATACTTTGCTATCACAAACAATATAATCTGCTTGACTATATACATCAAAAAAGTCAGAGTCTTTCTGAAGCTTCACCAAATGGTCTACATTTGGCGTAAAAACAACCCCACCATCTTTTAGTTTTTCTAATAAGTCCTTTGTAGCTAGCTTATCAATTGCTACATTTAGTATTTTAACAGATTCCATTTAAACCCCTTGGCCTATTTAAACCTGAATTCGAAACACCCATTTTGATCTTAAAACGATCATTCACCTTGATACTAATCTTCAGTTTTAACTTTAATTCCAACTTCAGTTTCAGTCGCGAAGGTTATCAAGTTCTGTATAGCTCGGTAATGAACCTGTTACCATGCTACCATCTCTAATCACAGTTCGGCTAGCACAGGGCCGGGATAAAAGCTCGCTAAAACTACGGCCCTCAAAGATAATTAAATCAGCCGGAACTTGGGCTCCAATTTGTCCTACTCCATGAAGTCCCATGAGTTGAGCCGGAACTTGAGTAATCAACTCTGGCCAATCCCCATAAGGTTGGTCTAAATGGGCAATCCGCACCGCCATAATGAAGGTTTCTAGTCCATCATGATCGCCAAAACTGTAAAATGGATCTCGACAATTATCACTGGCAATTGCCACAGGAATTTCACAGTTTCTTAATTCATGAATTAAGGTAATTCCTCGCCATCGAGGAGTTCGTGAGTAGGGTTGAAGTGATGGTTTTTGAGAATCTGGTCTGGGATCTAGTTTGGGATCTGATTTAGAATTTTGAACGAGTTGGCGATCCTGTAAGTAAAGATTGCAGGTGGGCAGACTCACTATTCCAATGCCAGCCTCTTTCACTAAGGCCAAAGTCTCATGAACGAACTCTGGAGACTGTAAGGCTAAACTGCAACAATGTCCACAGGTAATCTGATGGGGAAATTGAGCTTGAATTGCCTTTTGGGCAACCTGATGGAGGGTTTTTGAATCTGGATCACCGGTTTCATCGGTATGTAAATCCAGGGCCAGACCCCGGTCTTGAGCCAATTGCAGGAGGTGTTCAAGCTGAGAATCTAGATTCGGATTCATGTAAGCGACTCCCCCCAAGACTCCCCCCAACTCCGCCACTCGATCCGCTAGCTTTTCTCCAGCCGGGGTCAAGTAGTAGTCCAGGGTAACCAGAGAAACGGCCTGAAGCATCAGGCGATCGCCCCATTCTTCCTGCAATGTCTTGAATACATCCCAATTGAGCTCACCGATCCGTTCTGGAGAATCCAGGTGAGTCCGCAGGGCTTTTGTGCCATGAACATAACTACATTTCAGGCCAAACTCCATCCGCTGATAGAGATCTGCTGAATCCCAATAGGTCTCGATATCTTGCTGAACCGTAGCGATCGCGCTCTGAAATGTGCCATCTGGATTGGGGGAACGCTGCCAAATATGGCCCTTATCCAGATGGGTATGCATGTCCACAAAACAGGGCCAGATTTGTCGATGTTGCAAATCCACAAACGGGATTGGCCCTGTTTCAACGGCTGCGGCGGGAACCACCTGAGTGATCCAACCAGACTGAATTTCCACATCCAACAGGACTAGAGACTCTAAATTGGGTGGAGGGGCGATCGCCCGAGCCCCCTGACTGAGTAGAGCTAGGGGAACCTGGGCATTTTTTAGCCAGTAATGGGAGCTATCAGGAACCATTGCCACTCCTACCTCAAGCTCAGCGAATCTGGCTCAAGTTGCGCCATTGTAGTTACGCCATTGTAAATTAGCGGCTTCCCGAGTATTGGTATGACGCTCCAGGGTTCGGCGAGTGAACCTCATCTGAATCGAACGAGTTTGTTGGCCATCTGAGGAAACCGCCACAATTGGATACTCGATCAACCCGTCGGGGAATGACATTTTAAACCGGAAGGTGCCATCAGGATTCAACCGAATCGGTTGCCCTGCAATGGTCAGGGCCGCATCGGGCTCCGTTGCTCCGTAGATAATCAGCTCAGCATCCGCAATCAACCAGAACTTTAAGGGACGCAATGGAGGCATGGAGGCCGCCAGACCCACGCCAGACCCCATTCCAGAAGTTGTCAACCCAACTCCCGATACTCTCCAGCCAGCCTCAACTCCAGAAGTTGTCAAACCCATGCCGGATGTGGTTAAGCCTGCACCTGAGACGGTCAGCCCAACCCCAGATCCTAAACGACTCACTCCTACCCCTGATGTGGTTAAACCTATACCAGACATGGAGCGACTGACTCCAACCCCTGAGGTTGTCAAACCCATACCAGAGGTGGTTAATCCTGATCCAGAAGCCTTTTGACTGATACCCATTCCTGAAGCTGCCAGTCCAATACCCGACATAGACTGACTGACTCCAACACCTGAAGTTGTCAGGCCAATTCCGGAAGCTGTCATTCCCATTCCCGAGGCCGTTAGTCCCATGCCAGAAGTTGTTAAACCAACTCCAGATGTGGTTAGACCTATGCCAGACATCATCTGACCCACTCCAACTCCAGAAGTTGTTAACCCCATGCCGGAAACGCCCAAACCTCTACCCGAGGTAGTTAACCCCAGACCCGAGGTAGTTAACCCCATACCAGAAGCGCTCACACCTCTACCAGAAGTCATTAACCCCAGACCCGAGATAGTTAACCCCATGCCAGACAAAGACCAACCCGCTCCAATTCCTGAGGCACTCAAACCCATGCCGGAGGTAGTTAACCCCATACCTGAGGCACTCAAACCCATGCCCGAGGTAGTTAACCCCATACCAGAAGCGCTCACACCTCTACCAGAAGCAGTTAACCCCATGCCGGACATGGTCAAACCTATACCGGAAGTTGTCAAACCCATGCCCGAGGTAGTTAACCCCATACCAGACAAAGACCAACCTGCTCCAATTCCTGAGGCGCTCAAACCCATGCCAGAGGTAGTTAGTCCCAGACCCGAGGTAGTTAACCCCATGCCGGAAATGGTCAAACCCATGCCAGAAGTTGTCAAACCCATGCCCGAGGTAGTAAGCCCCATTCCTGAAACCGTTAAACCAGTTCCTGAACTCGTGAGACCAACACCTGAGATAGTCAAACCCATCCCAGATGTGGTCAAGTTTGCACCAGAGGCCGTAGGCCCAAGACCTGAAATAGTTAGCCCCAACCCAGAGGTTGTTACTCCAACACCCGAAGTACTTCGCCCAACCCCAGAAATCAATTGACCCAAACCAGTACCTGAACTCGTGACACCAACACCTGAGATAGTCAAACCCATACCAGATGTGGTCAAGTTTTCACCAGAGGCCGTAAGCCCAGCACCTGCCGCCGCCTCACTGATCCCCGATGCCCATTGCCCCATATCCGCAGGGAACAGATATGAACTCACCACTTCTTCATGGATGGGAATTTGATGTCGAGACCCGAAAATAGAGCCGGCCACTCTGCTGGCTTCAGCCTCTCGGGACACGCCAAACAACTTGCTAAAAATCTTGTCAGGATCAATTCCTGGAGAACGACTGGGAGGTTCAAGCTCTACAAACTTTCTGCCCTGAAGATCGTCGTCCCAGGATACAGTAATAAACTGATCCTCAATCCAATCCGAAGGATAAATCGGCGGAATCCGCACCGACTCAGAACGAGCCAATATCAACCAACGACCATCGGCACAGCGATAACCAATTTCAACTACATAGTCGCGATCGCTCACTGGAATTGGCACGTACCACTCCCGTGATGACTCATCACAGGGATATTCCTGAATGCTATGGGGACTTTGAAACTCGAGGTTGATGTCAGTCACATCATAAATTCGCAAAGCTAGCTGCTGCCCACCTTGGCGGCGCAGTTCCTCTTTTTGCTCCCTCAGCACATCCCAGTAAGCATAGGCCCATTCCGGGTCTCTCGCCATCAAAACAATCCGACTCACCCCATAGCCACTCGGCAAGTCATTCAAACCTTCGTCCACTGATGCCAGCAGGTCTCGCATCTGAGTCTCCTGAGCTAAAAAATCTGCAACTTCCACTGCCTTCTGTTCCTCTGACATAGGAGAACGGATTAAACCCAGCCTTTGACGTTGAATGTCCTGGATTTCTGCCAAAAGCTGAGATTTTCGCATCCGACTGTAACGGGAAATACCATATTCACTAGCAACTCTACGAAGTTGCCGTAAAGTCATATCTTCTAGAGGAGGACGTTCTTTAGCCATAGGTTATGGTCTCCACTGCCTACAATAATCGGATGACTGTAGATTTCTTTTGGGATCAGCGGGATCACCCGCGTAGTAAATATCTTGCAGGAAGTTTCTCAAGGGGTCAAGGGAAGAACAAGAAAAAAGTGAGTACATATACGGATTCTGGTACATACAGGGATCAAAGTGTCATGAAACCTTGACATTTTGATCCTGAAAATGTCATGAAACCTTGATATAAATTCTGTTGATATCCATCTGGCTTGCTCGATCTACTGCGACTATCACTGCAACTATACGAAGAGCCCCTGGAATGGTATTCAGGGGCTCTCATACCAATTTGAAGACTACTTGAAGACTATTTGGGAAACACTCCACACCTCTCTTCCCTTGACGCGTTGGCGAAGCAACTGCTTGCTTGAGTTAAGTAGGTGGTTGTAATTAATCGTTAAATGAAGGGGGTCTGGGGGCACTGCCCCCTTCACCCCCACGTCAATCTTCATAATTGATTGCGTTAAGCTACTTACTCCATTCACAATGTCCTTTACAATTTTGCAACTTCCTCCGCTAGAACCTCAGCAGCATAGTGAATTTGGTCTTCGGTGTGATTACAGGTGATGAAAAAGCGCAGGCGAGCGCCATTTTGAGAAACCGAGGGATAAATCATAAAAGGTACATTGATTCCCCGGCGAAATAGATTTTGAGATAACTGAATAGACCTCAAGGAATCCCCAACAACAATTGGAATCACTGGCGAACCCTGACTAGTTCCTGTATTGAGTCCTTTGGATTGAGCCAATTCCAGAAATAACCGGGCCCGGGCGTGCAAACGCTCTACTCGCTCAGGTTCAGCCTGAAGTAACTGAATGGCGGCGATCACAGAGGCAGCATTCGGAGGAGAAATCCCGACGCTGAAGACAAAGCCTGGAGCGGTGTATTTCAGATATTCTACGACGGCATGGCAACCCGCAATATAGCCCCCACAACTGGCAAAGGATTTACTCAACGTTCCCATCCACAGATCAACTGCCCTAGCATCAACCCCAAAGTGCTCACTGATGCCCCGTCCCCCCTGACCTAGAACCCCAATAGAGTGAGCCTCGTCAACCATTAGAAAAGCTTTATGGCGCTGCTTTACAGCAATAAACTCGGGTAAATCAGGAATATCCCCATCTGTACTGTAAACCCCTTCAATCACAATCAGAACTCGTCTATAGCGATGACGGCGGTCTTGCAGAATTCGCTCTGCAGCCTGCCAATCATTATGGGGGAATGCCACTGCCGTAGCCCCAGAGAGTAAACAACCTTGCAACAAGCTGTTATGGCTGAGGGCATCATGAACAATCAGGTCATTTTGACCAAACAGATGGCCAATCGTAGTCACATTTGTGGCATGGCCCCCCACTAAAACAATACAGTCTTCTACCCCGATAAAGTTGGCTATGGTTTGCTCTAGCTCCTGATGTAAAGGCTTTTGCCCAGATACCAGCCGACTTGCCGACACAGAAGTACCATACCGATCAATCGCATCCTTGGCAGCTTGGGACACTACTGGATCCCCTGACATACCCAGATAGTTGTAGGTGGCAAAATTAATCAGTTCTTGACCCCGAACCTGAGTTGTATTGCTGGTAATCCCATCCTGGGGCACAAAAAAGGGATTGCCAAGCTGCAAACTAGCGACTTCTTGTTGTTGCTGTTTGAGCTTTTGATACTCGGGATACAGGTCAAATTGATAGTACTCGGGCAGAATTTCTGGTTTGGTTTTAGAGTCGGCCCGCTGACGCAACAGATCGGCCAGCAGCGATCGCTTTTCCTGAGGAGAAAGCCTGGCAATCTGGTCTGAAGCTATAGATAGATTTAGCATTAATCATTTTCCTCCTCAAATAAGAACGACTGCAATAGGGCATCCACTTCTACATCAGAAAGCTGATCGAGCTTTCCCAAAAGTTGTTCAGCTATCTCCGGCGCGATCCTCCCCTGATTGCCGAAGACTCCTGCATCTTTTGAGGTATCCTCCGCCAGGTATGCGGCCAGGGCTTGAATATTGGGATAATCCCATAAAATTGTTGGAGGTAATCTCCGGCCCAAAACACTCTCTAAATCTCCCGAGAGATTCACAGCCTCAATCGAATTCAGGCCATAGTGAGTAAAATCTTCATGAACATTGATTTCCTCAGGCTGAAGCCCCAATCGGGTTGCCAGTTGACTGATCAACCAGTGCCGAATCGTTTCCACGGTTTGAGTGGCAGCCAGGATGTTCAAAGGGGATTTTTCGTAATCTACAATCAATGGCCTCGGGGCCTCTTTACCGTTTAAAGACTGATTTAACAGTTGCATGATTCACTCCTCCAACACGCTAAAACTCTAGCATCACTCGATTTCCTGAGTAGCAGGAAATGGGGGATTGTCCGCCGTATTGCCAGGCAATAAGCAGCCAATAGTGAAGCCCCGATCGCTTGCAGTCTGTCTGTTCTGACTGTCCTAAATATGAAATAGGAAAAGACATGATGGTTATTTTGCCATGAGAGTTATAGAACTAGAAAGGGGAACTTGGCAGGATGAGACTGCCATCAGGTTTCAAGGGGTTTGACCACGGATGACATTTAGCGGCATTGAGCTAAAAATTCTGCGGGCTAAATTTCAAGGGCTTCCAGGGTTCCTGCTAAAAACCGGGATCGACAAGCATGACGCTGAATTTTGCCACTAGAGGTTTTGGGGATACTGCCGGGCTTGAGTAGAACAGTGGTATGGACTGAAAGGTCATGGTGTCTCAGGATGGCCTGTTGAATAGATTGCACAAGTTCTTTTAGGCTTGGTTTATTCACTTTCGAGGAGTCAGAAGCGGATTCCGGATAAATTAATTGCCGTCGATAATGGCGCTCAACTTCAGCTACAATAACAAGCTTCTCTTCTCCGTTCACTTCGACAGAAAATCCAGCAATACTATTGGGCCGAAACAGGGAACCACACTGTTCCACTGTCCACTCAATATCTTGAGGGTAATGATTGTGGCCATTGATAATAATCAGATCCTTGAGACGACCGGTGACAAAAAGTTCATCGCCATCCATAAACCCTAAATCCCCGGTGCGGAGAAAAGGCCCTGCCTGGTTAGGGGTGAGACGGGCGTGAAAACTCTGGGTGGTAGCCTCTGGATTTTGCCAGTATCCCTGGGCCACACTTGACCCTGAAACCCAGATTTCTCCTATGGTTCCGGCTTCACAGGACATTAAAGTTTCTGGATTGACAATCTGGATCTGCTGACCCGGTAGAGAAACGCCACACCCTACCAGGTTCGGCCATTCTCCAAATGGCCATTCACCGGAGCAATTTGATTGTGTTCTAGGGCGATCGCCTGCACCGTTTTCAGTACTGGCGGTTGAGCTTTGACACCTCCTGAAATGATCAGGGTCGCCTCTGCCATGCCGTAGCAAGGATAGAATGCCTCCCGACGAAACCCGTAGGCGCAAAGGTTTCAGTAAAGCGATCTAGAACTTCATGATGAATCGGTTCAGCCCCATTGAAGGCCAGACCCCAACGACTCAGATCCAGATTGGCCCGTTGTTCGGGGGTGGTGCGTCGGACACAGAGATCATAGGCAAAGTTTGGGCCGCCGCTGGTGGTGGCTTGATAACGAGAAATTGTCTCCAGCCAGCGAATCGGTCGCTGAAGAAACAACAATGGCGACATCAATATCACCGGAAACCCCCCAAATAACGGCTGTAAAACTCCGCCAATCAATCCCATGTCGTGATAGGGAGGCAACCAGATTACCCCTTGACTTGCAGATGTATGTTCAAAATAGTGGTGGATTGCGGTTAAATTATGCAATAAATTTTGATGGCTGATCATGACCCCTTTGGGAGAAGCCGTGGAGCCCGAGGTATATTGCAGAAAGGCCAGAGTATCAGGCTGAAGGGCCGGAATTTGCCAGTCCTGAGCCAGATTTTCATCCAGTAAATCCGTGGCAATCCAAGCGGTTTGTTCAAGTTCAGGGACATCCTTCCCTCGCCGTTGCAGGCTGGCAAAAATGGATTCACTGGTCAGGGCAATTTTGGCCCCGGCATTGTTCAAGATGGCTTGCAGGCGATCGAGAGAACGATTGGGCCGGGGTGGATAGGCAGGGACAGGAATCACCCCGGCGTATAGGCAGCCAAAAAAAGCACTGATATACTCCAATCCAGGTTGGTACAGCAAAACGGCCCGTTCCCCCGGTGGACAAACAGACTGGAGATAGGCGGCGATCGCCCGAGCCTTTTGATCCAGAGCCCCGTAAGTTAGGCTAACCGTTGCCAATTCTCCATCTACCAAGAAGGTATAGCCGATTTGATCAGCAGATTGGTCTGCTCGATAGCGCAGCAGGTCAACTAGGGTAATAATGTTGTCAGAAATATCTAAGCCACTCATTTAGTAGACGAATCTCATGAGAAGGAATCAGGAGTTGGTTCAGGGGAGGAAGGTTCCAGTCTCAGCATTATAGTTTTCCCCTGTGCCCAAATCAAACGGATCGGTCTAGTTCTGTCCGGACGCTGACTTTTCTCAGACTGGCTGATACCAGGTTCCCTTCGATCTGGATTTTTGACCGGATGATTTCAGGTCTGCTCCGAAAGAGAAACACAACTCCTAAAATAAGAAATACTATGGTTCAAAACATCGATCAGACAAAAACTCAGAGTTCTTTTCCTGGCTTTCCCAATAGTTGGTTCCGGATTGCCACTAGCGGGGAGTTACCCCCCAAAAAAATCCTGCCCCTGCATTACCTCGGTCGGGACTTTGTGTTGTTTCGGGCGGATGGTACCCCCCGTTTGCTGGATGCGTTTTGTCCGCATTTGGGGGCACACCTGGGCTATGGCAGCACCCTTCAAGGCGATACCATTCGCTGTCCCTATCACGGTTGGCGATGGCATGGAACTGGTCGGTGTGTTGAGATTCCCTATCTAGACAAACAACTTCCTCAGGTGCAGATTCAAACCTGGCCTGTGCGGGAGGTGAACGGTCTGATCCTGATGTACTATCACCATCAAGCCCAATTGCCAGACTGGGAAATCCCTGCTGTTCCCGAACTCTCCTCTTCAAGGTGGACACCCCTCAAGTCTGTTCGCCGCTGGCAGGTGCAAACCACCCTAAAGCACTACATGGAAAACAGTGTGGATGTATCCCATCTATCAAATCTTCACAGGCAAACTTTTAGTTCAGCGAAAAGTCTGAGCCTTGAAGCGAATGGCCCGATTTTAACCCATCGAATGGCGCAAAAATATAACCTTTCCAGTCTAGCTGCCGGAAAATTAATTGATGAAGACGGTGGAGTCACTACAATCTATTACGGGCCAGCCTACGATGTTAGCTATTATTGGACTCAAGGGCGGATTAAGTTGGAGTTGCTGACTATCTTTACCGGCACCCCTGTGGATCAAACCCATCTTGATATTGAGATTTTCTTTAGTGTCAAAAAGATGTTGCCTTCTCCGTTGAATGGGATTCTGACCGGGTTATTGAAGCGGGATGTGGCCCACACCTTCGAACAGGATCTACCGATTTTAGAAAATCGGGTGGATTTAGACCATCCCATCGTCTATGAAGAAGATGGGCCAATAAAGGCCAGCCTGCGCTGGGCCAATCAGTTTTACCCTGTTTCGCCTGAGCCGGAAGGGTAAATGGTTTGGTCGTGGGAATACAACAGCTCAACTTTCAAGGTTTTCCATCTCAAGCATTTGAACTGATGGATACACCTCGTATTCTCCACAGCCAAATTTGATTTTAAAGTGTCGCAACAGGTACAATGATTCTATATTGAGTGAGTAGCGTAGAGCCGTTCTGACTAAAGGTGCATTTCAGGACTTAATCAGATAGAATTGAAGGATAGTCTTAAATTTAGAATACTTCGTTTTCTGGTTGAGTTTTTTTAAGAATTTCTAGCTGTTAGCAAACCCCCCCTTAAGAATGACGTTAAATATGCTACATCGCAAAGTGTATCAACTGTGTCGTGATAGTCGTGACGTTTGTATTTTCTTGCGAGATCAGCAACGGTGGATCGAAAGAGCTCGTATCCTTGATATTGAAGGGGATCTGGTAACGCTACGCTATGAGACAGAGGAAGAGGATGAGGTTTCGTCCTGGGAAGAGATTGTTCGCTTGGAGAGCATTGGTTCCATCAGTCAGAAGCTAGCATCAGTTCCCAGAGGATATTTTGAGCTGCAAATTTCTGATGATTGCCCTGAGGCAGAACAAATTCATAACCCCTCGTCTGACAAGAATCAAGATTAGATTGACTGAATCTAGCCCATACCTCAGGCCATACAGACTTCAGAGTGTAGAGCTAGTAGAGATCTGAACAGCCGTCTCGGCTGTTTCCTGTCAGGCCAAATTCTTACACCCGAGAATTTCCGATTAATGTCGAATCCGGTTGATTCGTTATTGATTGACCTGTTTAAAAGCCTTACAGGGAACTTTTAAGCAAGACTTATCCACCGCCGACCAATGGATTTAGAATTAAGTGGATTTGAGATTATTTGATAAACGCTCCCGAGTAGTCTGGTCTTCGAGGCGGCTCAACCTGTTCCCACAAGTAGTGTAACGGTAAACATAGTACAGGAGTCCAGAGACTGCTGAGAATTGCTGAGCTAAGGGCGGCGCGTTGTTGATACACCCAAAACTCAGTTAAACCTAGGGCTTGCTGAGTTCCGTGGGTACTGAGAAACTGCAATCCCTGTAGCGCTTCCACCAAGATCACCATCCCAAAGACAATCAAGGCCAGCGAAATAAAGTTTTCTTGCATTTTTTTGATGATGCGACGATGGATCAAAACCGTCACAACTGCCGCAACCACAAAGGGAACAATATGACTCCGTTCAGGGGCAGTCAACCCATCTAGGATTGACCCCATGACCAACCCGGCGATCGCACTCTCAACCAGACTATGTTTGACGCTCCAGGCTACCAGATAAATGAGCAACCAGTTCGGTGTAATCCCAAACAGATTCATTCCGGGTAGCGTATTGAAAGAGAGAAAAATGCATCCCAGAAGGGACAAAACCGTCATGCTCCAATTCAAAATTCGGCGCATCCAGGGTGAGGACTTAGACATGGTTCAGGGTTGAGGAATAGCTGAAGGGGACGATGACGATGAAGCGGAAGAACTGGGCACTGGGGCTGCTGAGTTGACCTCAGGTTGCTTTGGATTTGGATAGACCACAACCCATTCCAGGTTTTCTAGGGGAACAAAAAATTCCACCGTCGCCTCCGGGATTGCAGCATTGTTCAGATTGACAGTGCCAACTTTCCCTACGGGCCATCCCGCCGGAAATAATTGGCTGAAGGCAGAGGTTACGACGGTATCTCCAGGTTTTACGTTGGGAATATTATCAAAAAATTCCATCTGGCCCTCTTCAATTCCAAGCCCCGTGAGATAGCCCATCTGGCGGGTTCGACTCACCGCAACTCCAATCCGACTGGTGGGGTCGCTGATCAGTAATACCTGACTGGTATTGGGGGTAACATTGATCACCCGTCCCACCAAGCCCCCTGGCCCTACAACCAATCCATCTACCTGAATGCCGTGTTGACTGCCTCGACCAATGATAACCTGTTGCCACCAGTGATCAGGACTACGACCAATGACTGGCGCAACAACTCCCTTGTCCTGGGGTTTGGACTGGGTGTATCCCAACAGCTTTGTCAGCTCTTGATTTTGCCGATCCAATTCTTCAACCCTGGCTTCTAGTTCATTGATCCGGGGATTGGCTTGTTTGGCCTGCTGAAGTTGTTGCTCGGCCAATTGCTCAGGATTGGCCTGAAATGGACGAGTCACCCAATAATACAATTCATAGAGAGCCATCCCCTGGGTTTGGCGCACCAACCAGGCGGTAATGATAGCCAATCCCAATAATAGAGCTTGTGAACCGTAACGATTCCACCAATTTGATGTGTTCATGCCAGCAACCAAGAAAAAAGATTAGCCGTTCAGTAGTCGTTAGAATAGTTATTAGAGAGTGTGAGATCGCCCATTAAAAACTCGCTCAAGTTCTTTATAGTTTTCCAGAGCTCGTCCGGTTCCTAATACGACGCAACACAATGGATCCGCCGCAATATGAGTGACAATGCCGGTTTCATGGCTCAGGAGCGCATCAAGGCCCCGCATCAAAGCGCCACCCCCCGCCAGCATAATCCCGCGATCGATAATATCAGCCGCCAGCTCGGGGGGAGTCCGTTCCAGGGTGCGCTTCACCGCATCAACAATGATTGAAAGGGGCTCCATCATACTCTCTCGAACCTCGGGGGCTTTAATGGTCACGGTTCGCGGTAAGCCAGAAAGCAAATGAATCCCCCGCACTTCCATGATCAGGCTATCTTCATCCTGCATCGGATAGGCAGACCCCATCTTGATCTTGATATCTTCAGAAGTCTGTTCGCCAATCACCAGGTTGTGAACTTTCTTCATGTACAGAATGATGGCTTCGTTGAGTTCATCCCCAGCCACCCGGACAGATTCGCTCAAAACAGTTCCTTGCAGGCTCAAAACGGCAACCTCAGTCGTCCCACCACCAATGTCAACAATCATATTGCCGGTGGGCTCCGCCACGGGCAACCCCGCCCCAATGGCGGCGGCAATCGGTTCATCAATCAAGCGAACGTCCCGGGCTCCCGCCTGGAGAGCTGCCTCCATCACTGCTCGTCGCTCCACCGCTGTCACCCCGCTAGGAATACCGATGATGACTCGAGGAGCAACCAGGGTATTTCCCTCATGGACGCGCCGAATGAAATACTTGAGCATTTGTTCGGCATATTCAAATTCAGCGATCACCCCATCTCGCAGAGGCCGAACTGCAATCACATTTTTCGGGGTACGTCCCAACATCTTCTTGGCATCTTCTCCTACAGCAAGAGGAGTCTTGCTATCTTGATCGATGGCTACAACAGAGGGTTCCTGAAGTACGATGCCCTTCCCGGATACATAGATCAGAGTATTAGCAGTGCCTAAATCAATACCCATATCTCGTGAAAACGATAGGCGACTGAGAAGTCCCACGGATTTAAACTCCCAATAAAAACGTTACGATGACCTGAAGATTGGATAAACAAATACTTCCTTAAACCCTTTCCGTCGAATCAAGCAGGGGTTCAGGATAATTTTTATCATCTTTACGGAATAGCATCTCCTCACAATTGCCCATTACTGGTAAAAGGCAATAATCTACACCAAGAAAGCCTGCCCTAAACTTCAACAAAATACCAGGATTTTTGATGAACCGGTGTAAGGGCTGCGCGTATGGATTGTATTACGTTTCAATTTCAGAGTCTAGTGTAGTAGAAAAAAAGCCATCTATTCTAACTCAGTCTGATTTGAGAAACAAGCTCAAACCATGGCCTGAATGAACTGATCCCAGCATTTAAGCTTTACAAATTGGGGGGGTTTTTAAAGGTTTATCGGACTTTTGTAAAGCTTTGGTAAAGACTCAGAACTTTCATTTTGAGCAAATTTTTATTACGGATAAATGGCCCAATCTTCAGGCAGTTGGACTGAGAGATCAGATGATGGAATACTCCTTTGGTGAGTATTCCACAGCCCATAATCATAGCAAAACGATCAAAGGGACATTCAAAGGGCATCAACGCTGCGTCGCCTTAGCAGTCAGCAGTCTGAAGTACGAGAGATGGCAGCGCGGTGCGCTGCCATCTCTCAAATCTGTACCTCATGTGATTAGGAATCGCTATAAGTAGGTGATTGTAATTAACTGCTAAGGGGAAGGGGGTCTGGGGCTTCACTCCAGGAAGGGGTAGTGCCCCCTTCACCCCCACATCAATCTTCTAACTAATTGTCTAACTAATTACGTCGCTAATCAGAGGAAGCCGGGGTTTCATCCTGGTTCAATTGGCGCTCAATTGTACCAATTGCCGCGTTCAGTCCAGCCAATCGAGTTTCGAGATCATCGCGCATCCACTTCAAAAACTTCAATTTCTGTTCCTGATGAACTTTTCGGGATTCGGGTTCCCAGTTCCAACATGACTTCCCGAATGATAGAAACATACTTGCTCTCCTAATTATTGGATGACTGTTTTTGCCGTACAACTATTGTTATACATTTTTCTAGGAGTTGCAATTTGTAAATGCCTCAAGTCTCTGATCCAAAATCGTTTCAAAGATTGATTTGACCCAATTTGAGCTGAATCAATAGCATTTTAGACATTCTGAGCCCAACCCAAAAATGACAAATGTTACTGATTTACTCCTGACGTTGGAATTTAATAGAGTCACTCAGGTTAAGAGCAGATTATATATAAGTTATATCTAAATTGGCCCTGGTCAGAGATGATAAGATTTGAATTAATCAAGCCAAAAAAACCGAGGCTTGATTCTATATCTTTGGTATTCTATCTTTGGGGTTCTACTATTGAGATAATTGCTAGGCCGTTGCAAAAAAGTTTACGAATCCTTGGTTTTAACTGAAGAAAAGTCAAAAAATAACAGGAGTTGCCTGGAGGTTGTATGTTCGAACAAATATTCAATGCTTGTTCAGATGGTAGTCAGCAAATCAGCACCATGGATCTCCGTAAAGGTGTTATTATTGGCGCTGGACAGGTGGGTATGGCTTGTGCTTATTCAATGCTAATTCAAGACTGCTTTGATGAGTTGATTTTGCAAGATATCGCCCTGGAAAAAGTCGAAGGGGAAGTGATGGATTTGATGCATGGCATTCCATTTATTTCACCTACTAAAATTGCGGCAGGAACTGTAGCTGATGCAGGCGAAGATACTGATATCGTGATTATTACGGCTGGAGCTAATCAAAAAGATGGGGAAACTCGGCTTGATCTTGTCCAGCGAAACGTTAAGATTTTTAGGGGTTTGGTAGAAGAGATTGCTAAACATTGTCCCAATGCAATTCTCTTAATTGTCAGCAATCCCGTTGATATCATGACCTATGTCAGTCTGAAGATTTCTGGATTTCCCAGTTCCAGGGTTTTAGGTTCAGGCACAGTGCTTGACACCGCCCGTTTTCGCTCACTTTTATCAGCAAAATTGAATATTGATTCTCGGAGTGTTCACGCTAATATTATTGGGGAGCATGGTGATAGTGAAGTTCCGGTTTGGAGCAAAGTAAATGTAGCTGGAATGAGGATTTGTGATGGGGATTGGCCCGGAAGTCCGAGCTGTGACTCCTCTGAACTGAGTGAAATTTTTGCAGGGGTTAAAAATGCCGCCTACGAAATTATCAAACGTAAGGGTTATACTTCCTATGCGGTCGGTTTGGCTGTTACCGATATTGTTAAGGCAATTCTAAATAATCAGAACCGGGTTCTGACGGTGAGTAGCTTAGTTAAAGATCTCTATGATCTTCCAGAAGTTTGTCTGAGCTTTCCTACCATTGTTAATCGGCAGGGCATCAGTAAGCAGATTAACTTATCATTAAACGAAACCGAGAAAAATCTCTTTCAAAAGTCTGCTCAAACCTTACATGAAGTGATCGCCCAACTGGATTTGTAGAACCCTTTGTAGAAACCCTAATATTTCTGAATATTCCTGTAAACCTTACAATCATTACTCTGATGCAACCCCTAAAACAACGGACTAAAATTGTTGCCACGATTGGCCCTGCTAGCCGCGATCCTGAAATCTTAAAGCAAATGATTCGGGCTGGGATGAATGTCGCTCGCCTGAATTTTTCCCATGGGAGTTATGAGGATCACGCGGAAACCATCAAATTGTTGCGTCAAGTCTCCCAAGAAATGGATGCGGCCATCACGCTTTTGCAAGACCTACAGGGGCCAAAAATTCGGGTGGGTCAGTTGCCCGATGACTCTATAGAACTGGTTCCGGGAGAGTTGATTACCTTTGTCCCGATGGATGAATATAGTGGCCAACCCCATACCGCTGCGATTGATTATCCCCATTTAGCAGAAGAAGCCGAACCGGGGGCGCAAATTTTGCTCGATGATGGTTTGCTCGAAGTGCGAATTGAGGCGATCTCGAGTAACTCAGTCCAATGCAAAATTATTGAAGGGGGAACCCTCAAAAGCCGCAAGGGAGTCAACTTACCTAGTCTGATTTTGCAACTGCCCTCCATGACCGAAAAGGACAAGCAAGATCTGGAATTTGGTCTGTCCCAGGAGGTGGATTGGGTTTCCCTGAGCTTTGTTCGCCGTCCCGAAGATGTTCAGGCCCTCAAAGCTTTCATGGCAAAACGGGGGGCTGAGAAAACCCCGGTCATGGCAAAAATTGAAAAACCCCAGGCCGTTGCTAACTTGCAGGGAATTATTGACGAATGCGATGGCTTAATGGTGGCTAGGGGCGACCTAGGGGTAGAACTGAGTCCTGAAAAAGTCCCCCTGATCCAGAAGCAGATTATCAGATTGTGTAATCAGAAAGGGATTCCGGTGATTACCGCAACCCAAATGCTAGAGAGCATGATTCACAATCCTCGGCCCACTCGGGCAGAAGCTTCTGATGTCGCCAATGCCATTCTCGATGGGACTGATGCAGTGATGTTGTCGGGGGAGTCGGCTGTGGGGGACTATCCAGTTCGGGCGGTGGAAATGCTGGCGCGAATTGCTATGGATGTGGAGCCAGAGGCCAAGTTTATCAATTATCCACCTGCCGACAGCGATGAAACCCATGCCTTGAGTGAGGCCATCAATACCATTGATAAAATTCTGGATTTGAAGGGTATCGTTGCGTTTACCAGTACAGGCTACACCGCCGAACTTGCCGCTGAGGAGCGTCCCCGGGCCCTGTTTTTGCCTTGACCCCAGAACGGAGAACTTACCACCGCCTGAATCTGGTCTGGGGAGTCAGACCTCTGTTGATTGACCATGAGGTTGAGGCGTTTGAAGATTTGCTGGATCAGGCTGAAACCCTGCTGGTCAATCGAAATCTGTTGGCGGTAGGAGATCAAATTTTGATTGTGGCCGGGATTCCCACCAAACACCCCCGAGGCACTAATTTTCTGAAGATTCATCAGATTAGAGGTTAAAGCGGTAATCTACACCATTTTGTCCCCAGGGCATAGTCGGGGGCACGTCATGCCCCCGACTATGCCCATCCCTGTTGTCCTATTTTAGAATTGGTATTTTTGAAGTTGGTAAGCAGATGGTTGTAATTAATTATCAAACAGAAGGGGGTCTGGGGCACTGCCCCCTTCAACCCCCTACATGTATCTTCTAATTAATTGTGCCTAGCTACTCACAGCAATCTGTTTTGGATTATGGAGAGCGGAGCGGGCGGCTTTCCCCCATGGGCTAGAACCCTGAGCCACAGCAATCTCATAAATCATTTCTGATGACTGTATCAGGTGGGTTTTTTGCCGATGAGTCTGTAGAATAGTTGGAACCAGATAGCTCGATTCCTGACTTAATCCCAGTCGTAATTCCCAGTCTCATTTGTAGCCTTAACGTTTAGTCAGCATTCTCAACCTCAAGTTCTCAACCTTAAGTTCTCAATCATCATTCTCAGTGCTCCCGTATCGGCCAAGGTGCTATGCCAGAATCCAATCCCGTTAATTTCAGCCTTAACGGTCATAATCCTGCTCCATCGGTTTTTGCCTCACTCACCGTGCGGCAGCCCAGTGACCCTGAAAGTCGCCTGGGTACCTTGATATCGGACTCCAGTCTCAGTCAAATTAATCAGAATCTGGAGGGTGCGATCGCCGCAGAAGTCGTTCAATGGGCAGTGGATTTTTTCGGGAAAGGACTGGTGCTGAGTACTAGTTTTGGAATTCAATCGGCAGTGATGTTGCATCTGGTGACCCAGGTGATTCCAGAGATTCCGGTGATTTGGATCGATACCGGCTATCTACCGGCAGAAACCTATCAATTTGCTGAACAACTGACCCAACGGCTACAACTTAATTTGCGGGTTTACCAATCTCCAATCAGTCCTGCTCGGATGGAAGCCCTGCATGGTCGGCTCTGGGAGCAGCAAAGTATCGAAGCTCTCAACCAGTACGATACGATTCGCAAAGTTGAACCGATGCAACGGGCGTTGCAGGAGCTCCGGGCCACTGCCTGGTTAGCCGGGCTGCGGGCGGATCAAACCAATCACCGCAAAACGTTACGACTTGTAGAACAGCAGTCGGGTTTGTACAAAGTTCACCCAATTCTTTCCTGGCATTCCCGAGATATCTATCAATATCTAACGGCCCATGACCTGCCCTATCATCCCTACTTTGACCTGGGGTACACCACTGTAGGAGATTGGCATTCCAGCCGTCCTGTAACGGCGGATGATCACAACGAGCGAGATACTCGCTTTCAGGGATTGAAACAGGAATGTGGTTTACACCTTCCCCAAACTGAGGCGGAAGCCAAGAGCTTAGATTCTAGTTTGCTCTAAGCAATAGAGTTCCAAATCCTGCAATGGAAAAGGGTTTCTCTAGAAATCGCTTAACATCAATGTCAATATCAATATTAACACCAGCATCAGCCAAGTTATTTGTAATTCTTATTACTTTCACTGTAGCATCGCATATCTCAACTTTAACTCCCCCTTAACCTGATAATCAGATCGGAATAATTCTTCAAAAATCAACTTCGTAGAATCACTAGCAATTTCGTAATCTTACGGAGGACAGAGCCAGGCAGTAACTTTTAAGATGGTAATTGTTGGGTTGTTATTGCAGTATAAACGTGTTATGTGTCGGAAGATATAGTAATCATAAATGATTGATGAAATGGAATCTGGGGAGAAGTATCCAAAACCCTCTCTTACTCTTTATTATGATTGAGTTAGGACTTGCTATATCTGATGTTTCTCCCACGGCTGGAGTACGGGAAGTTGTGGTACGATGCCCTAACAACTCCCAAATCCATTCCTCACGGGATTGAAAATCGCTACATAACATTTGTGATTGTCTAATAAACCGTTAAGTTCTAGTCAAATTCTGGTCAAGGTATGAAACGTCGTAATTTTCTAGGGTATTCCCTCCTATTCTTAGCAGGTTGTACTACTACAACTCGCACAGGCAGTAATGGTTCTTCCCCGTCTGCCCCCACCAATTCCGTCTCCAATCAAACTCCAGAAAAGCTCCGGTTCACTGTAACCGACGTTCAAGGGTTAGAGGCTTTGGAAAAGGATTATGGCCAATTTCGCCAGACTCTAGAGGAAGTTTTGGAGACTCCAGTTGAGTTTTTTCCAGTTGAAAGCTATACTGCTGCCGCTGTGGCTCTCCAGGGAAACCAGGTGGATATGATTCTGACAGGCCCCTCTGAGTATGTAGTAATCAACTCCCGAACGAAGGCATCTCCGATCGTGGCGATCACCCGCCAAGACTACCATTCAATGGTTATTGTGCCAGCGGATAGCTCAATTCAGACTTTAGCTGACCTGAAGGGGAAAACCATTGCTATGAAAAAATCAGGCTCAACCAGTGGTCATTTAGGCCCCACTAAGCTGTTAATCGATGCAGGGTTACAGCCTCAGACCGACTACAAGACCGAAATGTTGGGATTTCCAGATGGGTTTAAAGCCATGAGAGAAGGCAAAGTCGATGCTTGGGGTGGATCGTTTACAGACTTCCAAAGTCTGAGCAAAACGGAAGGGCTAGCAGACACTGACTTTCGGATTTTGCAGGAAGGCCCCCCCTTACCCAGCGATTTGATTATGGTCAGTGAGTTGCTGCCAGCAGAATTGACAGCGGAGTATACCCAGCGGATTATCGACAACAAAGACAAGCTGATTCAAGCCCTGGTAACGGGGGAAGAAACTGAAAATATGCCGGTTCCGAACTGGCTCCTACCCAGGATTCAGATTATGAAATGATTCGGGAAGTTTATCGAGCCATGGGAGAGGAAAGCCTAATTCAATAAGGGATCAAATCGTCGCGACTCGTTACTCAATAGCTGCTCAATTGTTGGTTTTTTAAGGGAACCATAGACTGAGAATTAATCCAGTTATGGTTCCCACCCCATTATTATCCGGTGGATAGAGTCAATGATCCAATACCGTAGAGATGCTAATCTTAAAAATCTTAAAAGGCAAATTATCTAATCTGAGCATTGCCCGAAAAATTGGCTATAGTTACTGTCTGGCGATTGGAACGGGGGTATTGGGGACAGTATTTGGACTTTTTCTGGGGGACTATTATCAGCAAAAAGCGCTATTGCAACTGACTACAGCGTATCGGCAACAGGATATTGTGACTGAGCTGGCTAATTCCGCTAAAACCATGCAATTGTATCCTCAGGTTTTAATCCGGACTTTAGGAGAAACTATTGCGTTTGACTACGAAAAATCAAAGTTTTTTGATAATCTTAACCAGATTCAGCAACACATCAAACAGCTTAAAACGTTTGTCCAGGATTATCCCGATCAAGCAGTATTCAGTGCTCAAGATATTCAAGAACTCTCCCAGGAATACCAGGCGACCATTACAAACTATGCCAACCTGATTCAATCCCTCTGGCAAGAAACGAATTCTGCCCAATTATCCCCAGAACAAATCCCTACAGCCCAACAACAAATCTGGAACAGCCTGAGAAATCCAGAGGCTATTCAAGTCAGTCGAAAACTTGAGCGGTTTTCGGAAAATTTGGTGCGGCTCACGGCTAAATCAAAGCTCAAGCAAGATGCAGCAGATGCTCAGTTTCAAGCAGCAGAATTGCTGCGATTGAAGATTATTATCGGGAGTATGTTGCTATCAACTCTAGTGGCGGTAAGTTTAGCATTGCTCACCAGTCGGGCGATCGCCCGACCTATCCAAAGCGTTACGGAAGTAGCCCGGAAAGTGACTCAAGAAGCCGATTTGAGCCTCAGAGTGCCGGTACAGAGTCAGGATGAAGTTGGTTTCTTATCCAAGTCTTTAAACCAGTTGATTGAATGGGTTGGGCATTACACCGATGAGCTAGAACTTGCCCGCCAAACCCTCGAAGATCGAGTCGAAGAACGTACCCAAAAATTACAGGATACCTTGGAGGATTTGAAAGCTACCCAAGCCCAATTAATTCAAACTGAGAAGATGTCAAGTCTGGGTCAAATGGTGGCAGGTGTAGCCCATGAAATCAATAATCCAGTCAGTTTTATCTATGGCAATATCGAACACATCACGACTTATTTTGAAGATTTATGCAATCTCATTGAGCTTTATCAATCAGAGTACTCTCCCCCTACTCCCCTGGTGCAAGAACGTTTAGAGGAGATTGAGATTGAGTTTATCATTCAGGATTTACCCCAAACCATCTCATCAATCAAAACTGGCGCGGAGCGGATTAAGGATATTGTGTTATCCCTGCGAAATTTCTCCCGGTTGGACGAGTCAGATTACAAACAGGCCAGTATTCATGAGGGTTTAGATAATACCCTACTAGTGCTCAATCATCGACTCAAAATCATATTGAAGTTGACCTAGACTATGGAAAGATTCCTTTGATTCACTGCTGTCCTGCTCAGCTCAATCAAGTCTTTCTGAATATCATTAACAATGCCATTGATGCCCTAGAGGACTATACTCAAACGATTCAATCCTCCTCTTCACTAATGACATTTCAACCTCTGGGATTATTTCAACCCCGGATCACCCTCCAAACCCAACAGCTCAATATTGATCAGATTCAAGTTCGGATACGGGACAATGGCCCCGGAATACCCCTGGAGGTTCAGAGCAAGTTATTTGATCCGTTTTTTACGACCAAAGCTGTCGGGAAGGGCTCAGGACTAGGACTATCCGTTGCTTACCAAATCATCGAACGCCATCATGGAACCATTAGGGTAGCTTCAGCAGCAGGTCAGGGAACTACATTTATCGTTACCTTACCCATTCAGGGGACAACCCCTGGCACTGACTGAAGTGAATTTAAAAATGCCCTATCGGTCTCACAACGAATTGTTATAGAAGAAATATCAAGACATGTTAAAATATGTAAAATAAGCTTGACATCCAGGGAATATCCCCATGGATTCCTGGATTATGGCTGAGCCAGAGCGCTTGCCCTTTGCATTTTTTAACAGCTCAGTACTGGAGAGTTGTATATCCTGAGGGTGGATTCTGTAAAATTTGCGATCGCAAGCCATACAATTTACCCAGTCCTTGTTGACGTTAGATGAGGTATTTCTACTTATGCCGTTTACCATTGATTCAGCTCGTAATATTTTCCCGAATACCCTGGCTGCTGATGCCGTTCCCGCTACTATTGCCCGGTTTAGCCAACTGAGCGCAGAGGATCAGCTAGCCCTCATCTGGTTTGCCTATTTAGAAATGGGCAAGTCCATTACGATTGCAGCCCCCGGTGCAGCCAATATGCAGTTTGCTGAGAACACCATGAATGAGATCAAGGTCATGACTCCCCTGCAACAAACCCAGGTGATGTGCGACCTAGCCAACCGATCAGACACTCCCATTGGCCGAACCTATGCCACTTGGTCTGCCAACATCAAATTGGGATTCTGGTATCAGCTCGGAGAATGGATGAATCAGGGCCTCGTAGCCCCCATTCCAGAAGGATATAAGCTCTCTGCCAATGCTTCAGCCGTCCTGCAATCCATTCGTGACTTGGAGCCTGGTCAACAAATCACCGTTCTTCGCAACTCTGTCGTTGATATGGGCTTCGACACCAGCAAACTCGGAACCTATACTCGGATCTCTGAGCCTGTTGAGCCTCCCCAAGAGATGGCCCAACGGACTCAGGTCACTATTGAAGGAGTGAATAACCCCACAATCCTGAGCTATATGAACAACCTCAATGCCAATGATTTTGAGGCATTGATTGAGTTATTTGCTCCAGATGGAGCTCTCCAACCCCCCTTCCGTCGTCCCATCATTGGTAAAGAGGCTATCCTGCGATTCTTCCGGGAAGAGTGCCAGAATCTCAAGTTGATTCCAGAGAAAGGTGTATCTGAACCCGCAGATGAGGGTTACACTCAAATCAAAGTCACCGGAAAAGTTCAGACCCCCTGGTTTGGTGCTGGAGTCGGGATGAATATTGCTTGGCGCTTCTTGCTCAACCCTGAGAGCAAGGTTTATTTTGTAGCCATTGACTTACTGGCTTCTCCCAAGGAATTGCTCAATTTTGCTCGATAGGGAACGGGTCAGGGTTTTCTCAACGGGGAGTTGAGAAGTCGGATTTGTGACTGAAATTCGTGATTTAACAGATGGGGTGGCGCTTAAAACCATCATCTTTTCGTTAAAGGTTCAGTTCCTCCATTTAAGTCTCCGCGCTGCTGAACACCCTGGGCAAACCTTTTCTTAAGCCTAGCTTACTAAAGCTCCCACTGGATAAACCTAAACCCACCTGGCAATCACCCCAGGTGGGTTTGTTGTTTAATTCCATCAGGGCTACTCGGCGATTGGGGTTTTTGAGAAACCTCGAGGATTAAACGTTAAAATTCTCTCATTTTTGTCATGGCTCTCTCTCAGACAGAGCCCCGGGGACTGGGGAGATGATTGTTCCAAGACTTGACCTGAAGCACAATGACAGTAATAATAAGAAGTATTAATATTAATGATTGTGTAGTTTTTTAAGTTTTGAGTTTAATGACAATGATGATGCAGGCTGGTGAGCTGATGTGGTCTGAGACAGAGCAACAAATTGCCAAAGTTGCTTTTGAAAAAGCCTATGAACGGGAAACCCAAACTCTGGTTCAGATGATTCGTGATAGTGCGGATCAGATTGCCGAGCTCAAAGATTTATGGAAATTGCATGACTTCCTCAGTGCCCGGAGACATGACATTGATGGCAAGTATGACTATGATTACTCAGAATTGATTTTTACGTTTGCTCAGTTAGTCAAACAAGGCTGGCTCAACCTCGAGGATTTGGAGGGCCTCGACAAGACTAAGATTACCAAAGTGGCCGCCCTAACCCGAATGTAAGGTCATCGGTCAGGTTATCTTAGGGCGATCCTAATGTCTTTAATTTCTCCTGAATTGCCCAACGTCAGCTTGGTAGCATTCTATGGCCCCAAGCCTTTAGAATTATCTAACTTAATCCGGCAGTTGCAGCAACAGTTGCTCGAGCAATTTCCACAGCAGTTTCAGCCCTACCCTCTGGAGCAGATTCATGCCACCTTGATTGGCTGTGAAGGCTTCAAAATCCATTTAGGCATCGTCAGTCAATGGTTCCACAAGCACCGACATCAGGTCAAATTTATCGATCTAGCGGGGTTTTTAGACTATCTTTTTCACTCTCCTCAGTTTCCCTTTCTGGTAAAGATTGGGGGTTATTGGCCGGGTGAGAATTATAGCTTTCTCAGTCAGGGTCAGGGTTTATTTGAGCGATCGCTGCAAATCTCAAATAATATGGCGGTATTAATCGGCTGGCCCGTTCAAACTGGAATCGTTCAAACCCTGGATCAGTTTCGGCGGGAAGCCCAGGCTTATAACCTGTTGCACAAGTACCACAGTCAGCCTGACAGAGTTGACAATGACTGCTATCTCCGCCTGGGTTGGTTCACTCAAAAGCCAGCTCAAACTCCTAGGCTGGAACCGTTGGATTCAGGGATTCACCCAGGAGTTCACAGAATGCGCGAATACCTTGCCACCTCGCCACCGCTTTACTTGACCATTGATCGAACCGATCTTGCCTTTGTGGGCTACCAGGATTTTGCCCTTTCCCCCGAGACCACTCAAGTTATGAGTTTGGCAACGGCTACGGTAGAACAGCTTGAGGCTCTGTATCCAAAAGTATCCAACTGAGCCCATCTGAGCTAAAGTAGAATTTTCTTAGACTTTGCAACGTTTTCAAGTTAACGTTGCTCGAGTTAAAGTTCTGGAACTAATTTTCTAAAATCAACTAAAACCAACCTTTTAAAACCTGTGTCGATTAACCAAAACACCTTAAAAATTGGCAATCTCGAATGGTTCTACCGGGAATTAAATCCGGGTGAAACGGACAAGCTGCCAATTCTCCTGCTCCATGGACTGATTTCCCAAAGCTACAGTTGGGAGTTGATCATGCAAAAGCTAACTGAACAGGGTTACTGGGCGATCGCCCCGGACTGGATCGGGTCAGGGCTTTCGAGCAAACCAGACAAGCGGGACTTCAGTTATACCCCCGATGGGTTTATTCAGGCATTGGCAGAACTGCTAGCCGCATTAGAACTCACCAAATTTCATCTGGTTGTCCAGGGATTTTTAGGCTCCGTGGGCTTACAATATGCCCTGCGAAATCCTGAAAAAATTGATCGATTAGTCATTCTCAATGCTCCCCTATCCCTGAAGCAAAGCTCCCCTGGAAGCTCAAACAGTTGGGATTACCTTTAGTCGGGGATATGATGGTTCAAGATCCGCTCCTAGTAGATCGGGCTCTAGAAGGCGGCAGTGGCTACGTGATTGAAGACAAAGACCTTGATGTTTACCGTCGTCCTTTTTGAAGGCTTCTGCCACCGGGCGATCGCTGATGGCAACCATCAAAAACTTGCAGCTACAATCAGCCATGACAGAAATTTCTGAAGGATTTAAAACCTGGGAACATCCCACGCAAATCATTTGGGGCTTGACCGATCCCTGGCTAGACTTTGAAGCCGTACAACAAGTCACTCAACCTGTTAGAAATCTGGAACTTGTCAAGCTGGACAAAGCCGGACATTATCCCCAGGATCATTGGGCTAAAGAAATTAGTGAATCCATTTCCTTCTTTTTCGAAAACGCCTGGTTTAAACAACAGATAGTTTGAATGATCAGGTAGGAAGGGGTCTGGGACAAAGCCCCAGCAAAGAACCAGCGCCCCCTTCATCCCCTACCTGTATCTGCCAATTAATTGTGCCTAGCCCCTGACAAACTAGCTATGGTTGAAAGGATTCATACAACCGTGAACCTCCATTCCCTGTTTTCGGTGGACGACAACGAGAACTATAGAATTTTGGAGTTGACTTGATGCATGTATTTTGTGGGTTTTGAGGTACATTAAAATAGCCATTAATGGATGCAGAAACAATCATAAATACAGCTAAATATCCTTTGAAGTAAGCCATATTAATCTCCCCTAAATCTACAATTAATTCAGGGAAATGATCCGGATTTATGATTTCAGACTTGAAGCTCAGATCCGAATCTCAGACTTTGATTTAAAATCTGAAGGCTGGCAAGAATAGGAAGCTCCCAATCATAAAAATCCGTGGCAAGTTTTCCGTTGGCTGACCTACAGACTGCTCGAGTTTGGGTTGAGAGCTGGGATCGAGGCCCGTTATAGCTTGCTTCCTACAGCCCAAGCTGCCTGAAAGGTAGGAATCCAAACCCACCCTAGATTCATGCTCCGGCTTTGCCGTACCCATCACTAACTCATCTATTGCGTTTATTGCGTTGTGAATTTTCCTAGTGAGTTCAGTTTGCCTGCGCCCCCTGATATCCTTTTCTCAAATCCCCTCTGACCAAACCTTAATCGTGGCTAACCATGGCAACCTCTAACCTGCAACAGTCTACTTTACCCCCGGGAAATCCGGGCTTACCCTTGATCGGGGAAACCATTAGTTTTCTGACTGATCCCGAATTCACTGCCAAGCGTCAAGCCAGGTACGGAGATATTTTTAGAACCCATATTTTCGGCCAACCCACCGTAATCGTCAGTGGGGCCGAGGCTAACCGATTTCTCCTGAGCAATGAAAACCGGTTTTTTACCGCGACCTGGCCTAAAAGTACCCGGGTTTTGTTGGGGCCAGGTTCCCTGTCGATGCAAGGGGGAGAAATCCATCGTTCCCGGCGTAAGCTCTTGGCCCAAGCCTTTGCCCCCAGGGCTCTGGCTAGCTATGTCAGCACCATGGCCGTAACCACCCGTCAGTACTTGCAACACTGGGAACAACTCAGTCAGTTTGCCTGGTATCCCGAACTGAGGAACTATACCTTTGATGTGGCCTGTCAACTTTTGGTGGGTCAGGACGGAGGTGCAGCCACACCCCTGGGAGAATGGTTTGAATCCTGGTGTGAGGGTTTATTTACGATTCCCCTGCGGATTCCAGGCACGAAATTTAATCGCGCCGTAGCCTGCCGCAAAAAACTATTAAAGGAAATTGAACAGATCATTTGTCAACGTCAGTCCCAACCCCCATCCAACGCTGATGCCCTCGGCCTATTGCTCCAGGCCAGGGACGATGACGGTGAGGCCCTAGGTCTGGAAGAACTCAAGGATCAAATTCTGACGTTGCTGTTTGCTGGCCATGAAACCCTAACCTCGGCGATCGCCTCTTTTTGCCTGCTGATGGCCCAACATCCTGAGGTGCTGGCCAATGTTCGAGCCGAGCAACAGCAAATTCCCCTGGAGGAGCCCCTGACCTTGGAGCAACTCAAACCCATGACCTATCTGGATCAGGTCTTACAGGAGGTGCTGCGGACTGTGCCCCCGGTGGGAGGTGGGTTTCGTCAGGTAATTCAAGCCTGTGAATTTGCGGGCTATCAGATTCCTGTGGGCTGGTCGGTGCTCTATCAGGTGGGCAGAACCCATAACGACCCTAACCTCTATTCCCATCCGAACCTTTTCAATCCTGGCCGGTTTGATCCGGAGGGCAACGAAGCGACGACTTTTGGTTATATTCCCTTTGGTGGGGGAGTTCGAGAGTGCCTAGGAAAAGAATTTGCCCGACTGGAGATGAAATTATTTGCGGCGTTGCTGACCCGGCAGGATCATTGGGAGTTGGTGCCTGACCAAAATCTAGAGCTAATCATGACTCCAACACCCCACCCTCGGGATGGCTTGCGCGTTTACTTCCATCCTTGGGATGGTTCACGTTAGGGTTATACTTCTGGTTAAGCTCTGTCTGGTGTCAGTTGAGGGAACGATCTGTGAGGAGTCAGCAAGAAACAAACCAGGCGATTCTGCAGAGGGTGAATCTGCTGGAATGGCTTTGTAGATCCGGGCTGCGGAGTTCAGTCCTATTGGCTTTAGGTTCCTTGAGTTTAGCTCCGGTAGCAACGGCTCAATCCCAGGTGTCGAGTTCCCAGGGAACTTCTGAACCGACTTCAATTTCAAACGTGGAGACTGCAAAAATCAAGACCTCAGAATTGGAGACCTCAGAATTAGTGGTTCCAGAAGTCAAGACCTCAATAGTCGAGGTTTCAAAAGCAGCCATTCCGAAATTAGCAATCCCAGACGTAAACCCTGCAAAATTTCAGGTTCCAGGAGAGGGTGCAAAAATCAAGACCTTAGAATTAGAAGTTCCAGAATTAGAAGTTCTAGAAATCAAGACCTCAGAATCGGCAATTCCAGCAGTAAATCCCTCAAAATTAGAGATCTCAACAGTCAAGGTTTCAACATCAGAAACTCCCACTGAGGTTGTTTCAGGCAGCTTAACCAAACCTGAATCCAAACTCAAATCTCAATCGATGGCTGAATCTCTTGAGGTGCAGCCCGCAACGGCTATCAGTTTGACCGAAGATCGGTCTGAATGCAGACTCATCCTCTGCACTCTCCTAGCCCAGAATTCTCCCCCTGTCCCGGTGGCTCCTCCGATCCTTCCTCCGGGCACCGTGAATCCCCAACCCGATCCAAACCGCGATCGCTTCATTCCCATACCCCGACCCACTCAACCGCCGCCCCCCTCAGAACCCGATCTAATCCCTGAACCCCCTGAATCCGCTCCCCCGACCACTGACGACTCACAAACCCCAATTCCGGTACAAACCGTTGAGGTCAAGGGCAGCAGCATTCTCACCCCCGCCGAGATTCAGACTTTAGTTGAGCCCGTAGAAGGCCGTTCAGTCACCCTCCAGCAACTTCAGGATGTGGCTGATAAAATTACAGAATTCTATCTAGAGCGGGGGTTTATCACCTCCAGGGCGATCATACCGGAGCAGACGATTACCGATGGTACGGTAGAAATCCAGGTCATTGAAGGCAGCCTGGAGGAAATTCGGGTAGAAGGGACTCAACGGCTCAACCCTAACTATGTCCGAGACCGGGTACAGCTTGGGGTGGACAAACCTTTAAGCACGGCTCGGTTGGAAGATCAACTGCGGTTGCTGCGGCTTGACCCTTTATTTGACAATGTGGAAGCCAGTCTGCGGGCCGGAACCCAGGAAGGCCAGAGCATTTTGGTGGTGTGGGTTATGGAGGCAGATGCCTTTCGAGTCGGCTTTAGCATTGATAATTATTCTCCCCCCAGCATTGGCTCAGAACGACTGGGGATCAATCTCCAACATACTAACCTGACGGGGAATGGGGATATTTTTTATATCGCCTACAATACTACTCGCCTGATCGGCGATGGGGAATCAGACGTGGTGGATTTTTTCTATAGTATCCCGATCAATCCCATGAACGGTCGGATTCAGGTGAGAATTCCCCCCTATCGCAATCGGATTATCGAAGAGGCCATTGATCCCTTCAATGTTGAAGGGTCATCCCAGCGCTACGAAATCAGCTATCGTCAACCCCTGATCCGCAGCCCCCGAGAGGAATTTGCCCTGTCTATTGGATTTGCCTATCAGCAAAGTCAGATATTTGTGGATGAAGCCGGAACTAGAATTTCCCCCGGGTCAGATGATGATGGGATTACCCGTACCAGTGTGTTTCAGTTTGGTCAGGATTATCTGCGGCGCGATCGCGATGGAGCCTGGGCGTTGCGATCGCAGATCAGCCTGGGCACCGGGTTGTTTGATGGAACCAATACAGCCCTGAAACCCAATGCTAGCTTTTTGAGTTGGTTGGGTCAGGTGCAGCGGGTACAACGGCTCGGGGATGACAATTTGTTAATTCTCCAGGGAGACATTCAGCTCTCCGCCGATCCCCTGTTTCCCTCCCAGCAATTTGTCCTTGGGGGAGGCTTATCCCTGCGGGGCTATCGGCAAAATATCCGGGCTGGGGACAATGGCTTTCGCGTCTCCATCGAAGACCGAATTATCCTGATGCGGGATCAAGACGAGCAACCCAAACTCCAACTGGCTCCGTTTCTGGATTTAGGGGCAGTCTGGAATCAGGGAGACAACCCCAATCAACTGGTGGGTCAGACTTTTCTGGCGGGAGTTGGCTTAGGGGTATTGTGGGAACCGGTTGAAAATTTGATCATTCGGCTGGATTATGGCTATCCCCTGGTGGATCTCGATGATCGGGGAAATAATATCCAGGACGAGGGCCTGTACTTTAGTATTAACTTTTTTGCCTTCTAGATGCCTTCTAGAGACCTTTTAAATACCTATCAAAGGGCAGCCTCGTATAACCGCTGAACTAGGGCAAGAATGCGATCGCCATAGCGCAAATCCTCCGACCAGCGTCCCCCCAGTTGCAACACTGAGGGGGCGATTCCCCGCTCCACATAGCTAAACCGGGGATCAACAATCTCTTGCAGGATGGGTTCAGTGCTGCCATAGGCTTTGAGTCGCTGAATATGGGCCCGAACCCCAGTTTTGGGGTCAGGGAATCTGGCAGTTCCCGATTCCACACGGGCTGCTCCCAGCCCCGCAAAGTTATTCTGGGCGGCTTGGGTTTCCCGGTCAAACCGGAGAAACTCGGTCTCCAGGCACATCTGACAAAAAGCCAGATCATGGTTAACGGTTTCAATGCCAGCTTCCTGCACGTACAACCTGGCAATCTCCGGAAACTGGGTCAGTCCCGCTGGGTTTTCAGACTTGAGAAATAGCACCAGTTGAGCCTCTGAGACCCGACCCTGGCCCATAATTTGATCCATCTGGTCAAACAAGGGACGAGAAACCGAGCGCAAAATCACTGTCCGAGTCGGATTATCCCAACTGATAGACACCCCAAAATTTCTCAAGTCAACCGCCCGAACATAGACAATATTGCGATAGCGAATCCGCCGGAGTTGTACCTGTTGCACCCCATCAACCCCAGCTTTGTCCACCAGGTCAGCCGGAATGTAGGAATTGCCATTGACCAGAATGCCCAAACGACCGTAGTCTCGATTATTGATTTTGACTCCAATGGATTCATACACTTGAGTGCCAGGGGGTAAAGCCGGAGCAGGATTAATGTGGTCGCTCCCCAGCCAAACAATGATGCCATCCCCCAGACCCTTCGCAATTTCTCGGTAGCGGGTTTGCAGCAAGGCCCGATCCTGGGGATTGGTCAAATAGCCAACTTCTATATAAAGGGACGGAATCGTCACCCACCGACAAAACGCCAGATTTCCCAATCCTGATTCTGTATCTGGTTTTACCCCTCGGCTGGGAAATTGGGGCACCTGTCGCAGTAGCAACCGCAAAACCAGTTCCCCATCGGCTCGCCGTTGACTATTATTCGCAATGTAGAAGACTGTCACTCCCCGAACTGAAGGATTGGGGGAGCCTCCGGTATGGAGCTCTACGGCCACATCCCCCGGACGACCATAGTAATTAATCCAGTCAATCGTTTGAATCAGGCTAAAGGTATCCGGGATAGAATAAGCTGTATGGCCCCTAGAGCGCAACTCAACCGCCAACCACTCCCGAATTTGGATCATCACCTGGGCTTCTGTGGTGCCTCCAGCGGTGATCCCTGGATCTCGGATGCCATTTTCAAAGCCTCCATGTCCGGCGGAGAGGAAAATTCGTCCCATGCTTTCGTCCTAGAAATGGTCTGATTGAACAGTCTGAATCTAACAATCTGAATCTAATGCCCTTATCCTGTCACAGCGCCTTCGTCACTATAGCAGACCCAGAAATTGCACCCCTAGTTGAGTTTTATCGCCAGATTCTCGGCTTTCCCCCTCAAATTTACCAGAAACAGGTCTATGCTGAGTTTCAACTGGGGGGTTTCCGCTTGGGAATTTTTAAACCAAAACAAACCCACGAACCCGAATTTGCTAATCGGGCCAGAACGGGCCTCAGTCTGTGTCTGGAGGTGGAAAATCTAGATCGGGCGATCGCCCATCTGAATCAACTGGGCTATCCTCCCCGGGGGAAATGATCACTCCATCCCACGGTCGAGAAATTTATGGCTGCGATCCCCAAGGCAATCGTTTGATCCTGCACGAAGCGTCTCACCCTTGATATCTCACCCTTAATTCAGACCAGGAATTCAAATCTGATTGAAAACCAGATCAGCCAGGGTACATAAACTCATTAAAAGTAGCAATATTGCAACCGCCTGAGTCGCTTGAAATTGGGGAGGCGGAAACATCGCTTCTCTGACTAGCATTGCCATAGAAGACCCTGCTGCATAGCTCAAACATAGCACCAGGAATGTCCAGGATCCTGTTGCACTCCAGAATAGCAACAGAATAATCGCCAGCAGCAACATGACCACTTCCACGAACTGAGGCGGATAATGCCGCATCAAATACACCAGATTTTGCCACCAAGATCGCAATCCCATAATCAATGGATTCAAGTCTTTGCACACACTATAACGTTATCCTGATCAGAGAATGGGTATTCCCACTGTTGAATCGGCTGAAGATGTAGAGCGGTTTGCCACTGTACCAGGGTTTGATCCCAGCCTTCTTCCCGCTTTTGCGACAAAAGTGGCTTGGCGGTTTTGCCCATTTGCCATCCCAGGGCGATCGCCTCTAACAATTGAGGCAACTCTTGCGGTGTCAGCAGAGTTGTCGAGATCAAGCTATTGGCGATTAACATCGTTGCCAGAGGATAGGGAAACTGGGAGAGATGAAATGCCTGTAAGCCAATTTCACCCATGACCGAGGTATCAAATCCAGTCACAATATGCCAGATGTCATGGGTCTGGCTGAGTCGTAACTCCACATACTGGGCATCCGATTCCGCCCCCATACCGGCATGAAGGTTTGGGTCAAGTCCTGTTGTTTCCAGAGTTGAGGCATAGCTATAGCCCAGAGTATTTTGAGGGTAAGCCAATAACTGATCCAGGTCATAGGCAGAGGGAATATAGCGGTCATGAATCAAGGCAGCACAGCCAGGATGGCATTTTAAGTCTTCAGCCGCCAGATCGTAGGAAGGGGTTTCCATCAGGGCATCAGCCATTTCTCCAACGGTTTCCAGGCTGGTTTCACCAAACCCAACGCTATCCTGAACCAGCTGATGATACTGAGGCGATCGCCTTTGTCTTGGTGAAAGCAATTGGAGCGCTGTTGTGGCTATCTCTGAGCCAAGAACCTGATCGGCGGCAGCACTTAGTCGTTGAAACCAAACGATTGACCTTGCACTACCTGCAAAGCTATTTCCCATCGACTGAAAATATTCCTTGATCTGGTGTTAGAGTTCAGATCAATTAACCATCCATCAGGAAGGCATAAACCAATCCCAAGAGCTTTAATTCAATCGCGGGTAATGTGCGCGCTTCAGTGATTGGGATTAACTTCGCCTCAATCCTAGCCATTTGCCCATGGGGGGCATCGGTTTGAGCCAACTGAGCAAGGTAGATGTCTGTAGTGCCTGTAGCATCTGACACTACAGCTTGAAAGTCCTTCTCCTGCCTCAAATCGCCATCAGTCAACTGCAAGCGCTCTTCAATCTCTGGGATTAGAGAGTTTGGTATGGGGGTTAATGCCAATGGCTCATCCTCAACACGGCTTGCCGTCACCGTCCCATCGGCAGGTAAACCGTCAAAAAGACAAGTTGTGCCCTGCCAACGACAGAATAAAATGCGGGCACTGGTGGGCTGTTTATGGTAGAGAATTAAGCGAGTATTGTGCATCAGGGGTGACAGTGGATTGACAGTGTATTCAAATCCCTCCTCAGACTCCGGCAAATCCTCTTGCGGCTAGATAAACTTCTTTCCAGGATGGAGGTCTGTAGTCTGGATTGAGCGCCTGATCAACATATTGAACCAGGCTGGGCAGTTCATCAATGGTAATTTCCTGGGTAATGAACATTCTCAGTTTTTGCTCCCAATCAGTCGGGTAATCCCTGATTACAGCATGTTTGAGAATAATTGGCTGGTACTGGGCTTCCTTGGGGTCTACAATATCGACAATCAGATCAAGGCTAAGAACAGCCAGGGGGCGAACAAAAATTCCAGTGGCGGCGATCGCAAACTCTCCATCGAGTTCCTGTTGTTTGAGCACGACTACAAAATGTCCTCTCCGAGGCAAGTCATAGGGAATCTGGCTTTTGTCCTGAATGAGTTTCACCTCAATGTTATAGCCCTGGGTTAGTCCGGCTTCTAACGTCATTTCTTCATATTGCTGGTCAGGATGAGGCACATAGAGGGTAAACCAGTAAGACTCTGACCAGAGATCAGTGATGGGCTCGTTCGTTTCCTCTTTCCAGGCATTGTAAAGCCGGCGTACCTCTTGACCCACATGGCTTTCCTGATTACAAAGGTGAATCAGAGCAATACTGAGTACACCCCGATCAAATTGAGTTGCGCCTAACGTTTCCATGGTTACTCTTGCTCCTCTTCTGTGTCACAGTCAGGGATGTCTTCCCCGGTAGCGTTTTAGGGGATGAATAAATCAAACAGCATCGTTTTCTAATTCCCTGGAAACAGGTTATTGACTATCGCTACTCACTCTATTAACTAAAAATTAATCAAATCAATCAGTATTCATCAATACCAACAGCACTTGAAATTGATATTCAGACTGAGTCAGCCATTGAGTCAAGAATATTTCCCACAACTTATAACTTTTTGCTTTTCAGTAGTTTTTGCGATCAAGTGGCTTAGAGATTAATTTGAAGCAGAGTTGGGGTTGGCTGAATGTAGTAAAGGATGCAGCTTAAAGGTTGACTATCAGATTAGAAAACTGGACTAAAAGCTTTCTGCTCAAAGCTTCTGGTACGATTTATGATGAACATCATCCAGGATTATCATAGGAATTTGGTTTGAGTTGTAAGGGTGAAATAGTCCTTTTGTTCTTACAGATCGGCAGTCCGAGCAACAGACATCTCACAAATCATTCCTGATTATTAAGTAGGTGGTTGTAATCAATTGTTAAATTGCGTCAAGCTACTTACGTCCGTACTTAAACAGCAGTAATTAAACATCAGTAGTTGAGTACAATGAATGATACAAGATCAGGTGAACTGATGCTGTTTTAGCCCACAAAAAATCCCCACAAAAAATTAGGGTCTGACTCCACCCCAATCCAGAGTATCTAAGGTTTGGGTGTGGCCAAACCAGAGGAAATCAGCCATCGCCCAATTCCCTCGAGTCATCAAAAGCAACTTCAAAAAAGTTTACAGAGGAGACAAGCTCTTCATAGCTTTGTTGGCTACGTCGGCGTAACGTAATTCACCACAGAGAATCTGGCTAAGTAGCCGGGTGGCTGCCGGCACCTTAACCCCGGCCCGATAGCCTACCCCAGGAAATCGGTAGAATAACCCGGCCAATCGTCCCGCCCAGACCATATCTGCGCCCCACTCCTGGTGCATCACCTGGGTATACTGTTCTAATGCACCATTGACTCCTGCAAGGGACTGATCAATGGCTTCTGCTGCCTTAACGCCACTGAGAATCGCCGGACGAATCCCTTCTCCCGACAGGGGATCTGACAGACTAGCGGCCTCACCAACGATAACGGCATTCTGGGTGTGGAGGGGCTTATCCCCATCCCATAATCTCAGAGGATGCTCGTGGATGGGTTGATGGTTAGGAATGCCAGCTTTGTCAGTGTACTTCGTCAGTTCTTCGAGGAGATTTTTAGGTTCTCCCCCCCGGAAGGTCGCAACACTAAGGGAATAGCCATCCGCCTTAGGAAATCCCCAAATATTGCCATTTTTCACCATACCAAATTCAAAGGTTGGCATCTGATCATCAAAACTCCCTAACTCCATCACCAAACTCTTGCGAGGCTTGGATTGCTTGAGCTTGAGCCATTGAGCCGTTGGCCCCTGGGCTCCATCAGCCCCAATCAAGTATCGACCCATCACAGCCCCAGTTGGAGTATTCACCTGCCAGCTATCTCCCTGGAAGTTGATCCCAGTCACCTCAGTCTGATCCCGCAATTCTGCTCCTTGCCCCTGGGCTTGTTGCATGAGAAACTGATCGAAAACATCCCGTCTGACCATCCACATCGGCTTGGCAATATTGGTCTCGACGGGATCCGTCAGTTTCCAGGTGTAGCGGATCTGTTCAACGGTGGTAGAAATTGCTGGAGTAAAATCAAAGTCAAACCACTGGGCGATCGCTGGAGAAACCCCTCCCCCACAAGGCTTTATCCGAGGCCAGGAGGATCTTTCGAGTACCAGAACCGAGCGTCCCCGCTTCGCCAAATGATAAGCAGCCGCACCTCCGGCAGGGCCAGCTCCAATAATAATGCAATCAAACATAGGGGTATGCATTCAGTTCTAATGTTTAGTTCTAATGTGTTTTCAAGGATCAACAGGACGCGAGCTAGAGACCTGCAACCTCAGAGGGTATTTGGTCGGAGGGTGGTTGAAAAGTCGGATTGGTGATCCGATGGACGGGGCAGCGCCGCTTAGACCACTATATTCCTATGGTTAAGTTCAATGGTGGTTCAGTTGGCTGGGGCTGCCTGACAACTTTTTCACTTTCCTCAACCTATTCTAGCCTCTGATCTAGCCCCCTGCCCCCTTGTCAATGTCTGGGAAATGGATTAAACCGTCAGGATATCTTTCTCTTTTTCTGCCAGGATTTCATCAATCCTGGCAATGTATTTGTCCGTCAGCTTTTGAATTTGATCCTGCAAATCCCTGGCTTCATCTTCAGACACTTCTTTGCTTTTTTCCTGCTTGCGTACCGCATCGACTGCGTCCCGACGTACATTACGAACGGCCACTTTGCCTTCCTCGGCATATTTACTGGCCACTTTAACCAGTTCTTTCCGGCGATCGCTGGTCAGAGGGGGAATATTCAGACGAATCACAGAACCATCATTACTGGGGGTCAGCCCAATATCTGACATGGAAATCGATTTTTCAACTAGACTTAGACTTCCCCGGTCAAAGGGTTGGATCGTAATCGTTGAAGCGTCGGGGGTGTTGATACTGGCCAGGGATTTGAGAGGAGTTGGAGTGCCATAATACTCCACCATAATCCGATCCAATAACGAGGTACTGGCCCGTCCGGTTCGAATCGTATTAAAAGACCATTGAGTAGACTCAATTGCCTTTTGCATTGAGGATTCAATTTCAGCTAACTTCACACAAACCTCCTACAAATGTTCCAACATGTTCTCCGCCGACGGCGCGGCTGATGTTTCCCCGAACATTCAGATCAAACACGATAATCGGAATGTTATTTTCTTTACAAAGCGCGATCGCAGTGCTGTCCATCACCCGCAGATCATGATTGAGCACATGACCATAGGTTAAAGTATTGTAGCGCCGCGCCTGGGGATTGAGTTTGGGATCTGAATCGTAAATTCCATCCACTTTGGTTGCTTTAAAAATCACCTCAGCATCAATTTCGGCAGCTCGCAGGGCAGCGGTTGTATCCGTGGTAAAAAAGGGATTTCCTGAACCTGCGCCAAAAATCACAACCCGGTTCAGTTCCAGATGGCGAATCGCCTTACGACGAATATAGGGTTCAGCAATCTCCTGCATGGCGATCGCCGTTTGGACTCGGGTGGGAACATTGATTTGCTCCAGACAATCCTGCAATGTAATCGCATTCATCACCGTAGCGATCATTCCCACATAATCCGCTGTCGCCCGATCCATTCCCGCCGATGCCGCCTTCATCCCACGAAAAATATTGCCTCCCCCCACCACAATCGCCACCTGAACACCCTGGGCGACAACTTCTCCAATTTCCTGAGCAATTTCTTGAACAACACCGGGATCAATTCCATAGCCCAAATCACCCATGAGGGCTTCCCCACTGAGCTTGAGCAAAACTCGCTTATAGGCTTGACCCATATTCACCCCCGCACTGCCACTGACCCAAACCGTTGAGCTTGACTCCAAACCGTTCCTGAAGCATCAAAAATCTATCCTCAGGAGGCAGGGGTACTCGAACCAAAACTGGGGTAATCATAGTGTTAAACGTGCTGTAAGTAATGAGAAGAGTTCAAGCAATCTCCCAACTTAAGATACCAAAAACCCTGGAATCTGAATGAACAAATTTTGCTGGATTTCTGGATTGAATTAACGTCGCCAGCAAATCGGATCCCCTACGGGAATAGTTGTAACAGGATCAATGGATTGATTCTGAAGTAACTGCGTAATGGCCAATCTCAAATAGGGTGTACTTACAGATTCAGGAGTTTCAGGACTATCATCGATTTGCCCTCGATAGCGGAGAACTCCTTGATGGTCGAGAAGAAAGGCTTCAGGTAACAGCTCAGCCCCAAAGCTAGCGGCCACATCCTGGGTAACATCTCGAACATAGGGAAAATTTAAACCGTGGCTAGCTGCAAAGATTTTCATCTCCTCAAAATTGTCTTCAGGAGATTGGGCAATGTCATTGGGATTGATGCCTACGAGGATTACACCCTGCCCTTGATAATCTTGCTGAATTTGTTTGAGCCGGTCAATATAGAGCTGTACATGGGCCGACTGATTGGATAGAAAGACTACCCCAACCACCTGAAACTTTTCCAGATAACGGGCAAGATGATGTACCCCGCCATCGACCCCAGGAAGCTCAAAGTCAGGAGCATAGCTATTGATTGAAGTTCCCTTCATCATGAGGAATTGTCCAGTCAGAACTTTTCAGTTAGAGTTTGCCAATTGAAGCTTGCCAGTTGGAGCTTTTTAGTCAGAGGTCGATTAGAGCTTACCCATTAAACTTTGCAAACTTTGCCAGCTAGAGCTGACATTAACTTGCAGACCGCTCACGAAATTCAATCACATCCTGTTTGATTGTGACATCATACCGACCAAAAAAGTCCTGGCCTAGTAAGCCAATGTCTAAGGCCGGGGCGATCGCCACAGGAATATTCGAGGCTACTGCTCCATCAATACTGACAGAACGAACCAGACCAATGTCTAACTCAACTCCTTTCTGACTGGGGGTGTCTGCTTTAGTACGGCCAGTGGGCAAGACCCCGAGGAGCTCTGCCATCACAGGGGTAATCACGGTATTACTAGCCCCCGTATCCACCAGCATTTCATAGGATTGATTCCCATTGAAAAGGACTTGAATCACTGGAATTCCCCCGGAACGCCGGACGATTTTAGCCTCATAGACCCCGGTAGAATTGGCGGGTGTACCTTCGACTCCAGCACTGGTAGGAACTTCCAGAATAGGAACCTGGCAAATCTCACCATTGTTGAGGTCAACAAATTCCCCCGAGGCCGTTTCAAAAAAGCATCCCGGACGCTCCTGGGCGATCGCCCTTCAATTTGACCGAGAATAATAGCGGCTAAACCAGCCCACACCATGAATAATCCCAAGGGCCGAACCCATAACTGAAGTGAAGATCGACTGAAAACCGTTGGGATCAGCATCGGATGATCTTTTTGCAAAAAGTTTGAAGATGGATTAATCATAAAAGTTTTGTTTATAAAACTATCACCTACAGCAACCCTGTCTCATTCGTGAAAAAGATTAGAGAGGGGTTTAGGGACGAAGTCCCCAGGAAGGGGGCATTGCCCCTTTAACCCCCCTTTTCACCAATAATTTGTGATTGCTATATCTATCTTTCGACCGGAATCAGCAATGATTTAGATGATTACGCCTTATTTTACCAAGGGAAAATTCTACTGTCACTAAACCCTGAAATTTGTCGAGGTTTATTCACTCAAGGACTGGTCACAATCCAGAAAGTTTGGAATAATCAAATTCAACTTATGGTGGCAAAGTCATGGTGACAAAGTCTATGTCAATCCCAAATCCTCAAGCGGCTCTCCTGGTTCTAGCAGATGGTACGGCTTATCCGGGCTACTCCTTTGGTGTATCTGGCACTGTGATTGGAGAAGTCGTCTTCAATACGGGGATCACCGGATATCAAGAGATCCTCACTGATCCGAGTTATTGTGGACAGATCGTGACATTTACTTATCCAGAATTGGGCAATACAGGGATAAACCCAGAGGATGAAGAATCAGCCCGACCCCAGGTCAGAGGGCGATCGCCCGAAACATCTGTTTTACGCCGAGCAATTGGCGATCCACAGAATCTCTGCCCGACTATTTCAAGCGCCATCATGTGTTGGGAATCTATGGTGTTGACACCCGGGCCTTGACCCGCCATATTCGCTCTGTTGGGGCCATGAATGGGGCGATTTCGACGGAGGTTCTCGATCCAGGGGAACTTCAGGAACGGATACAGAGTGCTCCTACCATGGCGGGGCTGAACCTGGTGAAAGAAGTTACCACCCCAACCATATATGAATGGTCTGAGCCAACGGACTCAGCCTGGGAATTTAGTTCTACCCTGCAAACGGCAGACGGGGAATCAGGTCAACCTCCCTACACAGTAGTTGCCCTAGATTTTGGGATCAAACGCAATATTCTGAGGCGTTTGGTGAGCTACGGTTGTCGGGTGATTGTGGTTCCGGCCAATACTCCAGTAGCAGATATCCTCAGCTACAATCCTGACGGTATCTTCCTCTCCAATGGCCCTGGGGATCCAGCAGCCAATCAGCAGGGAATTGCAACCGTCAGCGCTTTAATGAACCAGGAAACCCCGATATTTGGCATCTGTATGGGACATCAAATTCTCGGGTTGTCCTTGGGGGGTGAGAGCTTTAAACTCAAGTTTGGTCATCGGGGACTGAATCATCCCTGCGGCTTACGACAACAAGTCGAAATCACCAGTCAAAATCATGGATTTGCAATTCATTCTGAAAACCTGATGGCGGACGTGGAGATCACTCACTTGAATTTGAATGATCGAACAATTGCCGGATTGAAACATAAAACCCTGCCCATATTTTCGGTACAATATCATCCGGAAGCTAGTCCTGGCCCCCATGATTCGGACTACTTATTTGCCCAATTTGTTCAAGCCATGGAACAGACTCGTACCCGTGTCTAGGGGTTTGTTCAACAGGGGTTTATTTAACAGGGATTTGTTCAATCATCTCTATCAATCTCCATACATAAATCCACCTCCAATCCCCTGATCAGGATGCCGCAGCCTAACACTTTTGTAAACTGGAACAGAAGCGCAGGGAAGTTTTGCAGCCCAACACCTGAGGGCTCGGCTGTCCGGGCGAAAATACTGAACATCGTTCACCTGTTCCACTAAAAGTTTGGTTTTGGGCAATTCGGGTGGCAAGATCAAACGATTGCGAGATTCACCACTGATTAGTATTATCAACGTCAAACTGGCTAAAAATAGCGAAATAAAAGTCAGCCTAAGGGGGAAAATTTGCTGGGGCTTTGAGTTTATTCCCTCTGGATTTATTCCCTCTGAATTGATTCCTTTTAAATTGATTCTCTGATTTTTTTTCCCTGAAAGCCAGGACAAAATGCCCTGGCTGATACTGGCGGTTATCAAAGCGGGAACCAGGACAAAATATCCCAGACCAAATCTGAGTAAAGGACTTTGAGTCATAATAAAAATGATGCCCAATAATCCAAGGGCAATGATCCAGGATTGTCCAGGAATCCGATGGCGATTTGATCTGAATAAACTCCAAGGAATCCCAAACCCTGAAATTATGATTGATAAGGTCATCGCCTGGGACTCTCTTGAACTCAAAAACCAATTCAGCAGCCGGGCAGTTGGAGTTAGGATAGATGAATAAAAAACTTCAGGATTATTCAATTTCCACCAAAACCGAATGTCATTCACCTCATTAGCAACTATTCTTTGATTTTCTGTAATTAACCATGGGACATCAAAACATAGTGCTGTAGAGGGATAAAGTGGACATCCAGAAGTAGTAACTGCCACAGCTAGCATCGGCAACAATCCCAATGCTATAACTAATAGAGCTAGAATAACCCGTGAATACTGGAAGGATTTTATAGAAGTGTTTGTAGAACTTGATTGGGCAAAAATAAAATAAAAAAATCCAATTCCCAAAAGAGGTAAGGCAGATAGCTTAATCGTGACCGCACCAATAGATAAAATCAAGGGAATTAAGCCAGAATCCAGACCATAATGAGAGCTTGGGTAAGCAGAAATTAAATGAGGAGAAATTAAATGAGGAGAAGTTGAGAAAGGAGAGGTTGAGGGAGGAGAAACCAGAGAATACTTATTTCTATTTTCACTAATGATCAGAATTGACCAGGCGGTTGTAATCACTAAAAATGTAATGGCTATATCGGCAGAAAATGAAATTAAAATAGGTGCGCCGGTGACAGCAGTCAAGAAATAAACCAATACGGTAACGCCAGTAGCAATACTCAAAAACCAGTCAGAGAAACGAGAATTTCCCGACCTGATATGAGTCAGGGTGATGAAAATCTGTAGAGTCGCAATAAAGAAAATAAACCCATTCGTAACAGCACCGACTCGGGAACCTAAAAAATTAGGAACTAAAGGTGCAGCTAGAGCAAACCAGGATGATGTAAAGCCAAATTTAGCATTAATTAAAGCCACCCCCGGAACCGTCCCAAATTCTGATAGCCAGCGAATTGAACCAAAGTGATATAATCCCGTATCAAACCAGACGATTTTCTGACTGGTAAAAGTTGCTGTCACGATGGCTAAACCGAAGCATCCCAACATTAAACCCGGCGATAAAATAGACAAAAACTGAATAATATCTTGTCGAGTTTTTGAGGGGATTCCGGCCAGAGAAACGAACAGAATCGCCACTACTGCTCCTATAACAGGAGATAGTGGAAAGACTAAAGAGGTTGCCAGCAAAACGACACAAAGAGTCACTAATCCCAATCCAATGGCAGCAACAAAGCGATCGCCCCATCGCTCAAAGTGACTGGTTCGCAAAAAATTGAGCCAGGTTAATCCAATAGGAAAGCAAATAAAAATTAGTAAAGTCCAGACTATTAAAAAATACACCATAGGATGAATATTAATTATGAATTATGAATGTTATCACAGGGTTTCCAACGCCGCCAACTCTCAAATCTGTACCTCAGGCAGTTAGGCATCGCTATATTAAGAATAATAGTTGAGAATCATCATTACTGACAATCAGTTTCCATTAACGGTTCTCAGAGGACAATTGATGAGCTAACGTATGGGATTTTTGATTTCGTTCCCAGAAAAAACCTGAAATATTGGCAACTTGTGAAAGTAAAAATAATGTAGAAACCAATAGTTTGGATTGCTGCATGGGTTGCTGTAATGGATAGCCAAGTAATTTAAAATAAAATGACAAAGGTTCGACTTTAATTTTTCCTACACCTCTTTTGGCTCGTAATTGATGAAAGTGAAACGCCCCCCGACCATAGTTAAAGTGTTGCCGCCAGAACTTTAACAAGGTCAAATGATGAGCATGGTAGACCTGAGCATCTGTGACAGAAACCATTGAGTAACCTCGATGGAGCCAGCGATCGCAAAATTCTCGATCCTCCCCCGCCGCTAATGGAAAACTCGTATCAAATTTACCGATCTGGTGAAAACTCTCTGTGGGTAAAGCAAAGTTATTAGAAGCAAAAAAACTTGCCTTTTGAGGTTGAGGATTATAGTATTCATACAAAAAATCAATCAATACCTGGCTAGCTGTAGAGAACAAATTTTCTGGTAGAGCATTTAAAGTTCTGCCTCCAATTAAAGCATTAGGGGTCAGATTAAACTGAGTTTCTAAAGACTTCAACCAGGTTTTGATCGGCTGGCAATCGTCATCTGTAAACACAATAAATTGTCCTTTTGCCCGAGTTGCCCCCGTATTTCTTGCACTGGCTGGCCCGGCATTTTTTTGAGTGATCAACTCAATCTCAAGATCTGACTGAAACGGTTCAATCACAGGGGTTAAAGCCATTGAACTCCCATCATCTACGACAATCACTTCAAAGCGATCTCGAGGATAATCTAGCTGACTTAAAGCTTGCAGGCAATTAACAAGTCGTTCAGGTCGGTTGTAGGTCGGGATCACAACTGAAAAATAAATCTCACTCATGGTTTTTGGTGCTAAATTTTCAAGGTTTATTTCTAGGAATTTATGGCTAATGATTTAGATTATTTTTTGTTTGAGTTCAATATATTTCGGGCTAAATATATAATATAGCTACTCTCTTCTGGTGTGATTGAAGGCTGACTTAAGCGCTTAATTTCAGTCACTTTTATTGAAGATTCAGCGAATAAACTTGGATTAAGTGGTTTAGTTAAAATCATCAAAATTCCTACCGGTTCTTGGGCAATCAACATTTCTGTTCGTTGGCGGAAAACTTGCTCATCAAAATTTTTTCCCCAACCAGTCCAATAGCTCCCGAATCTATCGACTTCAGGATAGTAAAGTTGCTTATCTAGATAGCCTGATATCACCGATGTTAACCGATCATCCATTCCTAAGATTTTTAAATGTGATAAATTACTATTCTGCACAAACTGAGCCGTTGCTTTTCCCATAGAAAAAGGATAGAGACTATCTACACTGTAGGCATGAATTCCAGCCAAAAACTGAATTGAAAGGATAATACTGAGAAATTTTCTTCTCCACTGATTTTGCTGAATGATTTTATATGAGGTCTTAGAATTCGACTCGAAATTCTCCTTTAAACTAAGAGATTCAAATATCCACAAGCAAGCAATCAGCAGGATAAACAAATAACCGTGATGCCTGACTGCTCCAGGAAAAACCAGGCCACTAAAAGTGATTAAACTAAAGGTGCCAAATCCATATATTCCAAGAACCAAGGGTTTTCTCCATAGCAACCTGAGACAAAGAATGATCAGAAAAATAGAAGCAAACATGGTGATAATTGTTGCCAGGATAACTTTATCCCCCCTGACTAAAACCTCACGCAGCAAAATGTCCTGAGTTTGAAGAATATTGGATCGCCAAAACTCAACCCCAGAGCTTGACGGAATCGGGACATAGCTCACCCATATATTAGTCACAGCTCTTAAAAACTGTTTGATTCCATCAGTGAAGGCTGGGTTAGCCTGAACCTCAGCAGCTCCCAATTTTAAAGGTTCTAGAATATGTTGCTTGATGATTAAGGGGCGGGCGATCTGTAGAACAGAAATTCCCCAACCTAATATGAGGATGGTTAGGCTAGCTCCTATCTGCCATGGATAAGATTTCTTTTTGAATTGATGAATCCCATGATCAATCAAAACTAGAGAAAGTGCAGAACTGACTATCAGAGCATAAATATTGGTATTCCCCATTAAAGCCAGTATGGTAGCAAGTAAAATGGGTTTTTTAGCTCCATATCTGGAGTAGACAATACAGAATAGAAAAATAAACAAAACTCCGAGATTATAATTTCTGCTAATTGTTGTGTATTCATAAAAAATAAAGTAGCTAAACGTCAGTAGAAAACGATGAAACAGGGAAAAAGGAGAATATTTAACAATTAAGTAAACAATTAAACTTGAAATGAGTAGATGAAAAACTTGCATTATGAATGGATTATGACTAATGTGCTGCAATCCGTATAGACAAATATGCCATAGACCTGGATGACCCTCATACTGCATGTTATTGAATAATTCAATTAGGGAGCTACTGTCCCTAGCAAGCAACCAGGATTGTAATTCATCTCGCCACATTTCATGGTTAAAAATACCAAAAAAACTAAAAACAATAAAAGCAAAAATTATACTATTTTCAATGCTTACTGATTCTAAAATAGTTTTGTGGATATTCTGATAAATTTTTTTCAAAACCAGGGATGAGTATAACATCTTTTCTTAAATCCTTTGATTTCTGAAAATTTGGATCGGCAACACCCCGGTTAACATGAACAAATTTTAGTGCTTGAATTGATCCATGAATCTAGAACGATTTTGAATCTGACCAATCGTTTTATCATGTTTTTTTAGATTTTAATGTTCCAAAAAGCTGAAGTAAATAACTAAACAACTCTGGATCAAGAATTCGGATCATAAATCCATAGATCATCATGCCAGTTACTGTTCCTGAAATCAGTAAAAATCCTGAGTTAACTGAACTACCCAAAAAATATTTTAGAGCCAGAATACTGACCACCATAATATACGTACTAACCAATGGGACAATAAATTGCTGAAAGTAAGTTGCCATGGGAACATGAATTAATTTACTGACGGCTATTTGACCCACTGGAAAAACAACATAAAGACTCATAACATGGGCAAAAGCCACTGCTGTAATTCCCCATTTTACAGCAACTAAACAGGCAATACAGCTCAGTAAGGCTTCCATAAAACTTATCCAAAGCCGCCAATCTGGTTTACCTAAAGCCATTAAAACTGAGGCATTAAAGTAAGAGAGCGAATAGAGAATCCCGGCAAAAGCTAGAATTCTCATGATTGGAATCGAAGGTATCCACTGGGATCCAAAGACAACTGTAACGATTTCTGGAGTAAGGGCTACCATCCCCAAAAAAGTCGGAAAAGCAATTAAACTAGTGAGCTTTGTCACTCGACAAAATGCTTGGCGAAATCGTTCAGGTTCTGTTTGTAGTTTGGCAAAAGTAGGCAGGGCGACCTGATTGCTGGTGCTAACTAATAGCTGCGTCATGACTTCTAAAACTCGGTAGGCGATCGCATAATACCCTAGAGCAATTTCCCCTAGAAAAAAACCAATAATTAAATTATCAGACCGTTTATTAATAAACCTCAAAAACTTAAATCCAACCACATTAATTCCAAAACTAAACAAGTCTTGAAAGTGCCGTCTGGAGAACTGCCACTCTGGTCGCCAATCCACAGCCTGCCACAGGACTAAAACTGAAACTGACTCAAATACAATTTGCTGACTGACCAAACTCCAGACTCCAAACCCTGAGATTGCCATCACAATTCCAACAATACCCCCCAAAAAAATAGCAATTAGAGTTCGAATTGCCATTATTTTAAATGCCATTTTTCGACTGAGAATTGCTTCCTGAACATGTCTTAAAGAATTGATACTAAATAAAATTGAAAAACATTTTAAAATAGGCACAAGCTTGGGTTGATCAAACATTCCAGCAATAGTATCAGCCATGAACCATCCCAATATAGTCAAACAAATTCCAATTAAAACATTTGTCAAAAAAGCTGTGTTTAAGTGCTCAGGTTCTAATTCTTGACGTTGGATCAAGGCTTGAGTGAATCCTTGTTCCAGTAAAATCTGCATGAAAAGTAGAAATGTGTTAGCTAGTGCCACTAAGCCAAATGCTTCCGGTGTAAGCAAACGAGCCAGGATCAAGAACACAATTAGTGAGACTACTTGACTACCCCAGTTCTGGATCACTGACCAGATGACTCCTTTAAATGCTTGTTGCTCAAGACTCATAATACTCTTTGATCTCACCCAAATACTGGGTTAAATTACCGGGCTCAATTACCAGATTTGAAAAATTTCAAATAGACTCAAACAAACCTGCCAATCTTTTGTGAAAACCATTTTTGAGTCAGGCTGGCTTTGGTGTTTAGAGGTTTTTGACTGGTTAAAAAGCTATAAGCTCGACTAATATCTTCTCTCCAGGTGCGGCGGGATACTGCGATCGCCCTTTCTAGCTGTTGGCGGTCTAAGGTGGCGGAGATACCGGGCAAATTTGCCATTGACGAGATGTTCCTTGGCGTAGATGGTTTGGACTTTGCCGCTGCATAGTGGTAAATGAAACCTCCTGCTTGATTTGAGCCATGACGGATGAGTTGAGCTCAATTTCTAAGTATTTCAATAATTTAATTAATTCGGAGTCAAACGAGTGCAGGAGTTGTTCATAGAAAATAGGATAAATATTGAGACGTTCTTGATGTTTCAGGTAGCTGCCCACATGGTAGACCCAATATCGGCTCATCTGATCCAGTTGATTCTCTAAATAAGTCTCTGGATCAGGCTCATAATGGGAAGGACTATTATTGAGTTTATGCTCTGTAAAGGCAAACCGCGAATAAGAAATTGCCACATCTCTCGGGTCTCGAATAATATAGATCACCTTGTCAAACTTGGATAAAATTTTCGAGGCTAAGGAATTGACTGGAGAATGTGTCCAAACCTGACTACACTGACAGATATAATCATCAATATCAATAATTTTCTCTTGAAAAAGAGTGCTAATTCGCAAGGAGCAATAACGATCTGCAATCGTCAAAAAATCCATTGTTGCCTGACCATCAAAACTAAGTCTCCAGGTTTGAGCTGTGGCTTGGATTTGATGATGTTGAATGAAACTTTTAGGCTCTCTACCGGCCTGATGCAATACACTGGCAATAATTTTATAAAGCCAGTAATTCCCACTCTTAGGTACTCCGGCCTGCAAAATTGCCATGATTTTCTTCCTTGCCTTGAGGATCGTTATATTGGGTGAGTAGATTTTGATAAATTTCCAGAAATTGCTCCGTTCGGCGAGCTTCACTAAAGTAATGAATTGCTCGCTGTCGCCCGGCTTGACCCATCTGCTCAGATCGGTTTTGATCCTGCAACAGGTTTAATAAGGCTTGAGTCAGGGCGTTGACATCACCCGGGGGAGTCAGAAATCCTGTTTCCCCATCAACAACAATTTCAGGCTGGGCCCCAACAGTACTGGCGATCACTGCTGTGCCCCGCATCATCGCCTCTGTGGTGACATTACCAAAAGGTTCGGCCCACAGAGACGGGACAACCTGTACCCAGGCGGAGTCAAATTTTTCCTCCATCTGCTGCCGGGGAAGATGGCCCAGCCAGGTTATCCCTGACGCAATCTCCAATTCGTTTCCCAAGGTCTGCAAGTTTGCCAACTCAACCCCCTGGCCTGCAATCAACAGTCTGGCTTGGGGAATCCGGGCTTGAGCACCGGCAAAAGCCTTCAGGAGAATATCAATCCCCTTCTCCGGTACCAATCGTCCGGCAAAGGCAACCGTGGGTGGATCGGCCAAAGCAGGTCGGGGCGATCGCTCCTGAACACCGTTATGCACCACTTGAATGGGGCCAATCCCTGCCGCTGCTAATTTCTCCTTCATCCCGTGGCTCAGTGTGACTACCAGATCGAATGCCCCCTGCCATCTTTGCCAGAGCTGCCGCTGGATCATCAAGACTGCCCAAGATTGGGGAGTCAGACAGTGGCTCTGGAGACAGGCTACTCCCGCCTCCTGTTCACAGGGGGAGCCATCCGGCAACAGCTTGGTTCCCAGGGGGCAAATCGCTTTGTAGACTGCGGTTTGATAGAGACAGGGAAGATCCTGTAAGAGGGGCAAAATTAACGGAGAAAGCTGCCACAAAAACATTCGGACATGCACAACATCTGGTTTGAACTCCTGCAGAATCTGCCGAAGCTGGAGGTATGCCGAGACATTGGCGGTTTGGGACAGGACTTGCAACCGGGTATTGGTACCGAAGCACTGATAATCTGCAAGAAATTCACTCTCCGCTATTGTCATGGCGCGACTGGAAAACAACCGGGCATCATGGCCGCGATCGCGCAATCCCTGGCGCAGAGACAACATTTGCAGTTCTGCCCCTCCAGTTGGCGTACCGAGATCGTGAATCAGCAGAATTTTCATCAGGATTTCCCGGCAATGGCAGGCTCCGGTAGAGCATTGACCGGAACGGTAGCTGGGGGAGTTGGAGCCTGAAGATGCTGTTGAGCGTAGCGACTGGTCAGGTAATGGTTCAGCAACTTTTCCAGGGGAGCTAGAAAGCCAAACATCACCAGCTTTTGCAGGAAGAGGTTCTGGGTGTTGAAGGTCAACCGTTGCATGATAGGTTTCAGGATAGTGTCCCGTCGCCGCCAGCCCAGGGCTTTATACTTGTGCTGAAAATAGCCATCTTCCGCCAGATCCCACTTTTCTCGAATCCGGCTCAAGCTTTGCAATTCCCAGGCATCGCTCCACCGCAGCATGTAGAAGTGCAAATCTGACCATTTCAGGGGAGAGGTAGGCACATAGGTAACCAGGCTCTCCGGTTCGAAATAAACTGACCCCTCGGCCTGAACAACGGCCATGCAAAAATCCAGATGCTCCTTGGTGTTGAGCATGGTTTCATCGAAGTAGCCCAGTTGCTCAAAAATTTCAGTCCGGGCCAACATGCAATGAAACTCACACAGCTCTGTTTCAGTGCGTTGCAGGCTTGGCAAGACACCAACAACCTGCTTGCCCTGCTTGTACATTTTTTCCCGCAACCGCCGCCTGCCAGTGGCATCCACCACCACATGGGATTCTCCACCGGCAAAATGGATTTCTGTGTGGACAGGCTCAAACTGACACATCAAGGGGCCAACAATCGTTGCCTCCGTCGTTTCAGCACAATCAATCAAACGTTCAAGCCATTGAGGAGAAACAATCACATCGTTGTCAACAAAGGCAACATATTTGGTGTCAGCCTCCGCCAGACCGATATTTCTGGCCCGATTGGGAAACAGATAATAGTCCGTGCGAATCAATTTAAATCCTTTATCTTGAGCTTGCGTAGCTAAATATTGCTGGACTTCCTTAGGGGAATTTCCATCCACATAGACCAACTTGAATGGAATTGAAGTGTGTTCATAAATACTTTCCAGGGATTCGCGAGTATAGCTAAAGCGTTCCCGGGGCACAATCACAATGGTGACAACGGGGTCATGCATGGGTTTGATCTCCTTGTTAGTTGGATTATCACTGTCTGGATTATCATTGTCTGAATTATCCGATTGGAGCGGCTATTTGAGGTTTCTGACGGCTTTGCCATTCCTCTTTGGTAAATTCTTCGTGGTAAGACCGCTCCAGATTCACATTCCATAGATCATGATGCTCCCCCAGTAAATTTCGGGCCGCCAGATATCCGGTTAGCATGGAGTGATCCTGGTTGTTGTAGCGATGCATCCCATTGCGGCCCACGGTTTGGAGGTTGTCAAACTGAGCCAGGTAATCTTGAATCACCTGAAGATGTTGACGATACTCCCGGTCATAGACTGGATAAGCTTTGGGCTGACGGATGATCGTGCCATCTTCCACGTCCTTGGCTTTGGCCAGCCCCAAGGTCTCAATTTCATGGGTTGCCAGATCCAATAACTCAGTATCCGAGGCTTCCCAAATGGCATCCCCTACCGAGCAGAAATATTCCATGCCAATACAGGTTTTACTCAGGTCAGGCACCATCTCTGGGCTCCAGTTTTTAAAGTTCTGAATTCGCCCAACCTTCGCTTCTGGACTGTGAATATAAATCCAATTATCTGGGAATAGATCAGGTTTATCAATCACCAATGCCACAATCAAAAAGTCCCGATAGGATAAGGCTCGGGCAGCATCTAGCACCTCCCGGGGGGGCAACGGATCGAGTCGATTCACCAGGGCCGTAATTGGCATACTGGAAATAAAGTGATCTGCCGTCAGCCCCATCGGTTGTCCGTCCTGCTCAGCCATGATTTCAGTGATGTGATGCCCGTTCCGCTTGATGGTGACAACGGGGGTATTCAACGAAACCTGACCCCCATTGGCATCTACTTTTTCCTGGAAGCGCTCCCACATCATTCCTGGCCCCAGACGAGGATAGTCGAACTCCTTAATCAACGTCTTTGTGTCGTTGCTCCCAAACAGGGCATTGATGACTGCTTTCTTCAATGACAGCCCCTTAATCCGTTGAGCGGCCCATTCTGCCTCGATTTTATTGCAGGGAATCCCCCAAACTTTCTCGGTATAGGTCTTGAAAAAAGTCCGATACAGCCGTGCCCCAAAGCCTTTTGTCACCCAATCTTCAAAGGTTTCAGGTTCAAGTCCAGGTCGCAATTTGGCTTTGGCTTTGGCCTTGAGATAACTGAGTAAAATTAAAGCACTTTCCACCAATCCCAAATTGGTCAAGGTATTGAAGATTGACAATGGGTAGTCGTAGAACTTGTTCTGGTAGTAAATTCGAGACATGCGTGGCACTTGAATAAAATCATCTGTCAGAACTTCTCGCCAGAGCTGATTGACAATATCAACCTTGGTAAAAAATCGATGCCCTCCAATATCAAACCGATAGCCTTTATAAATCTCCGTTCGAGAGATTCCCCCCACCTGGCTAGCCGCTTCCAAGACCAGCGGATATACGCCATTTTTTGTGAGCTCATAAGCAGCAGTCAAACCTGCAGGGCCAGCTCCAATAATTACGGTTGAATGATGATTAGGCACAGTAAAAACCTCTATAGATTCCAGAAAAACTGATATAAATTCAGGGCGATCAAGAAGCTGTTGAATACAACTAAGTCGCTATTCGTAACTACCCACAACTTCAATTCTCTACTTCTAGTCTTTTAGTCTTTGAGCTACTGACTGCTGTGTGAGCGAGAGTCATTGACGCTAACTTTGGCCCAAGTTTATAAAAACTAGAAACAGAGCTTGAACAAATTTTCAAGTATTGTCCTTGGGCATAAAAAACTGGCACTTAATGCCAAATCAGTATCAAATCTTTGCATACCCTGCGTAAGCCCAGAAGAACCCTTTAGTAGATGTTTGGAGTTTATAGAAGACCAATATCTCTACGGTTAGAATCAATTAAGGTCAAGTTCAATGACGAGCTAAAATCAACCTTGTTCCAACTTTATCTTAGCTTCATCATTTGAAAAGATTGTGATCATTCTATCATGAATCCTGAGGAAATTCTATGAAGCTACCCGACCCGGAACTCGATCGATTCTGGACGGCTGTAGCCAATGTCGAACCAAACCCACTGCAAAAGCCAGGCCACTATAAAAGTAGTAAAGCCAGTGCCAGGGAATTGTTCGAGCAGTAAAAAATAGTCCTCGTTTGGTATAAAAAAAACGATAGACAGGAGCATTTAAGCTTAATAACACTGCTGCGAAAATCAAGACAAGCATCAAGCTTTCAGGAACTAGGGTGGCCAGGATCAGGGCACAAATTGCCCCATAAACCAGAACCACACTCAAACGACTGGAATACTGTAAATTCAAGTCATTATTAAACTGGCGATCGCGCAACAATAAAGCTGTCCAAGGCAGGGCTCGATAGAAAAAATCAGCCTTGACCATGGAGATTGGTCGCCATTCCTTGAGATGTTTGACTTGAATATCTTTCCGCAGATCAATGCAGTGACCTCCACGTTTTAACCGATAGCCAAGCTCAATATCCTCAATACAAGGAAGACGATATTTCTCATCAAATCCCCCAATACTTAAAAAAACCTCTCGACGAATCGCTCCACAGGCGCCCCAAAACGTAGAAGCTTGGTGACTGCTGATTTGATGGGTGTAGTGGTGTAGCAAGTTCCGGTATTGGGATAGGAAGTTGTTAGCCCCGGGCTGATCATCGTAGGAGCCAATCAGAGCAGTGAGTTCAGGATCTTCCACAAAAGCAGTGGCGACTTGATCAATGGTGTCAGGATGCACTTCCACATCGGCATCAATGAAAAATACAATGTCTCCTTTTGCAGCCTGAGCACCCCGATTACGGGCTCTGGCTGGGCCTCCAGGTTCCGGAAAACAGATTACCTTCGCGCCAAACTGCTTCGCCATCTCCCGGGACCCATCCGTATCGCCATCTGCAACTACGATTAGTTCCATTGGCATCAGAGTAGATTGGGTTAAGCTTTGAAGACAGCGATTAAACTTTTCGCCACCGTTATAAACTGGGATGACTACTGAGAGTGTAAGACCAGACCATTTGAACGAATTATCCATGTTTTTTGGCTAGAGTTTACGACTGACGAACTTCCAAATGCCCCTGATTCAATCAAATTTAATCAAACCATCGAGCCCCAAAACTAGTAAGAAAATCCATTAGTTCAGAGCTAACTGAAGCAAGTTAGCACTTACAGCTTAACCCTCCCAAAGAGTAGCTTTTAGCTACTTGTTTAGCTTCTAACCGCGTCCTTAATCAAAAGGATTCCCATAACACCTTTACTTTATAACCTATGTTATCCAAAAAATTTCCTCCCAACCTGGAAACTTTGTAAAGTTCTCGTAAAGAAATCCATGGTGATTGTAAAGCTTCTGGAAATGTTCTCTTTCTAAGGATCGCGTTAAAACCTTGAGAAGAACTCAGCTTAATCATCTCTACCCTGAGATAGATTTTGATTTGACCTTCTTCTGAATGCAGAACCGGTTAGAGATTGAACCGATCAAACGGCTATCTTTGAGTCCCTTGATGCAATTCTTGCTCGGAATTGATCAGCTCTAGAATGATATCAAATCGGTAATTTTCCACCAATTCTCTGAGGGATTGGGCCAACTGAGGATTTTCCTGGGGGATTTGTTTGATCAACTCATGCAACAAGCGATCGCTACATTGGGCAGCTCCCCGATGCAATTCTTGCAACCAGGTTATGGGCATGATCGCCAGACTGTCTTGACTCAGACTAATAGCAACGGAGTGTAGTACTCCATTTTGTTCCGTTAAAGGATCTGTCGTGACAGTTTGACTCCCTGATGCTGAAAAGTCAGCCCTGGAAGGAGTGGAAATTTGAACGGGGAGGGTAAACTTCAAGGTCAATCCCCGCTGATCAGCCGCCCCGGCTTCCAGGGGAAAAGTGATAGATAGCTGTCCCCCCAAGGCGTGAATCAGATCCCGGCTCATGCAAAAATTGGCAACCTTCTCATTTCTGGAGCACTGTGCTGAAGAGAGATCAAGCACATTCAACAGTTCGATCAGTTCAGGAGACCATTCCTCAATCTGTGCACTTTCAATCCAGAATTCTAATTGACAATTTTCTTCAGGTTGTGGAGGGGAAACAGGTTGAGGGGCATTGGGATGCTTCCATCGAACCTGAACTGTCAGGTTACTGCGGCTCAATCGAATCATATTACCAACAAGCTGCAACAAGATATAGCGTAGTTGTCGTTCATCTGCCTGGATAAAGTCAGGCAAATTATCTTCAAGTTGAAACCCAAACTTTATGTTTTTTTGCTTAGCTTCTGGGGCTAGAAAATCCTGAACAAACTGCAAGAGTGATCCCAGGCAACATTGATTTTCTGGATCAACAATATACCTATCATTCAATTGGGAGATCGAGAGCAAATCATTGACTAAGGTCAAAAGCTGTTCTCCACTTTGATAAATCTGAGTCAAATTTTGACGTTGTTCTTCAGCCAGACTTGATTGAGTTAACAGAATTTGGCTAAATCCCAGAATTGAGTTGAGGGGAGTGCGGAGTTCATGACTGACAAAGGTGAGAAAGTCACTTTTAGTTTGGCTTGCCTGGTTTGCGGTTTGTTTAGCCATTTCTAGCTCAATAGCCTGGGCGGCAACTTGCTGTTCCAGGTCGGTATTGAGATAGTATAAAACCTGAGCTTGCTCTCTTTTGGTCTTGGAATTGACATAGAAATCCAGGGCGCTTTGAACGGTTTCAATCAAGACCTGCTCTTTCCAGGGCTTACTCAGATATCGATAGAGATTGGCCGCATTAACGGCTAACCCGACATCTTCTACACTAGCCTGACCCGTTAACATAATCTGCAAGGTTTGGGGCGATCGCAGATAAACTTGAATGAGAAATTCTACTCCCTTCATTCCAGGCATAATTTGATCGGAAATAATCAGGGGAATTTCTATTCCTGAATCCTGTAGTTCTGCAAAGATTTCCAGGGCTTCCTCTGCGGTTTCGGCCACTTCAATTGAGTAATTGTGACCAAAGTATCTTCGCAAAGAATCCTTGAGAGCACTCAGGAGAAAAATCTCATCATCTACACAAATAATGGTTGACTGGGGTGTTAAGTCTTGCTGGCTTGGCATATTCAATAAGCTATCCATGAACAGTTCCCGATCCCAACGATAGAACACACTGTATATCAGCAATACACATTAGAACGAGTCCAATTATTCTGCGGTATCAGGATGGGCTGGACTGATTCTGGACTTGGGCTAGCCGCTAATAATTTACCGAAATATCTACAAGGTTATTCTGAGATGGGACAACACTCAGATCCATTTAGGACACCTTGAGAATTGGTCAAGCGTACAAACTTGAACCTTGCAATCTGCTGAATCCGATCATAAGTAGGCGGTTGCAATTAGTTGTTAAATAGAAGGGGGTCTGGGGCTTTGCCCCAGGAAGCCAGTGCCCCCTTCACCCCACAATCTTCTAATTAATTGCGTCAAGCTACTTATTTATTATTTATCTATCTATGCTATAGATAGATTGTATCTGAGAGCAAGATGGGAAGCAGTGATCTGGAGCGGCAACCTGGAATGGTAACCTGAACTGTTTACCATACTTAATCTTTACGAGCAGTTTTGCTAAATTCCGCAGTTTCTGAGCAAGTTTTTGCATCATGGCTCAGTTTGGGGTTAATCAGTTTGGGGTTAAGTGGATATAGTTTGGATTCCATCATCCCTGAAAATCACCGCCCCAATTTTTGTTTGATTTTAGCGGTTAATAGCTCCACCTCGGGGAGCTTCATCTGAGCGGCAATCCCCGCAAATAACCCCAGACCCACTAAACCCGCAATCCCAAGTTCGACCATGAGCAGCCAAAACCCCTGGGTTCCGAAGCTCTGTTCTAACCCCCAAAGCACCCCAGCGGCGGCCAATCCCGCAATCACACTTCCCAAGACCAAGCCCAAAAAAGGCAAACTCCATTCCCGCCAGGGCAAACCATGCAACCGCCGATGCAAAAGCCACAAAAGAATCAGCATCGAAAACAGATTCACTCCTACGGTAGACCAGATCAACCCCGGAGCCCCGAAGGCATTCACCAGTAAAAAATCCAGCAGGGCATTGAGAAAAATATTGAAAATGCTGACGCGAAACGGAGTTTCAGCATCCCCCAGGGCATAAAACACCCGTACTAGAACATCACGCCCCAAATAGACAAACATGCCAGTTCCATAGGCCACTAATAAGGCCGCCACAAACTCAGAGGCTTCCAGATTGAAAGCATAGCGTTCATAAACCACCCGGACAATTGGAGTCGCCAGGGCCACCATCAAACTTCCCAAAGGCAGCATGGTGATCGCTGTCAATAGCAACGCTTGACGAATCCGTCCTTTCAACTCAGGCCAATCCTCAGGGGCATTCAGTCGGGCAAAAATAGGCAGAAACGGAACCAGAATCACGTTAGAGATAATCCCCAACGGAGTCTGAATCAGCAGCCCTGCATATCCCATCGCTGCCGCTGCTTGGGGAATGTATGAGGCAAAAAACAAATCAGTATAGACATTAATTTGTAGCATCCCGGAGGAAAAGGTCGCCGGAATCATCACCTTTAATACTTCTTGTACCGCTGGCTGCTTGAAGTTGAATCGCAGGCGCAGTTTTCCCAGGCCAGCTCGTCCCATAGCTGGAATCTGAACTAACCACTGTAAAAACGCTCCCCCCAGGGTTCCCCAGGCTAATACGATTCCCCCCAATAAGGCGTAGGCTGGATCAGTAATCTGCTCCCCCAGATACATCACTAGAATCCCCAAACTCCCCACCAGCACTACGCTAGAAAACAGAGGACTAATGGAAGGTAGCCAATACATATCCCCCGCATTTAAAGTCCCAAACCCAATGCCAATCAAACCTGCTAGCAGAGCCATTGGTGCCATGATCTTGAGCTGCTGAACAGCGATCGCCCGAATTTCCAGGCCCTCAGGGGTTTGACTCAACCCTGGGGCAACCAGATGGATCAATGGATCAGCAAACACAACAATCGAAACAGTCACCAGCAACAGCACTCCCCCCACCAGGGTCGTGATCGTCTCCACTAGGGGAGCGGCTTCCCGGGCATTCCGTCTGGCCAGAACACTGACCATGGCACTATGAAATGGCCCATTAATTCCCCCTAGAAGAATCAGCAGGAACCCCGGAATCACATAGGCATAGTTGTAGGCATCAATGGCTGGCCCCACTCCAAAGGCCGCTGCTATTGCCTGTTGACGGACTAGCCCAAAAACTTTACTGAGTAATGTCGCGATCGCCACAATTCCGGCGATCCGAGCAAGGGAACGGGAGGGTTTAGTTTCGTCGGACACCTGTTGTTAAAACCTGTTGAAAGGGTCATGGAACAATTTGTTGTTGAGAATTTGTCATCAAGAATTCTGAAGGATTCATTTCTCAATACTTCATGTCTCAGTGTAGAGGGGCTCCTGCCTCCATACAAGCCACTCCAAAAGTGTCGAAATCTATCACAAAATCTCGAAAAAAATATAAATGACGAAACCCTTGTTTTGAAAGAGTTTCAGCTACCCACTCTCCCCTGACCACCCAGAGCTCTTTGCAAAAACTGCATAAGCACCTTCGCCTCAGATATAGGTTGTATTGAAGACGAGCTGATGCATCTACCCAAACTCTCAAAGCAGCTCTGTTCCTGGGCAGCCTAATCCCATCAGAGCAGAGCTTTTTTCTATTCCATAATTTACACATAATTTACATACAGCGTTGCCAACGCGGCTAGAGTACGAGGGGTAGAAGTGGCGGCACACCCCGCCATCTCTCAAATCTGTACCTCACGTAATTAGGAATCGCTATAACAGTCTTCAATAGTTGGTGGAAAGGGAATGAATGGGCCTTCGTCCTTAAACTTGTATTTAAAAACCTCTATCTAAATTTTTCAGGATTAATTGAGAATGACCATACTCATAGCTCATACCTTTAATCTATTACCTTTAATCTATAGCTGAAGTCTAGGGCCCATCCTTGTTCTGGGATGAATGGCGCATGGAGTGACCGAAAAAAGTGATCATCAGTAGACAAAAAATACCGATATTGATAGAAACATCAGCTAGATTAAAGATGGGGAACTGAATTAAACGAAAGTCCAGGAAATCCACCACATGGCCAGAAACAAACCGATCAATCCCATTTCCTAAAGCCCCACCCAAAATCAGTCCATAGCCTAGCTGCTCTAAACGACTCAGTCGCGGGCCAAACCAGGCCATAGCCATCAACGCCAGACTAACGCCCAAAGACAGCCAGCGCAACCAAAATACCCCCCCATGAAACAAGCTAAAGGCTGCCCCTGTATTGATCACGTAGGTAAAGTGAAATACCCCAGGCCAGATTGGAATAGTTTCTGGAGGCACAGTCAACTCAAAAGTCCTCACCACCCAAAACTTAGTCAGGTGATCCAGTACCAGACTGATTATTGCAGCAAGCCAGAACAGAGAATTTTTTCGAAAGCGCATGGGCTAGAGTCTCGGCAGTTAAAATTTAAAGTTTTTAAAGTTTGAAACGCAGAGTGTGGAATTTAAGGATTGGAGATTGAAATTGAAAGTTCGGGACTTGTAATTTGAAATGGGTAATTTAAGATTTACAATCTGGAGCTTAAAACTTGAGGATTGCAGTTCAGCATCCTGCGGAGACTAATAAAGCATCAATCCCCGCAAAATATAGGACAACACCGCGATCGCACAGACTACCCCAAACTGCCCAGGGAGAGGAGCCAGAGAATACTGGTAGATGGCTTCCCCCAGGGTAATGGTCAGGTCAAATATAGAATTGAAGTAACCAAAAATTAAATAAGCAATCCCGACAGTATGAATCGCCCCCAACCCCCACAAACAGCTCCAAGAGAGTAACTCTAATTTGGGTGGGGACTTGAGCGCCAAAAATCCACACACCCAACCTCCCGGAATAAAGCCTAGTAGATAGCCAAAGGTCGGCTGATTCAGATAGTCTAAACCGCCCCCTTCCGAGAACACCGGAAAGAATGTCAAACCCATAGCCAGGTAGGCAATCTGAGAGATAATTGCGGCGCTCTTGCCTCCCATGCACCCCACAAACAACACAGCTCCAATCTGAAACGTGACTCCCAAGGAGTAGACCTGTACCCCTCGTTGCTGCCAAAACCAGATTGGATCAGCCACAAAGGCCGGTAGAAATGTGCCTCCTATCGTGAGTAACACACCAATAATGGCCCAGAGCAATTCAAAGGGCGGTGTCATGAGTCTATTTTTTGTGAGCACCGATGAGCTGGGAGTTTAGTGTCATATAGTGTAATAATCTACGATTCACTCTGATCTGGCCTGATCTGAAGTCAAGCTGGGGAGGGCGCTTCTCCCCCCTCAAGCCCCAGATCCATCAACATATTCTGATCCTGGTCAGGGGATTGACCCAGGGTCGTCAGATAGTGACCGATTAACATGGCATTAATCCCCGACTGCAAACCCAGGGATTGCAGTTCCCCCATGACTGCTTCTCGCCCTCCAGCATAGCGCAGGATTTGCTCAGGCAGAATCAGACGAAAGATGGCGATCGCTTTCAATGCCTCATAGGGATCAAGCTTGGGTTGGGCCGATAAAGGAGTACCCTGACGGGGATCAAGCAGATTGATTGGCACCGACTCAACCTCTAGCTCCCGCAAAGCCAGGGCCAAATCTACCCGATCGTCCCAGGTTTCCCCCATGCCGATAATCCCCCCAGTACAGGCTTGAATTCCTGCTGCTTTGAGATTTTTTATCGTATCGACCCGATCTTGCCAGGTATGGGTGGTGACAATAGTAGAGTAGAAAGCTTCAGAGGATTCTAGATTGTGGTTGTAGCGAGTTACTCCCGCCTCAGCCAGGGTTTGAGCTTGCTCCAGGGTTAGTTCCCCCAAGGCACAACAGGGTTTGATAGAGGTCTCTGCTTGAATCCGGCGCACCGTCTCCAGAATTTGGCCAAACTCAGTGGACTGGGGACTGTTATGCTTGATTCCACGACCCTGGGAAACCAGGCAAAACCGCCTAGCTCCCGCCGCTTCAGCCGCCTTAGCCTGAGCCAGAATTTCCTCAGGGGACTTCAAGCCATAAACAGGAGAGTTATTCCCCGGATGATGGGCAGATTGAGAGCAAAACCCGCAATTTTCAGAGCAGTTGCCAGATTTGATATTTACAATGCTGCACAGATCCACCATATTGCCGCAACAGGCTTGTCGTACCTGGTTTGCCGCCTGACAGAGAAGCAAAATATTGTCCTGACCTGTAATTTGAGTCAGTTGAAGCGCCTCGGGGCGATTGAGGCGATGCCCTGCAATAATTTGCTCGACCTGCTGCTCTAGCCAATCCTGGAGAACAGCTAAGTTGTTTGAATCAATGGCTGGATTAGCCTTGGCCGGGGAGGTTGAGGAAGAGGTTTGAACCACGTTTCGCTGCAAATTGATACTAACTTAAGTTCTACTCAATCTATCATGGTCTGGTTGCCGTATGCTGATCCAGTCGGCAAGAAGCGCCCTCTCTGGAGCGAACAACTAAATTTCGTATAAGCTTTTCGGAATGGAAGGAACTTGTCCAGGAAGTCTATTAAATTGACATAAACAGGTACTCTAGACGATTTTAACTGTTATCAAATTGTTAAATTAACCTGCAATAACTTAGCTTTTGTAAAAATCCTTAACCTTTTCTTTACCTTGATTTGCTAACTAGGCGCTATGCTCTATGGTAATTCAACGTCAAGATAGCGGAACTCTGATAGCTATGGTTTTACGTTTCAATCCTATTCTTGCTAAAACTTCTGTAATTGGCCTGATTCTGGGCTTAGTTGCCTGTGGTGGTGGTACAACAACGACCACTACAACCACTGAAACCCCTGCTGGTGGAGACACAACTGCTGTTGCTCCCAGTGGTACAGAGCCAGATGGCGGTGGCAGTGTTGAAACCCAGCTTGTGCTCAACAGCCAGACTAGTGTCGTTGGGGCTGGGGCCTCCTTTCCTGCGCCCTTGTATCAACGGTGGTTCCAGGACTTCAGCGGTGCTGTGCCTAACCTTCAGGTTGATTATCAATCCGTTGGTAGCGGTGCTGGTGTAGAGCGGTTTACCCAGGGATTGGTGAACTTCGGAGCCAGTGATGTGGCAATGACTGATGAAGAAATCGCCAAAGTGGAGCGAGGAGTGATTTTGTTGCCCATGACGGCTGGGGGTATTGTACTGTCCTATAACCTGCCTGAGGCCCCAGAGCTCAGGCTTCCTAGAGATGTTTACACCGGTATTTTTCTGGGTAAGATTACGAACTGGAATGATCCCGAGATCGCGGCTGCCAATCCAGATGTGACTCTTCCTGACTTACCTATCACCCCTGTCTACCGCTCCGACGGAAGTGGGACAACCGGAGTTTTCACGATGCACATGAGTGCTGTGAGCGAAGAGTGGAAGAACTCTATTGGGGAAGGCAAAACGGTTCAGTGGCCCGTGGGGATTGGCGCACCCAAGAATGATGGAGTTGCCGCTCAGATCAATCAAACCCCAGGTGCCATCGGCTACCTGGAAGAAGGATATGCCGCGAGTGCTGGTCTACCCATGGCCTCCCTTGAGAACAAGTCCGGGAATTTCATCAAGCCCTCTCCGGAAAGTACCTCCAAGAGCTTGGGTGCCGTTGAGTTGCCGGATAACCTGAGAGCCTTTATTGATGATCCAGAAGGAGACGAGTCCTATCCGATCGTGACTTACACCTGGATCATGGCTTATGAGCAGTATGATGATCCTGAGATCGCTAAGGCCCTAGAAGCAACCATTGAATATGGTCTGACAGAGGGTCAGAAGGTGAGCGCTGAGCTGGGTTATATTCCACTGCCTGAGAATGTTGTGGAAAAAGTTGCAGCCGCAGCAGACAGAATTAGCCCAGACTACGAAATTAAGGTTAAGTAGTTTTTGATCGGGTAGCAGCCACTTGTCAGCCATGTCTTCTGGACTCACTGCAACTGGCTGCTTTTTGATAGAGAGTGTGATTTGAGTTTATTGCTGTTAGTTAAGTATTGATTTCAAACTTGTTATGGTTTCACCTGCTAGTAGAGAAATTAAAGGGGGTATACCCCAGTCCCGCACTAACCTGGACAAGACCATCGATACCAGCTTTGTCGGTTTAACTCAGGTTTTTGCCTGGGGTGTGCTTGGGGTTTTGGTTTTAATCTCAATCCCGATCATTTTGCAGGCAATTCCCGCTATACAGGAGTTCGGTCTGGGGTTCATTTTTGATAGTGCCTGGGATCCAGTGAACAGTCGATATGGGGCATTTCCCATGATCTATGGGACACTGATTACCTCTTTGATTGCGTTGCTGATTGCGGTTCCTCTAGGTTTGGGCACAGCGATTTTCTTGAGTGAGAACTTTATTCCCCCTCAAGTTCGAACTGCTCTGACATTTATGGTGGAGTTATTGGCGGCAATTCCCAGCGTGGTCTACGGTCTTTGGGGGATTTTTGTCCTGGTGCCATTTCTTAGACCGGTTCAGATGTTTTTGTTCAAAACTCTGGGATGGATTCCTATTTTTAGCACTCCCCCTGCCGGGCCGGGAACTTTTCCAGCCGGAGTGGTTTTGGCGATCATGGTTTTGCCAATTATTACAGTAATTGCCCGTGATTCTTTGGCCAGTTTACCTCCAGAGTTACGGCAGGCTTCTCTGGGTCTGGGGGCGACTCGATGGATCACAATTTTTCGAGTTTTGATTCCGGCGGCTTTCTCTGGAATTATTGGAGGAGTCATGTTGGGTCTGGGTCGAGCCATGGGAGAAACCATGGCGGCAACGATGATCATTGGAAACTCCAACAGATTCAGCCCTTCCTTATTTGCACCTGGAAATACGATTGCTTCACTACTGGCCAACCAGTTTCCTGAGGCTTCTGGACTGCAAATTTCCGCTTTGATGTATGCTGCCCTGGTGCTATTTATTTTGACACTGATTGTGAATGTTCTAGCACAGCAGATTGTGAATCGAGTGCAGTCGAAGTACGAGTAAGCTGTCCAATGGATTCAACCGACTCAACTGCCTTAATTGCTGACGTTTACCTCCTGATCTAAAGTTATGTCAAATGCTGCTCAAGTCCACGATGCCAAGGTTCAAGGTCTGATTCGGAATCGCAGTCGTCCTCGGGATATTCTGGATATTATCATGACTGGAGTTTCGGGGGCCTGCATTGGGATCACTTTAGTGCCTCTGTTTGCTGTACTGCTCTATGTTCTGTTCAAGGGCGCTTCTCGGCTGAATCTTGATCTATTTACCAAGTTGCCTCCGGCGGCGGGACAAACTACAGGGGGGATCGCCAGCGCCATCCTGGGAACGATACAAGTCGTCGCCCTGGCTATGGTGTTTGCTGTTCCGTTTGGAGTGATGGCGGCGGTTTTCGTCTCAGAATTTTCCTCTGGCAAAATTGCCGGGTCAATTCGGTTCGCCACCAACGTTTTGAGTGGGGTTCCTTCAATTATTGCTGGTGTTTTCATCTATAGTTTGATTGTTCTGCCGATGAAGTCGTTTTCTGTATTGGCTGGGGCATTGGCCCTAGCGGTACTGATGTTACCGACGATTGTCCGAACAACGGATGAGGCTTTGAAAATTGTGCCTCAGGATGTGCGATCTGCTTCGGTAGGATTGGGGGCTGCCAATTATCAGACAGCGTTACAGGTGGTTCTGCCTGCGGCTTTGCCTGCTATTTTGACGGGGGTAACCCTGGCGATCGCTCGGGCGGCGGGAGAAACTGCTCCGCTCCTCTTTACAGTCATTTATACTAATAATTGGCCTTCCGGGAATCCCCTATCTCCCACGTTGCCATCTTTGTCATACCTGGTGTATGAATTTGCCCGGGGATTTGACAAGGTGCTTCAAGAATTTGCTTGGGCAGGTTCTCTAGTTCTGGTATTTCTGGTGTTGATGACCAGCATTCTAGCCCGCTGGGCAACCCGTCAGAAGAACTTTTAATTGCCTTAATGTTCAATTGAGCCCGGATAAACGAAATTGATTAGGAGCTAAATGTTATGGTGGACTACGGCAGTTATCAACCGGCCAAGCAACCTGCTATGCAACAGGACGCGGCCTTAGAGACTGAAAATCTTGATGTATTTTATGGAGATTTCAAGGCGGTTCGGGGAGTTTCGTTAGTCATCCCTAAGAATAAAGTTACTGCTTTTATTGGCCCTTCCGGATGTGGCAAAAGTACGGTTCTTCGGTGCTTCAATCGCCTGAATGACTTGATTTCAATTTTCCATCTGGATGGAAAGGTCTACTATAATGGCAAAAATCTCTACGATCCTGACATTGATCCCGTAGAAGTTCGGCGGCGGATTGGCATGGTGTTTCAGAAGCCAAACCCTTTCCCCAAGAGCATCTATGACAATATTGCCTACGGTTTACGAGTCAATGGATTGGCCAAGTCCAAGGAACAGACCGATGAAATCGTTGAGCGTTCCCTCCGTAAGGCTGTACTCTGGGACGAGGTCAAGGACAAACTCGGTCAGAGTGGCTTCGCCCTTTCGGGAGGTCAGCAACAGCGCTTGTGCATTGCTCGAGCTATTTCGGTTAATCCTGATGTCGTTTTGATGGATGAACCCTGTGCTTCCCTCGATCCAATCTCAACCCTGGCGGTTGAAGACTTGATCCACGAGTTGAAGGAGCAGTATACGATCATTATTGTGACTCACAATATGCAGCAGGCTACCCGGGTAGCTGATATGACTGCGTTCTACAATGCCAAGGCAGAGAGCGGTAGCAAGCGCTTTGGCTATCTGGTGGAGTTTGATGAGACGCAGAACATCTTCCAAAATCCCAAGGAAGAAGCAACTCAGCAATACGTCAGTGGTCGATTTGGCTAACGTAAACTAACATTCACTAAAGTCAATTTGATTCTGACCGGGAATTGGTCGTTTGAAAAAGTCGTCTGAAAAATATGACTTTGGACATAGCAATCGCCAAGGATTTATAGAGTGGGGTGAAGAGGACGAAGCTCAAACTCCGCTCTTGCTTTTCCCATAACTGATCTAGGACTGCTGTAGATTTTAGGGTGAGAACAAATTCTCACCCTAACTTTTACGTTTGAGATTGCCGTGAAACTAAATTTAGGACTTTTTGATCCAATTGCGAAGTAGGTTATCCTTCACCATGCCCTGACGCAAAACCTCCAGCAGATACTGTTGAGCTTCCTCTTGGGACAAATGTTTGACCTGCTCCCGAAATACCTGCATTTTGAACTTTTGCTCTAAGCTCAGATCTCCAGAAATATTCATCTTTCACTCCTCCTGTTTAAAAGGTGGACTAACAACAAACCAGTCAATCAAAGTTGATGTCAGGGCATCCGCGTTGACATGTAACATATCGTGACAATCGCTTGACAATCCGTTCGCTATGCACATTTTGCAACTCATCTATGTTGCAAAAGTTCATGGAGCTATCCATAGCTTTATCATAGGGAGATGGAATTTAGAAGAAATCTATCTCAGGAATAGAATCAACCTATGGATGCAATGGAGTTTTTTCAAGCCAGTGCTGGCCAGTGGCGATCGCTGCGAACCACTCATCACCTAGCCTTCCGACAGGCAGAGAAGGGGCACTCCAATATTTCAGTCGAGTCTCTGACGGCCAATGATCCCAAAGTGATTGAAATTTGTCAGATGCATGAAATCGATCCTGGCCTAGCGGCAGGTGGGGCCTACGTCACCTGGAATGGGGAGATGGCCTGGGACAAAGAAGATGAAAACCACAAAGGATCAACGATATTTGCCATTGTGCCTGACCCTGACAATCCCCGCAAAGGACGAATGTTGAGGGAACGGGGCTACGCAGAAATTGTTCCTGTAGTGGGTCAATTTGAGATGGACGAGACAGATGCCCTGATGCTGATTACGGAATATGAAACCATGAGCTCCATTGAGCGGTTTTGGTTTGCCAGTCCAGATGTCAGAATGCGAACCAGCGCCGTCAAACGCTTTGGCGGATTCAATACCTCGACATTCTGCACTGAGATCCGATTAACGGAGAATGAAGAGACGGCTAACTCTCCCGAGCCCTCAGATCTGACCTTTTCATCCGCGTTGGGCTGGTGATTATTGAGCTGTTGACTAATCTCCCCCGGCTGAAGCACGGGGGATTCTTTAGACTTTTATTTAGACGTTCATTAGGAAGATGAAACAATTGAAATTACTCCTAGCATCCCTGTTGCTGATCATTTCTATTGCACTCAGCACCGGATGTACCCAACAATCATCTCAAATCTCCCAACCTCAGACAAATCAACCTCAAGACTCCGCCGCTCAAGCTCAATCTGACTGGCTAGAAACCAGGGAATGTTTTGAATGTGATCTGAGTCAGCAGGATTTTTCGGGACAGGACTTAACCGGGGTTCGCCTGAATGGCTCTAACTTACGCGGGGCAAATTTACAGGGCGTGAACCTATCTACCGCTCTCTTAGATGGGGTTGACCTCAGCGACGCGAACCTCAAGGCCGCCAATTTTACTACCGCTGCCCTGACCAACGCTGATTTAACCAATGCCAATTTAGAATCAGCCAACTTTACCGATGCTTTCCTCCGGGGTGCCAAATTCACCAATGCCCAACTTAAAAATACCAAGTTTGTCAATGCAGATTTAAACGCAGCGAATCTAGAGGGAATAGACCTGAGTGGGGCTGATTTTAAAGGAGCAATTATGCCTGACGGTTCAGTCCAGGAATGAGCTTCAGGATTATGGCTTAAATCCAGCAGAATAGCCGTCTCGGTTGTTATATCGATTTCTGATCACGTGAGGTACAGATTTGAGAGGTGGCGGCGCACCGCGCCGCCACCTCTCATACTCCAGCAGCGTTGGAAACGCTGTATTTAAAGTTGTCTTTCATTCCGATAAAAATCGGTAGTGGAGAAAGACTTCCTGATCAATGGAATTGACGGAGAGGAGTTGTAATCGCAGGGCAACCTGAGCCAGAAAGCCCTTGCCCTCAACCGGAGTTGGGGCCTCTGATCCCCCTAGAATCAGAGGACAAATGGTGAGCCAGAGTTCGTCAATGTAGCCCAATTCCACCAGGGAACCCACCAATTGCCCCCCTCCCAGAACGGCTAAGCGCTGGATGCCTGAATTGAAGCATTGCTGCAGGACAGTTGACCAATCCAGAACACCCGCAATGGTTTCAGCCATTAAAATCCGTTCAAAATGGGGTTCCAGGGCCAGATGCACGGCTTCAGCTTTCAACCTTTGATTTTGAGTTTCTAGTCTCTGGGGATCAATCCCTTGCTGCCAGGCTCCGTGAGCCGTCGTCAACCACCAACGGGGGACAGGTTGTTGAAAGAACTTAGAGTCAAAGTCAATCTGGCCTGATGGAGAACAAAGAATTTGCACTGGTTGCGGCGATTTTCCCCCCTGCTGACGTTGATCGAGCAATGACTCGGTAGTCACCCTCAAGGTTGAACCATAGGCATCCAGGGTACCGCGACCGAACAGCACCCCATCGGCCTCGGCTACCCGTTGTTCCAGATGAATCCGATCCAGAGTAGAACTAAAGCGGGCGGGCGATCGCCCTCGGTCTGCGATTTTGCCATCGGCGCTCATGGCTAGAATCACCGTGGTATGGGGACGGTTCACAGTCTCAAAATTCACGATTCTGGGAACTCAGGGATGATCCACTGGGGCGGTGCTGTCCGTTTTTTGCGAATGGCTTCCTCCGCCATTGCTAGCATTTGATCCAGGGAGGTACTGTTAATAAATTCATTGGCGGCTTCGGCGTACTCCTTGTTAGGACATTGGTCTCCCAGAACGCAGCCTTTTACACAGGCTTCAGCGCAATTGATATTGTTGATATTAGCGTCCATAATTTCCTTGGTTAAACTCAACAGACATTTTGACTCTCAGGATCTAGACTTGAGATCTAGAGCTAAGATCTGGCTATTACGATACTCTTTTAAATTTTAATGCGCTCTTAATAAATCTTCTAATGGATAACATGATGCAGCAATTGAAAAACTTACCCTGGCGATGGCTGATGCAGAGTGCGATCGCTGCCAATTTAGTGGCCATGGTTATGGAACTCGTCTTGGTCTTTGCTGTGGCTTACTCGAGTGCAATGCGGCAGTCCCTGGGGTTTCTGCTGAGCTCTCCACTCCTGGGAACTCTGTTACCGATCGCTGCATTGGTAGGGGTCGGAGCCTTGTCGGTCTATCTGTTAGAGCTCTGGAACCAACAGTATTTGCTGAATCGCAATAGTCTCTGGGCCTTGGTGGGATGCCTGCTGTTGGTGTTGCTCCTGAAGACCATTTTGCCGCTCCCCAGCTTCCTGACCAGTCTTTCACGAGGGGGCTTGGTCAGTGTTTTGATTGGGGTTTTCTGGAAAGGCCGACCTTACTGGCGCTACCGATAGCCGGTTACGAACTTGCAAACAAAAAGATGAGCCAATCTAAATCTAAGGGTTGGCAAAGGTGTTAATCTCTCCCCCCCCAATGGTGCGTCCGGGAATGGGCCGGGGCACAGAGAAGGGTTGCTGAGGTTGGATGGGATTGAGGGGCACTGTCGGGGTTGTAAAGGCATTCCCATTCACCGGGGCAACCTGAGGAATGACTGGGCTGGCAGAGTAGCCATATCCAGGATTGGTTAATTCCAGGGCAGCGTTATTGTTCAAGCCGGGATAGAACCGGGAATAACCAGGGGAAGTTGTGGGCAGGGCTGAGTTTGTCGGAATGCCAGACTGAGCTGGGGTAATGGATTGAGGGATTGACCGATCCGTTTGATAGGGATTGGGTAGAGCAGTGGGGGTAGTGGGAATGGCTGGATTGACATTAGCCCTGGGAACTACCCAGCTCGGTTGGAGTACTGTAGGCGTTTGCACCTGAGCCCCAGAGATCGGATTTTGAGCCGTTGATGGCACTCCAGACCTGATGGGATTTTGAGGGGTCGAGGGGGAGTTTGCAGGATTATCTGAACTTCCAGAAGAATTAACGGCTTGACCGGATTCTCCCGACGTTGAGTCCGTTGCGCTCCCTTCAGGGGATGGGGTCTGTCCCTCGATTGCCTGATCAACGGCCAGTTGCAGGGCATTAGTGGATTGGGTTGGGGCTGCTGCGGATGAATTGGGATTTGAGTTGGGATTTAAACCAGATGGGGTTATAGCCGTCCCGGGAGATTGAGCCGAACGGTTGGATTGTCGCAATCCACCAAAATTTAACAAATCATAGCCCAGTTGAGGGTTGGGAGCATTAGTATCCCCGGGTTGAGAAATCCAATAGTAACGGGTTGGAGGGCTGGTCAGGATTCGTGGCGATTGATTCTGGATTGGTTTGAGATGGGTCTTGAAGCAGAAGGGGATTGTTGATTGAATTGTTCCCAAAATCCGTAGCGCCGGGTTCAAACTCCTGTAAATTTTGAATCAGCAACCCCGAACTGTCGATATCGGCGCGATCGCCTTTTCCTCTTCGCTCAAGCGTCCATCCAGGGTGCCCTTTGTCCCTGAACCCCCGGAATTAGCAGAAAAATTCAAACGGTCTGGATGTTCTGCCAGATCCCAGAAAAATCCTCCTAGGACTAGGAGAACTCCAATTGGCCCCCAAAACCGAGGTCGCAACAACGGATGAACATTGGGCTTGAGGACTAGAGTTGGCCTAGAGGTTATTTTTTTGAGCATGGGAAGCCACCAATAGAAAAGGTAAACAGAACCCGAAGATTCCACCTGAGCCGATCTAATAATTAATCAATTAGGGGAACGTTACCATTCTAGCGCTGAATTTCTGTCAGCCTGACAACGTTTCTCAAGCTTCTTCAATCGCTTTGGGAGAAATAACTGACTTCCCCCGCTTTCACGGAAAGAATTTGGGTGTGTTCTAGCCACTGAGCATCAAATGCCCCGAGATGGGTTGTGGTAATCAGGGTTTGAAATCGATCCTGAATGGCATCGAGCAGTTGATTTTGGCGGTTCAAATCCAGTTCTGCTAGCACATCATCCAGCAGGAGCAAGGGGGGTTCTCCGACCACTTCTTCAATCAATTGTAACTCAGCCAGCTTCAGGGCCAGAACCAGGGTGCGTTGTTGTCCCGAGGAACCGTATTGGCGGGCAGAATCCTGGTTGATTCTAAGGTCAATATCATCCCGATGGGGCCCCACCAGGGTAGTTCCCTGAAACTGTTCAGCTACGGCCCGAGTTTTGATTTTTTCGAGAAACGCTTGCTGGATTTGCTCGGCAGCCAGACCAGAACGGGGTTCAGCACTGGAATCTAGATGCCCAGGACTGAATAATACATTGGGCTGGTAAGTCATCTCCAGGTGTTCGGTGTGGCCACTAATGGCCCTATGCCAGGTCTGGGCCAGGGGAGCCAGACGTTCTACCACCCGCTCTCGGCGGCGGATCACCCGAGTTCCCGTGGCCACCAATTGAGCATCCCAGAGGGCCAGTTCTGAGGGAGAAATCGGGTCAGAGGTTTTGTCCCCCCCCTCGAATCCCTGATTGGAAACGGCTGTGGCACTCAACGTTGCTCTGGCTTTTTTGAGCAGGGCATTGCGCTGACGCAAAACCTGATGATACTGCTGCAAAATATGGGCATAAAACGGCTCTAGCTGGGTGAGTAACCGATCCAGCCAGTTGCGGCGATTTTCCGGGCTCCCCCGGATCAGCTCCAGGTCTAAACTGGAGAAGGGGACAACATTCAGGATACTGAGAAAATCCAGATGGCGTTTGAGGGACTCGCCATTCACAGAAACCGTCCGTCGTCCCTGATGGCGCAAGATAATTGCCAGATCTACAGCACTGAGGTGGCGGCTCAAATGGCCAGTGATCTGGCCTTTGGGTTTGTCGCTCAGAATCAGATCGCGATCGCGACTCACCCGATGACTTTTGAGGGTTGAGAGCAATTCTACAGCTTCTAAAAGATTGGTTTTACCCTGGGCATTGTCCCCCAGCAAAATAGTTTTGGGCGCATCGAATACCACCCGTTGATCTGTGTAGTTCCGAAAGCATTGCAGATGCAGGGCATTGAGAAACATGGAGCTTGAGGGATTGAGTTGAGAACAGCCTAGAACAGCCTATCAGTTATGGGGGCTGAGATGGACTGTGGGGATTCCCTATATTAGCCTGCCCTCTACTTTATGGACGTTTGTGGATGGGTCGAGGATATAGACCCTAATCCCCAAGATAGAATTCATCTCAGAACCTGGCCTGTAAGCTGATTGGTGAACTGGTTTGTAAGCTAGAGTGAAAAGTGGCAAGTTGGAAGGTAGGAAGGTTAGAAAATTAAGGGTGAAAAATAGAGATGGAAATTGCTCAGATTAAACATTACCTCCAGAGTCATGATTCTCAGGAGCGACTCAGGGCATTGGTGGCCCTTCGGGACTATGACAGTCCCACTGCCGTGCCGCTTCTGCTCAGCCGAGCCCAGGATTCAGAATTTTTGGTGCGTTCCTTTGTCGCCATGGGATTGGGCAACAAACAATCTCCAGAAGCCTTTGATGCTCTGGTGAATTTACTGACCACTGACCCGGATCATAATGTTCGGGCAGAAGCGGCAAATTCCCTATCCAAGTATGGAGCCGCTGCGGTGGATCATCTGGTTCAGGTCTTTCAGCAGGATCAAAGCTGGTTGGTACGACGGAGTATTCTAGCGCCTTTGATGGACATGCCCCATCCGGAAGCGCTTTACCAGATTTGCCTCCAGGGTTTAGCGGGAGATGACCAGATTGTCCGGGAAGAATCTATCAGTGCCCTGGGGGCCTTGGCCCATTCTAGCCAACAAGCCCCAGCCCTGGAACAATTGCTCGCCCTGGTCAGTGACCCAGCCTGGCAGGTTCGAGCCCGGGTAGCTAGGGCTTTGGCAAAGTTTGATCAGGCTCAAGCCCAGGCCGCCGTCAGCTATTTGCGAAGGGATCAGGATCACCGGGTTGTCGGGGCGGCTCTGGAAGGTTCCCTAGAAACCTCTTGAGCCGGGGTGCGACTGACTTCAACCGACTATTGAGTCGCTGAAATGGGATAGGGGCGATCGCTATTCATCTCAAACTCCCCCTCTACAGCCTGCTGATAGTTGCTGACCAGATGGTTGGTGCCAAAGTCTTGCTTTTGGGTGAGAAAAGCCCATTCCTGACCGAGATGAACGTAAACCAATTCCTGAATGCTGTTCAGGGGAACCAGGGGAATCGCATCCCCCAGATTGACCACCCGGTAACTATTGGGAACGAGCTGACTATGGGCGCTCGCAAAAGTTGGATCCCCAACCCGAGGACTGGCATAGGTGTAGAGTTGGACTTGATTTTTAGGGCCGGAACCCGATTGGCAATGTCCAAAGCCGCCAAGGTTGCCAGGGAAGCCCCCAAACTATGACCCGAGACGTAACAGGGAATTGCTGGATTGAGCTGTTGAGCGGCAACAATTACCTGATCCGCCACTTCGGCATAGAGGTTGGCAAACCCACGATGAACTTTCCCCTCAAAATCAAATGGATACCGATCCACCGTAGGTTCAACCTGAACTGCCAGGAGGTTTTGCAGCCATTCATTGGTTTGTTGAGTGCCCCGGAAGATGATCATGTTGGCCTGGGGAGAACTTAGGACAAATCCCCAATACACTGGAATTTTCCACTTAATCGAGACACTCTGGCCTGCCACCCGCTTGACAACCCGTTCAATATTATCCAGTTGAACTCGCAATGGGTCAGAAAAAGGCAGAACCGTTGGAGTTGAGTCTGGAACATCAATATTCTCAGAGATCTCTGATTCATCGGGGCCAATAATTGAGGCAACCTGAGTGTAAGGGTTGAGGCGATCCGTATAGCTGGGCAGGGATTTAATCGATCCGTCATAGCCCTGCTGATACTTGCCATAGAAATATTGCTCTGTTCCCAGGCGACTACCCTGAATCAGGGGTTTTGAAATGCTACGACTGTAGGGAACGGTAGGGGGAAGGAGATTCACACTATTCTGAATGCTCTCAACATTAGCCGTGGCTACTTTATCAGCATTCAAGGCGGCATCTAGGGATCGCTGGGTGTAGGTGGGAGATCGCAACAATGTCTCCGTCAGCAGAGTTTGCTCTTTGCCCAGAGTCCGCAGACGAAAAAACTCATGAATGGTCGTTGCTGTGACTCCCCCCAACAACACCCCCATCAAGACCTTGCGACGAGTCAGTTTAGTCATTCCCTTCAACCTCTAACGTTACTGCGGGGACTGCCGTAGCCACTGAGATAAAACTCATTAACTGTGCGCCCAATCATCCAAGTCCACGTCCACAGGGCAGCAGAAATTGCCAGGGGATTGATAACCGGTAGCCAGATGCTGGCTATAATCACCGCGAGCCAGGACATAAACCCCATGACGCAGGCCCCCAGGGCTCCAAAAAAACTGCCAATAATGGCTAACAATCCCTGACCTTTGACGAACCGCCATTCCGCCCCCAGATCCCAGATCATTTTCAGGGTCAAAATCCCAGCCAACAAAATGGTGAGGGAAAGCAGATTGGCAAAAGGGTTCAGACCCAAAATAGCAGCCAACAGGGCATAGTTGAAGATCAGTTCACGACCTGATCGGTAACAAAGACCAAGGTCGAGGGAGGGCTGGGCTTGAGGATTCAGGTATTGAGCCATTGATTTGAGCGGTTAATATTGAGGGATTGAATCATAGATTGAACCCTAAAAACTTCAGAGGGGGGCATTCCTAAATAGGCATTCCTGATCAATCGGGCTTACCTCTGGAAACCCCTAGATCATGAAGTTTTTTGGTAATGCCGTCTTTCCCTGGACAATGCGGGAGGACAGCCGGAATTTTCAGGATTTCATCAGAAGTTTATCAAAGTATCAGCCAAGTGGATAGCAGAGTTCCCGTCTAATACCCCTCCAATAAGGTGGAACAAGGCTAATGGAGTAAAGCCATGATACCCCCTCTCCTAACCTTAAGGATTGTAGAATCAATCGAGTGGAATAGTCGTCTTGGCTGTTTCCCACCAGACTAGGGCCGACACGACAATTTTCATCTGAATCTATAGGTTTTCTGGCTGTTTGATAACCGAGAGCCCCAATGACTTGAACCGGATTCTTTACCTTGCCAAGTTCTTGACATTCTTTCTCTACAGTAGGCAAGTCCAGTAAATTGACGGGATTTTTATCCATGAAAGCTTCAGCTAACGCTCTAGTAATGGCGATCCTCAGTATTTTAGGAGTCAGCGGGTTGACCCAGATAGTTACGGCCCAGTCTCCGGATCTCCCGGTAGAAGTCGGGGACGGAGCGGATGAAATTGATCAAATTAACGCGGAGAAGATTAACTCTCATCTTGCCAAGGTTGCTCCAGAACCATTCCAGGGATCCCAATCCAAAGATGATGATGGAGAAACCAACAATAACGATAATGGAGAAGCTGATGATGACAATGATCGGGAGACTGATGATGATTAATGCCAGGAGGTTGATTTGCCGGGTTTCCCAAACTAACTCTGCTCCAGATTGGATCTGTCTGGACTTAATATCTTTTTAATATCTTTAAAAATTCTGCTTCTGAGAGTTGAGGAACACCCAATTCTTGAGCTTTTTGGAGTTTGGAGCCCGCATCGGCTCCGAGCAGAAGATAGTCCGTTTTAGCGCTGACTGAACCCGTTACTTTACCGCCAGCGGCTTGAATCATTTGTTTGGCCTCATCCCGCTTCAAGGTCGGTAAAGTTCCGGTAATCACGACTGTTTTGCCGGCGAAAGCCAGGGAGTTTGAGCCTGAATTCAGGTTTGTTACCCCAGGTGAATTAGAGGGGTTAGAGGGGTCAGCATCCTGGAACTGTTTCTCCAACTGTATTCCCAATTGCAAATTGGCCTGTTTGAGGGACTCAACTAAGTCTTGATTCACGGGAACCTGAAACCATTGGTAGACGGATTGGGCGATTTCCGGGCCAATCCCATAAACGGTAGCAATTTCAGCCGGAGTTGCCCCAGCCAATTGCTCCACCGTGGGAAATTGCTGGGCCAGTACCTCAGCATTGACGCTGCCCACATGACGAATCCCTAACCCATACAGTACTCTGGCCCAGGGTTGATGTTTAGAGGTGGCGATCGCTGAATCAGCTTGGTTGCCAACTTTTGCCCCATGCGCTCCAGGGTCAGGAGTTGCTCCACCGTCAGGCGGTATAGATCAGCAATGGAACGGACTAATTGCTGCTGAATCATCTGCACCACTAGCTTTTCCCCCAAGCCATTAATATCCAGGGCATTGCGACTGCACCAATGTACCAGGGAACCTCGCAGGATCGCCGGACAGGAGGCATTGATGCAGCGAGTCACAGCTTCTCCCTCAGGGTGTACGACAGGCTGATTGCATTCCGGGCAGTGGGTTGGCATTTGGAATCTGGTAGCCTCAACCGGACGAGCTCCACCAGGATACGAACCACCTCTGGGATAATTTCCCCCGCCTTCCGAACGATCACAGTGTCCCCTAGGTGCAGATCCAGTTCCGCCAAGCGATCGCGATTATGAAGGGTGGCCCGTTGAACGGTGGTTCCAGCCAGGTGAACCGGTTCGAGTTCGGCCACTGGAGTCAGGGCCCCCGTACGCCCCACCTGAATGGTGACGGCTTTAACCTGGGTGGGGGCTTCCTCTGCCGGGTATTTCAGGGCGATCGCCCAGCGGGGAAACTTCTGAGTGAAGCCCAGGGTTTCCTGGAAGTCTAGAGGATTAACTTTGACAACTATCCCATCAGTCATATAGGAGAGTTGACGGCGGGCCCCATCCCAGTGTTCAAAATAGGTCTGCACCTCCTCCAGGGATCGACAGAGTTGGCGATTGGGATTGACCTTGAATCCCATTTTTTGCAGCAGTTCCAGGGCCTCCCCCTGGGAATTGAGGGTAAATCCCGAGGTTTGGGGCAGGTGCAAGGTATAGGCAAAAAAATCAAGTCGGCGTTGGGCAACAATGCGGGAATCCAGTTGACGCAGGGTTCCGGCTGCCGCATTGCGGGGATTGGCAAATAACGCGTCCCCCATCCGTTGGCGCTCTTGATTGATCTGATCGAACACCTTGAGGGAGAGAAAGGCTTCCCCTCGCACCTCAATGATTTCGGGTGGGTTGTCCAGGTCGAGTCGGAGGGGAATGGCCCGAATTGTCTTGACGTTTTGGGTGATTGCTTCCCCTGTGGTACCGTCTCCTCGGGTTGCCCCCCGCACTAGGATACCCTGCTCATAGGTCAGAGCCAGGGCTGAACCATCAATTTTCAGTTCACAGACATAGAGGGGAGTTTCTCTTGGGGAAATTGGAAATTTGGCGTTTTCCAGAACTTTTCGCCAGCGATCTTCCCAAGCCCGTAATTCCTCCAGACTAAAGGCATTTTCCAGACTGTAGAGCGGGATATTGTGGCGAACAGAGTTGAATTGGGTTGCCGGTTTGGCCCCGACTCGTTGGGTCGGGCTGTCGGGGGTGATTAGCCCAGGATAGGCTAGCTCCAAATCTTGCAACTCCCGGTACAGGCGGTCATAGACAGAATCCTCCATCTCTGGAGCATCAAGAACATAGTAAGCGTAGCCAGCCTGTTGCAGCGATCGCCGGAGTTGTTGAACCCGATGTTGTATCTCTGGCGTGAACTCAGTCACAGCAGTAATCCTGGATAAGGATTGAAGTAATAATCAAACAATATACCCTAATCAATGGATTAATCAATCAATCACAATCAACAGACGATTCTCAATGGACTATATTCAGTCATCAAAGTCAGTTATAAATTCTATAAATTCAGGCCGGAGATTTCACTAAATTTCGGCATTAAAGTTTCGGCCCCGTTACTTTCTGATTCAGGCAATTGAGCATTAATCGCTTGAACAATTCGGGATTCATTCTCCACCTGAAACACATTAGCATAGAGATTCGCAACAATTTGTTTGCCTTCCTGGGTTAATTCCAGATAGCGCAACGCTGCCGGAATATAGGGAAATACCCCATTCCAATAGAACTTGGCATAGTTTTTGCGTAGATCCCCTGGGGTTTTGTACCCGAGGACTTTATTGGTGCCAACTTCTTCAAATTCATAGAACAGGGCGCTGATTTTCTTCAGGTAGCGGGGATCGCTAAGTTGACCAATTAAATCCGCCGCCCGAGCCAGCCCCGAAAAACTATGTCGATCCTGATGGGTTTCATCTGTGGGTACAGGAAACCGGGTCAACTCAATATTACGCTTGATTTGTTCTGCATCGATTAGCTTATGACCGCCAAACCGTTCGTCAATCACTAGTTTCCCCCGATCTACATGGTAGGGAGTCAAGCTAGCAGAAGTCGCCCCTATGGGAATAGACACCATTCCCCCCTCTACCCCGGAAGCATACAGCCCCAGAGATTCCTGATCCTGACGACAAACTCCTTTGACATAACCGATATCGTGGCATAGGAGGGAAATCAAGAAATGTAACCAATCCTCCGGGGATACCCCACCTTCCCGAATGTGTTTCCCCCGCAGAATATCCTGTCCGACGAGGGTTACCATCATTGTGTGTTCGACATCGTGATAGAGAGCATCACAATTGGCGATATTTTCCAGGGCCATGGTACCGGCCCAGCTAATAATCTCGGGATAATTTGGCTGAAATCCTCCATAGGTTCGACGATAACCTGCCTGGAGGCGTTGAACAAAAGCATCAATCAGGACGGCGGTTGCGTTAAACATAATGATCTAGAGCCATTTAAGCTAAAACAGTTTTTTTAATCTCACATTGTCTCAAATCATAAAATTTATCTTTGAAAGAGATTAGTTCCCTATGAACCCTTAAGACAATCCCCCATCAATACTAAGGATAAGTGACTATTCACAGCAGTTTATGAAAATTTATGAAAGTGGCCAGGAACTCAGAATTTTAATTCTTCAAGAAGTTTATATCATCCTTATTATATCGTTGAGATCTGACCAAATTGCCGTTGTCAAGCTCTTTACCAGAACTTTACAATTCTGGGTAGAATCATTCCAGTACAGGCATTTCTGAGTTTTACATTAAGAAAAGTTATGCTTGAGAACAGTTATTTTCCCTGGGATTGCTGGCTGGATTGCAGCTAGATTGGATCCAGATCGCTTCTCCCTAACAACGCTGCTTTTGAGTAGGTGGTTGTAATTAATTATTAAATGGCAGGGGGTTTGGGGCTTCGCCCCAGGCAGGAAGGGGACACTGCCCTCTTCAATAAATGCAGGTAGTCATGTCACTCAGTCCGTCGCAGGGGAGGCTGTTAATACTGCCTCCAAAATTGTCAATGACTTTGCTCTCTTTCCCGAACATTGTGAAGAACCAACTGCTCGGTACTGCGAAGGGGAATACGAAGACATAACCTGATCCGGTAAGTTTTAGTAAAATTACCTTTGCCTGCCCGATAGCTAACAGGTTAAGAGAGGCAAGGCATATCCTCTTGTTGTGTAAGGTATTATGGAGAAGTCCAGCGAGGAAGCGTAGCGATCAGGAGTCAGCGTATGCAAGCCATCCTTAGTTAAGCCGTGAAGAAGTTGCGCGTCGGGCAAAGCAACTGTACGAAATGGCATTCATCAAAATGTCGAGGTCGAAGAGAATATTGGTAAGATGGTCATTATCGACATTGAGACAGGCGATTACGAGGTCGATAAGACTGGCTTGCAAGCATCTCGCAACCTCAGCAAAAAGCACCCAAATGCTAGACTCTTTGGAATTTGGATTGGATACAATGTTACCGTTTCCTTTGGGGGTGTCATAGAGCGTGGTGACAAATGTTTTCTGGGATTGTGACAAATCAATACGCAACGGTCGCTCTAACGTTTTTGTTACCAAACGGTTCAACTATCCCGGTCGAATTTGTCATCGATACAAGATTCACTGGATCGATACTTCGATCCCCAAGAGACGACTGAACGTCAATTGACTCGAATTGGCACGATTATCCGGAGTTACGCGATCGATGACGTTCCCAATCTGCTCAATGTGCTGCAAGGTGATTTGAGTATCATTGGTTCTCGCCCTTCGGAACCCCATGTCGTGGATTTAGTAAACCCTGAATGGTAAACCATCACCAAGGTCAAACTCATAGATAGGGGATATGTGCAATGGCACAAACGCTGACTTGTCAGTCAATAAAGAAATTGATTATGCTAATGCAACACAATACGCAAATAGGTGTTTTCTTGCGTGCCGCCATGCTTACTGTGAGACTGTAAATTAGTTTGTGTAAGTGATCAACATAGCCAATAATGAAGGAGATCACTATGACAACTCAACGCAAGATCAGCTTGAAAACCAACAACACAGTCAACCAGCTCATCGACGAACTGCTGCAGGACTACCGATCCGCGTAGCGCACCCAACCCCCGAACAGATCCTAGGAGAAGACGGACTACTCAAACAGCTCAGTAAAGGACTGATAGAACGAGCCCTGCAAGGAGAACTGAGCCATTATCTGGAGCAAACCTCTTCAGAGGTGCGGGAGGCAGAAGAAGAAGCCAACCCAATGGCTTGAGCAACATTAAACTGTCTTAATTTCCAACCATTCTAGAGGGTGAGCAATCCAGCTTTTCACGACAGGGGAGGCTGGGTTATGCTGATGCCAACCCAGCCGACAAGCGCTAGATTATTAACGGTTCAATAATTCTAATTTGATTGAACTCTGCAAGGGTTATACCCTCAAGAATTGCTAGCGTTTCACCCGTTGAGCGCAGAGTAATAAATACGTCTGGTGCAAAGCCTGGGAGAGTAAAATTTCCGTCTGCAAAGTCTAAATCTGCTTCTGTAATATTTCCTTGGAGAACTAAACTATCAGTGTTTCCGTAGTCTCGAATTAGATCGGTTCCGGCTCCTGCGCCTAGAACAAACTGATCAGAACCATTTCCTCCCTGTAATGTATCGTTGCCCCCATCGCCAAATATCAGGTCATTCCCGTCGCTGCCATCGATAGAATCATTCCCCTGACCGCCAAACATCGTATCGTTTCCCAACCGTCCAAGTAGCACATCTTGGTTATTATTTCCAAACATTAAATCATTGCCACCTCCTCCGAAGAGTTCGTCATTTCCGATATCGCCAAACATCGTATCTGCTCCCTGTCCCCCTTCGAGGATATCGTCTCCCTTTCCAGCAAACAGCCAGTTGTTATTCCCAGCAGAAAACAGAAAGTCGCTATCTGAGCCACCAAAGAGGGTGTCACCCCCCCCCGCACTTCCCCGCAGGGTATCACCCCCACCCAAGCCAAAGATGAGATCTGTTTCATCACCTCCCACCAAACTATCTGGGCCTTCTGTTCCGAAAATTTCTGCCATGATTCACTTTCCAAATTTTGACAAAGGTTATGCTTAAAACATACCCAGTTTGCCGGATTATCGATCATTGGTTTGGGGATTCTACTATTTAGTATCCATTCCTGGGGTTTGAGCTATGCAGTTTCGCTACCCTAGCCCCCCAATTCTGGGGGGAACTGGAGTTTGTTGAGTGGTGAGCGTCATACCAAATCCGGTTGGATGAGAGACAAAACTCAACTAGACCCCTCCCAACCTCCCATTGATTGCAGATCCGACCCCCGTTGATCAATGATTTTGCCCCTGTGCTGAACAGTTAGAGATCTGAAGTGCCAACACTCCATGATTGATTACAGGGCCGTTCAAAATTAGGTACTAGGGTTTTCCTGGACTTCACTCAGACAGAAGATCAAGATTGCCCCATTCAAATCCCTGCCGTTCAGGGGAATCAGGTTTTCATTAGGAAAACTTATCAAACAGATAAAGAAATATTGTGTTATTTCCCTTTACAAACCTTCATGTTC
>JAAURB010000068.1 GCA_012033335.1 Oscillatoriales cyanobacterium RM2_1_1
CTGCCCCCTTCCTGGGGCAAAGCCCCAGACCCCCCTTCTGTTTGATAATTAATTACAACCATCTACTTAGCAATCCCAAATCGTTTGTAAAAATCTGTGGTGGTCAGGCTTCTAGCCTGGGGAGAAGATGTCCACTCCACTAACAATTAATTACAACCACCTATTTACTTATATTTGAGTGACAAAGTCCAACTTGAAAGCTTTAGTTCTCGTGTTGATTTTTTGGATGTCTTCTAGCGGAAATCCAGGGTTTGCCGGGGAGCTTGCCGAGCGTTTGGCCCAGTTTCCCTATTGGACTGACAAGCCCACTACTGAGATAGCCCAGGGAGATCTGATCTATCCCGACTGGTTCCAGGGAGAATGGCAGGTCACCAGTACCTTAGTCGAGATGGTAGCGCCCCTAGCCCCGGAAATTATCACCCCAGGATTTGAGAGCAATCGTCAGTATTTGGATCAGCCGATTCAATTCAAGGTTCGGTTTCAGCCTGCTCTCCTGACCTCAAGTCCAAACGCCCTGAATCCTTTTCCATTGCGAATTTCAAATCAGAACTCCATTCCCAAGCCCTTGAAAATTGTGGCCGATAGAGCTTTTAATGGATTGAACATCGCTACCGCCACCTTAGGAGACGACCGGGTTGAATCAGTCAACGTCGATCCGGACAATCCCAATCGTCAGATGATTAAATTTCGGGGTCTTCAGTCGGGAGATTCAGGCCGCCAGCTCATTTCTACGGTAACAGAACGGGCCAGCGATCGCCCTGACCCCGATCAGTTTGTCACCAGTGAGATCACTCAGCAAATTTTTCGGGGGGAATCCACCATCTATCTCAACGAAGTCGAAACAACCACCGCTTACCAAATTAGGACTCAGTCTGAAACTAAAAATTCTGGCGAGTCAAGGGTATCGATCATGGCCAACCAGATCACAGCTATTTATTTATCTCCTCGGGATCCAGGCTATTTTAAAGCGTCTGGTCAGCCCGCCGCCCTTTACCGTTATCAACTTCAGCTGATTCCAGTTGCATCCTGATGATTGCTTACAGCGTTTCTCACGCTGCTGAGTCACGGATCGAAATTATTGTAAAGTTTTTTTTCTAAAACCAATATATCTCTTAAAACTAATATTTTTTTCTTGAGAATGAGATTGGATTCTTTTCTAAAGATAGATGTTATAATCTTGCACAGATCTCGATAAAGACTGACATACCTTTTAATCGTAGGAGAAGCCCGGTTTCTTCCTATGGCCCAGTCACAGTTTCAAGCTAACCCGTTAATCTGACTTCTATAGCTATAGGAATCTGAGCCAAGAATTTCAACAACTCGTTGCTTGTTTTTATCTCACTGGTAAGATCCATCAATCTTTAACTATTTTAGGGTGAAGTCCCTTCCTTCAAGGTATTTTCGTTGATGTTCGTTTTTTTGATGGATTGACGACCGGTTGATTGTTAATTTTGACTGATCAAAATCAGGTTGATTTAGTCTGGTTGACATCGAATGAGAGCTTTCCAGAGTGAGTTTAGACCTCAAGCTTGTAAGGTCGAAAGGCATTGGTAGAGCTACCAGGAGAATTATAGAAAGTCATGACGTTCTTCTCGGAAGACTGGATTATTGCCGATGCGTGGAAAGCTTGATTTGAGAGTTTGATTTGAGAGTTTGATTTGAGAGTTTAAATTAGCAGGCTTGAATTAGCCAGCTTACATGGCTTTGAGGGTTAGAGATCTGTAGTTTAGATCCTGACCTGACCTCTTGTGGTCATTGTCAGTGATCATTCAGGCTTGAAAAACTTCCAAGAGAACAGTTGTGTAAGGTTTCCCACGCTGCTGGAATTATTCATATCTTACGCAATTGGAAACCCTATAGAGGGTTCTCTTGTAGCTCAATAGTCGCATTTTTTGGAAAGTTAATCGCTATGAACTGTTCTCAAGAAAAAGTACTGATAGTCCAATATGCTGGAGACTATCGTAATGCGGTAAACCGCTTTGAAAATGGCGGCGAAGAAACATATTACGCCCAGAAATACTCAGTTGATGCTGTTGCCAAACTAAAAGCAGAAATTGAGGGAATTGATGAAGTCGCAACCCTATGCTGTCTGACTCAGGACTCCTACAATGAAGTTCTCAGTAATGGAGTTCGGGCGATTGGCACAGGATTTGCCCCTAAAATTCAGCCCAGGAAGCTATTAAATCTAGTTGCGGATTACAATCCAACTGTCCTGATTCTAAGAACACCCAATCAGCAAATTCTAAAGTGGGCGATCAGGAACAAAAAGCAAACCTTGGTGATCCTGGCAGACTCCTTTGAAACAAAGGGGCTACGCCGCAAAATTTACAATTATCAGCTAGCCCGTCTGCTGAATCATCCGCAAATTAGTTGGGTTGGAAATCATGGGGTTAATGCTGCGAGATCTCTAATGGGTATTGGAGTCAATCCAGACAAAATCATTCCCTGGGATTGGCCCCATCAAGTCACTCCCCATACTCTGGCATCTAAAAGTCTTGATCTAGACCCAGAAATCTGGCATATTCTATATGTCGGTGCGGTGAAAGACGCCAAAGGCATTGGTGATGCAATTGAAGCCCTGGCCTACTTGAGAAACAAGGGTTTATCGGTGCAATTAAAAGTGGCTGTAAAAGGAGACCTGGATAGATTTTCGCGTCAAGCAAAAGGTTTAGGAATTGAGCAGTATGTGGAATTTTTAGGACTTGTTCCCAACAAAACGATCATCCCTCGAATGCGGGAAGCTGATCTGGTGATTGTTCCGAGCAGGCATGAATATCCAGAAGGTTTTCCGATGACAATTTATGAGACCCTCTGTTCACGAACTCCTATGGTGGCTTCAGATCATCCAATGTTTTTAGATAAGCTCAAAAATCGGATGAATGCCTTAGTTTTTCCCGCCAGTAATCCCTTGGCTCTAGCCCAATGTATTGAGGAATTACTATCGAATCCAACCCTCTATCAAACCTTGTCTGCTGCCTCTTGTAAAACCTGGGATAGCTTACAAATTCCAGTACGATGGGGTGATTTTGTTCAGTCCTGGTTGGCTGATTCTTCAGAACACAAAGAATGGCTATTTCAGAATCGGTTCTCATCGAGTCAATATGCCAATCCCCCTGAACTTAAGTCTATTGGATATTCCCTCCAGGAAGCCTGATAGAACAATCCTGAATCCATTCTAAACCATCCTGAACAAACCAAAGCGAGGTTCGGGGACGAAGCCCCCAAGTCAGGGCTAGTACCCCCTTCTCCAAATTATTGAAGGCTGCTATAAATTAATGGAACTGCAATCCATAGTGCTTAGCAGCCAAATACTCCGGGTTCACTATCCTACTATTTCTAGACACAATCATGAACTACATCTTGACATTAGAAGATTCCAACTTTGATCGATTTGTACTCAAGCCCAACGGTAAATATGTAACAATTGATGCCTTTGATGAAGCCTTAATTATGGACAGAGAAGCAGCCAAACAAAGGCTCGAATTAGAACTCAGTAATCCTGAAATAGCCAAATTTTCCCTCGGGATTATTCCATTTCAGGGGCAGAGTCATTTTTCCCATCAGTCTAAAAAATCGAAAGGCTATTGTATCGAAGGATTGATTGATTTCTGCCGAAATATTGGGTTCAATCGGTCAAAAAACCACAGATTGAGTTAGTCCTTATTGTTCATTCTCAGGGTGTATCGTCATCATACTAAACGGGTCATTAATCTACTCTCTATTCTTTGAGGTTAATTCTTGATGGAAAGTAAAACTCCTGACATTACATTTGTTTGCTGTATAGAATCTGGATTTCTAGAGGCACAAACACTTCTAATGCTCCAAAGTCTGAGGCGTTGGGGAGGACGATGGGCTCAGGCTCCCGTCATCGCTGTAACACCGCGATTTGGCCCACCCCTTGCCCCTCAAACCCGGCAAGCTTTAGAACGATTACAAGTTGAGCACCTATCGTTTCAGGCCCCTAATCCCTATGCCTGGAAGGCTTTCTTGAATAAGCATTACGCTTTAGCTGCAGTTGAAGAACGTAGCACAAGCCCTTGGATCGGCTGGCTCGATAGTGATTTGCTCATTACAGATGAACCTGATCAGTTATTCCTGGAGCCCGGAATGGATTTTCGAGCCTGTCCTGCTGATGGCATTGGAGCCACTACAGGCCCAGGTGATCCCATGGAAAACTACTGGCGTGAAGTCTGTCAGGTCGTTGGTATAGAGATTGAGGCGTTGCCCTGGGTGACTACGGAAGTAGAAAACAGTAAAGTGCGAATATACTTCAACAGTGGAGTTTTTATCTATCGTCGTTCCACCGGTCTGTCCCAGCAACACCTAGCTAATACTCTAAAGCTATTCGATGCTCGACTGGCATCACAGGTTACTGGAACCTACTTCACGCAGCATTTATTGGGAATCACAGTGGCTCAAATGGGGCTATCCTGGGGATGTTTACCTCACTCCCACAACTATTCTACAGGGAGCAAAAAATATCCTCAGTGGTATATTCCTGAAAAACTGCGATCGGCAAAAATCTTGCATTACCACAATGCCATGTGGCCATCATTTTGGCCAACTTTTTTGCAGTGTATGCAGGATACCCATCCAGCAGTAGCAACCTGGTTAGCGTCCATAGGGCCAATGCAAAATCACGCGGCTTTACCCGCTCGCCTCTTCAATCGATCATTAAAGTTCCTCAGGGAGAGAAAATCATCCGCCTATTCAGCGTCTTGCTCTGTGCTCTAACTGGAACAGCTTTAAGGGTGACAAGGGTGTTAAAAAGCTTTTCTAGAGGAAGGTCTAGCCAAAAGCACCCAAGAAGAATAGGGTGGTGGATGACCACCCAAAACTTCAAAAATGTTACCTCAATTCTATCAGGGAGTCCTGGAGGGGATGCACTTAAGGCAGAGAAGAGTACACTTTATTCTCCGTCAGAAAAAGATTGAAAACTTTTGGTCGAAGGTCAAGTCGATTCTCAAAACACTGGGAGCACGCAGTGATCAAACCTTAAGTAATGCTAAGTAACGCTATCGAAACAGCTCTTGAACAAGCTTCCGCAACCGACATCGAAAACTGTTCGCTCATTGCTGCTATTGCTCTTGATAATGATGAAAACCGCTATAAGCATTTTGCTCCGTTAGTGGTGATTGCAAACAGTCCCAGGCTAGAATTCGAGACGTAGAACAATGAGGTGCAAAGGCGCTGTATGACTGGTGTTGTTTTTCCTGGGTTATTAGATGAGATCGAACCCCCGCTATTGGGTGAAGATGATACCACCTCAGGTGGTAATGGCGGCGGCGATACTACTCCGGGGGACGGCGGTGGAGATGATACCAATTCAGGGGGGGGTAGTGATGGTGGCACTGATGGAATTCCCGACAATGCCCTGATTATTGACAATCCTGAAGGGGACAGTCTGCGAGGCACATCGGGCAATGATTTTATTTTAGGGAATGTTGGCCCGGATACCCTCTATGGTCAGGGGGGGAACGATACGATTTTTGGAGTGGATGATACTGATTCTCTGTTTGGAGAGGCGGGAAATGATTTGATTAATGGAAACCAGGGAATCGATTTTATTTTTGCCGGACAGGGGGATGATACGGTTTTTGGAGGTAGGGGAAGCGATAGCATCAATGGCGGGGATCTTGATCTGACCCTCAACGAAACCGATGAAAACGTTTTGTTTGGCAATTTCGGCAATGATACCCTGGTGGGGAGGGCTGGGGATGATATTTTGTATGGGGGCCAGGATGAGGATAGTCTATTTGGGGCGGAGGGGGATGACTGTTTATTTGGCGATCGCGGCATCGATACCCTGACTGGCGGGGAGGGGCGGGATACCTTCGTCCTATCTGCTATTACCGGCGGCCCCACGGAAGACCTGGCGGATATTATTACCGATTTTGATCCCAACAATGATCGGGTTGTGCTATTTCTAGACAGCGGGGTTAACTTTGATCTGGAGACGGTTGATGGGGGAATTGCGATTCGTCTCGATGAGGGAGACAACGAGAATTTTCTAGCGGTGGTTCAGAATGCCCAGTTTTCTAGAAGCAACATTACCGTAATCAGCCCTGAACCTCAGCAATAGTTCAAACCTGAACCCAACCCAAACCTGAAGTCACGCCTAAACTGGAGACCATGCAGGGCTTTCTCAATCTCAATAAACCTCTAGACTGGACATCCCATGACTGTGTGGCAAAAGTTCGCCGACTGGTGCAGATGAAACGGGTGGGTCATGCAGGAACCCTTGATCCTTTGGCCACGGGGGTTTTACCCATTGCCTTGGGAAAAGCAACCCGATTATTGCAGTTCCTGCCTACCGAAAAGGCTTATCAAGCCAGAATTCAGTTTGGGGTGACGACTACAACTGATGACCGGGAAGGGGAAGAATTGACCCGCCAACCCGCCCCTGATTTAGCCCTCGAATTCATTCAGGCCGCTTTACCCCAATTTCTTGGGGTGATTCAGCAGCGCCCGCCCCGTTATAGTGCCATTCAGGTTCAGGGACAACGGTTGTATGATCTGGCTCGGAAGGGTAAAGCCGTTGAGGTTCCCCTGCGAACCGTTGAAGTGTCTGAGTTGAAGATACTGCAGTGGCAACCCGGAGAATTTCCTCAGCTAGAACTGGCAGTTACCTGTGGCCCCGGCACCTATATTCGCTCCATTGCCCGAGACCTGGGAGCTGTTCTACAGGTGGGAGGAACCCTGGCAAGCCTGATTCGCACTGAAAGCAGTGGTTTTTCCCTAGCCAATAGCCTGACCTTAGAGGATTTAGAAACCCAACTCGAGGCCGAGAGGTTTCAGCCCGTTTCTGAAGCCGAAGCCCTGAGAAATTTAAGAACCATTACCCTCGCTCCTGAGGAGGCGCGGCGCTGGTGTCACGGACAAACCATTGCGTGCCCGTATCGAGAGCTCTGCCAGCTTTCCCTGCGGGTTTATGCCCAGGAGGGGCAATTTCTTGGGATTGGTCAGGTAGATTGCTCAGACCTGGAAACTTTATTGACCCCTCAAATTGTCTTTTGCTAGTTGTCTTTTGCTGGGGAACACGGAGCTAGAACCCTCAACCTCCGTAGTTCCAGCCTGTGCTTTCCAAAGACAGAATTCCCCCTTCCCGATGGACTCCAGCGGCGATCACTTCCCCCACAAATACCGTGTGATCGCCCTTTTCGACCGCCCCAGTCACCTGACATTCAATGTACCCTAGGGCCTCTGTGATAATCGGGCAGCCCGTTTCTCCCAGGTAAAACTCCACATTCTCAAACTTGTTTCCCACTCGACGCTGGGGCTTGAAAAATTGTTGGGCCAGTTCCTTTTGCCCCTCAGCCAGGAAACTCAGGGCAAAGACACCACTGGCTTGAATCATGGCATGGGACTTGGAATCCTGTTTGACGCAGTTCACCACCAGAGGAGGCTGAAAGGAAGCCTGCATCACCCAACTGGCCGTGAACCCATTGACTTCTTCGCCTTCCTTGACCCCACAGATATAGAGACCATGGGGAATTTTTCGCAGAATTGTTTTTTTAGCCTGTTCGTCTAACAAAGGTCTCGATTTCCCAACGCATGTTACAGCCTCCAGTGTATCAACCTGGGGAAAGGCTGCTTATTTCTCAAGGTAGATTTTGAGCTTTGAGTTGAATTTGAGTTGAATTTGACTTGAATTTGTTGGTAAGTAGCTAGGCACAATTAATTATGAAGATACATGTAGGGGGTTGAAGGGGGTAGTGCCCCTGCCTGGGGCAAAGCCCCAGACTCCCTTCTATTGAACAATTCATTACAACCACCTACTTATGTGTTGGAAATTTCAGTAGAAGCTTGCCGAATTGGACGAGATTGAACTGTAGCTAGGGTTAACAAATCAATCACTCTGAAAACCAAGGTATGAATTATCATGAAACTGAAATTCTTGTCTCCTCTATTCATTCTCTCCATTGGCTGTTTGACTCCTGTCATAACCTCAGCTCAAATCGTTCAGGCCTGCTCCGATGAACCCATGCTAATCAGTCAAGTCCAGACCGGTAATGCTGCGATTTCTATGGGGGAAGCAACCGATTTAGTCAATGGTTGGCTAACAGCTAAATCCCGAATTTTTGGCCCGCCTTTTGACGAAAGAACCCTGGCTAGCTATACCACAGGCACTCTCTACGTTGATACTCTAAAAGCCATGGATTTTTTGATAGAAAATGATGGATATTATGAGTATGGAGTTCAGAAAATTGAGTCCGTTGATCAGTTTGCCAGTTCCGGGCAAAGGGCAACTATTGAAGTTCGGGTCACAGAGGATTCGACCTTTTATAAAAATGGTCAGGTTGCTGATAGTAGCTTCAACACCAAGCGAGTCCGATACAAGCTCGAATATCGCGAGAACGGCTGGAAGATCTCAGACTTTCAAATCCTCAATTAGTCCCTTCGAAGTTTGAAGGTTAATATCAGCTTTAGAGCTTGAGATTAGATTTCCAGGATTAACTACCCAGAACTAGATTGCTAAGCCTAAACAGCCAGATCTTTTCGGGGTCTAAAGGTTTCAAGCTGACGTAATTGTTCATAAAGGGCTTGTTCCTCCAGGCTAATAGTTTGAGGGACAACAATCCTCAACTCCACCTGCTGATCGCCCCGTTCTCCCTGTTCATTTGAATAGCCCTTATTGGCCAGACGCAATCTCTTCCCGGAGGAGGTTCCCGGTTGCAACTTCATCTTGACTCGACCATCGAGGGTTGGAACTTCGATATCACTGCCTAGCATTGCTTCCGTTGGGGTGATCGGCACCTGACAGTAAATATCAAGCCCCTGGAGCTGAAAAAACGGATGGGAGGGAACCTGAATTTTCAGGTACAAATCGCCGCCGCCAATGCCCTGATTTCGCAGACGAATCCGCTGACCTGTCACCATCCCCGGGGGCATATCTACTTCGATAGAACGGCCATCCTCTAACCGAATCCGTTCTGTACCGCCTGTGTAAGCCCGTTCTAGAGGAACTGTCAAAAGGGCTTCAATATCCCGTCGAGGCTCAGAGACACTGGCTTTGTAGACTGCTTTTGACCGGGGAGAACGGTAGGGATCAGAGGGGGTTACCCGATCATCCGCCGTAACGGTTCGGACTTCCCGACGACGACCCAAAAGTTGATCAATAAAACTATCAAAGTCACTGTATTCTCCAAAGTCCATATCTGGATCTTGGGGAGCAGGATTGCGGCTGCCCCAGGACTTGAATCCGGCAAAAGGAGATCCCTTACGACCCTGGAACCCTCGCTGCTGCCAGAACTGGCTATATTCATCGTATTGCGATCGCTTATCAGGATCAGAAAGTACATGATAAGCCTCGCCAATATCCTTGAACGTTTCTTCAGCTTCTTTATCCCCTGGATTCAGGTCAGGGTGATACTGTCGAGCCAGACGGCGATAGACTTTTTTGATTTCCTCAATCGTAGCGTCTTTGGGAATCCCTAAAATCTGATAGTAATTGCGAAAGTTCTGCATCGTTCAATTTTCAGTGATCAGATCTGGATCTATAACTTGTGCCTGAAATACAGGGTCTCTACAGCCAATCATCGTCCCGATCATCCCAGTCTTCACTCTGGGTCTGATAGTAAGTGCGGCTGCGGGTGACATTCCGACGGTTATCATACTGCATATAGTCCCGAGAATCGTAGTCAAAATCCCGGCGGCGGGGCTCCCCAGTGAAGGTGCGGCGAATAGAACCAAACAAATCATCGTCCTCCTCGGCATTGGTGTAGACTGACACTTCCTGATTTAGATCATAGAGAGCATCTTGAAGATCCGTACCAATCTGATCGATACCCCGATCATCATCTCGTTCCAGACTCTCCCGTAACGTCCGAATCAAAGACTCAATTTTTCCGCGCTGGCGTTGGGCAAATTGCATTCCATAGTCTAAGGCGACTTCCCGCAATTGCCGCTCAGCCTGGTAGGTGAGGGCTTGGGCACGATTGCGCTTCTCTACCCGTTCCCGCTGGAACCGATCCTGATCGGCGAACTGTTCCGCCTCCCGAATCATGCGATTTACTTCGTCGGGGCTCAGGGTGGATGCCCCCTGAATGGTAATGCTTTGTTCCCGACCCGTTGTCCGATCCATTGCCGTCACCAGAAGAATGCCATTCGCATCAATATCAAGGGCAACCTGAACCTGGGGAACACCCCTTGGAGCCGGGGGAATTCCCGTAAGCTTGAACCGCCCCAGGGATTTATTGTCGGCAGCCAGTTCCCGTTCTCCCTGGAGCACATGAATTTCTACTAGAGTTTGGTTATTTTCGGAGGTGGAAAAAACATCTGAACGGCGAACCGGGATCGTAGTATTGCGAGGAATCAACTTCTTCATGACTCCACCAATGGTTTCCAGACCCAGGGAAAGCGGTGTGACATCAAGCAGAAGAATGTCGCGCACCTCTCCCCCCAAAACCCCCGCTTGAATCGCAGCTCCTACGGCTACCACTTCATCGGGGTTGATCGTCTGGTTCGGTTCTAGATTGACCAGGCTGCGAACCACCTGCTGAACAATGGGAATTCGGGTTGATCCCCCCACCAAAACCACCTCATCAATCTGACTGGGGTTCAAATTGGCATCCGCCAGGGCTTGCTTGACGGGTCGCCGCAGCCGTTGAATCAAGTCCCCACAGAGCCCTTCAAATTCTCCTCGAGTCAGCCGGGTTTCCAGGTGCTTTGCCCCATCTTCTGTGGCGGTAATAAACGGGAGATTAATATCAGTTACCCCAACCCCAGATAACTCAATTTTGGCTTTTTCGGCGGCTTCAGTCAGTCGTTGGAGAGATTGGCGATCGCGCCGCAGATCGACCCCTTCCTCCGTCATGAATTTCTCTGCTAGCCAGTCCACAATCTTTTGATCAAAATCAATCCCCCCCAGTTGGGTATCACCGCTGGTGGCCTTGACCTCAAATACACCATCCCCGACCTCAAGCACTGATACATCGAAGGTGCCACCCCCCAAGTCAAAAACCATGATGGTCTGATAGTCCTGTTTGTCGAGACCGTAAGCCAGGGAGGCGGCCGTTGGTTCATTCAAAATCCGCTTGACTTCTAACCCGGCAATTTGCCCCGCATCTCGGGTAGCCTGCCGTTGAGAGTCGTTAAAGTAGGCGGGGACGGTAATGACTGCTCCAGTAATCTCTTCTCCCAGATAACGGGTAGCTTCCTCCACTAATTTCCGCAGGATCATGGCCGAAATTTCTTCCGGGGCAAAGTCCCGTTTGAGGCGGGGACACTTTAGCTTGACATTCCCGATATCGTCCCGGCGAATGGTGTAAGGCACCCGTTTTGAAGCAGCAGCCAGCTCAGAATATTTGCATCCAATCAAGCGCTTCACCCCGTAGTAAGTATTTTGAGGGTTTAGCACAGCCTGACGACGGGCCATCTGCCCGACAATTCGCTCCCCTTCTTTCGTAAAACCAACAACTGACGGAGTGGTACGCATCCCCTCTGAATTTGCAATTACAACGGGTCTGCCCCCTTCCATCACTGCAACGACAGAGTTGGTTGTCCCTAAATCAATGCCAACTACTCTTCCCATGCGTTGGTTTTCTCCTGTACTCCCGATTCATTGAACGTTTACTGATCGCCTGCTTCACAAACCAGAACTAAATAACACTACCTTTTGCAAGTTAGGTTGAAGCCTGAAACCCAACACTGGTTGATCGACTGGGGTTTCGTTTGGATTTTGCAAAGCTTAACCTGCTCAGGTTGTTGGATCCTCCTTATCAGATCCTCCCTGGGAAAGCCACTACATGCTTCATCCCCTCCTGGAGGCGTTATTCCATTCGTTCTCCTGAGCCATGGATTCATAATCATGGATTGAATTTGTCAATACTTCATTTTATCCTTAAGTTCTTTGAGTTTACGGGAAGTTGAAGCCAGATCCAAACTAGTTTGAATGATAATAGCTCAGGTTTGCCGGGAATCTCCCTAGAAATGTAACAACATGTAAAGTATAATGAGAAGGTAGGAAACACGATGAAGAGATTATAAAGGGTTACCAATGCGAGTTGCTATTGCTGGAGCAGGTCTGGCAGGTTTATCTTGTGCCAAATACCTGACCGATTTGGGCCATACTCCAATCGTGTTGGAGCGGCGAAATGTCCTAGGCGGAAAGGTTGCAGCCTGGAAAGACCAGGATGGGGATTGGTACGAAACGGGTTTACACATCTTTTTGGGGCATACCCGAATATGCTCCAACTTTTCAAGGAACTGGACATTGAGGATCGGTTGCAGTGGAAGCAGCATACGATGATCTTCAATCAACCAGATAAATCCGGAGTTTATTCCCGGTTTGATTTTCCGGATTTGCCCGCTCCGGTGAATGGTATGGTGGCCATTCTGCGAAATAATGACATGTTGACTTGGCCAGAAAAGATCCGGTTTGGTTTGGGCTTGCTGCCCGCTATTATCAATGGGCAGAAATATGTTGAAGAGATGGATCAATACTCTTTTTGTGAGTGGTTGGAACGGCAGAATGTTCCCCCTAGAGTTGCCACTGAGGTATTTATTGCCATGGCCAAGGCCCTCAACTTCATTGGGCCTGAGGAAATTTCCTCCACGGTGATCTTAACGGCCCTCAACCGTTTCCTTCAGGAAAAAAATGGCTCCAAAATGGCTTTCTTGGACGGTTCCCCAACGGAGCGTCTCTGCCAACCCCTAGTTGACTACATTGTCGAACGAGGAGGTGAGGTACATCTGGAGACCCCAATTCAGGAATTTCTGCTCAACCCGGATCAGACCGTCCGAGGGTTCTTGATTCGCCGGGATGATCATCCCCGCTCCAATGATAATTCTAATGGTGTCCTTAGCCCTGCAGCCTCAATAGATGGATTAACCGAAGTATTAACGGCGGATGCCTATGTCTCAGCCATGCCGGTTGATCCCTTGAAGTTGATGCTACCTGAACCCTGGAAAAATCTGGAATATTTTAAAAAGTTAGACGGTTTGGTCGGAGTTCCGGTTATTAACGTCCATTTATGGTTTGATCAGAAGTTAACGGATGTTGACCATCTGTTATTTTCTCGATCGCCCCTTTTGAGCGTTTATGCTGACATGAGCAATACTTGTAAAGCTTATGCCAATCCGGATCGATCTATGCTGGAATTGGTACTGGCCCCGGCCAAAGACTGGATTGGCAAGTCCGATGAAGAAATTGTCGCCGCAACGATGGCTGAGCTGGAAAGGCTATTTCCTGACCACATTCCCAACCCAGCAAAATTGCTCAAATCTCGGGTTGTCAAGACTCCCCGGTCAGTTTATCAGGCCACTCCTGGTCGTCAAGCTTGCCGTCCCAGTCAAGTTACCCCCATTGCTAATTTTTACCTCTCAGGAGACTATACAATGCAGCGCTATCTTGCCAGTATGGAAGGGGCAGTACTTTCTGGTAAACTAACGGCGCAGGCCATTCATCAACACTCCGGGGTCACTCCGGATCAAGGAAATGGAACGATGGTCACTGACCCTGGGAACCTGATCTCCACCGTTGCAAGCCATGAACTTAATCCTTCGTAAAACCCTAGCTAAATTCTATAAGGCAATTTCTGGGAGCTGAAACATAGCGAATGTTACAACTGCCTCAATCCCCCCAAATGACAAGAACCCTGGTTTCTTTGGCAGACTCCTATGAACGTTGTCGCCAGATTACAGCCGAGTATTCCAAGACATTCTACATGGGTACTCAGCTCATGCCCGATGAAAAGCGCCGGGCAATTTGGGCGATTTATGTCTGGTGTCGGCGCACCGATGAATTGGTGGATGGCCCCATGGCGGGTTCTACCACCCTCGAAACCTTAGATCAATGGGAGAAGCACCTTGAATGTGTTTTTTCAGGGCAGCCAATGGATGATGAAGACGTTGCCTTAGTCGATACCCTGAGCCGGTATCCCCTGGACATTCAGCCTTTTCGGGACATGATTGCAGGGCAGCGCATGGATTTACACCGCAGTCGCTATGAGACTTTTGAAGATCTTCAACTTTACTGCTATCGAGTAGCAGGAACGGTGGGATTGATGTCAATGTCAGTCATGGGAGTAGCCCAACCTGAATCCAAAAGCCCCTGGGACGATCAGAAAATTCATATTCCTAAAGACGAAGCGATCGCCTTGGGAATTGCCAATCAGTTGACTAATATTCTCCGAGATGTGGGAGAAGATGCCCGCCGAGGTCGGATCTATATTCCCTTAGAGGAACTGGCCCAATTTGACTATTCTGAGCAGGATTTGATGAATGGGGTGATTGATGATCGCTGGCGAGCTCTTATGAAGTTTCAGATTCAGCGGGCTCGAAAGTTCTATGAATCAGCAGAACAGGGAATTCGAGTGTTGAACCCTGATATTCGCTGGCCAATTTGGGCGGCCTTATTACTTTACAGTAGGATTCTTAATGCCATTGAGCGGAATCAATATGACGTTTTTACCCGACGAGCTTACGTCCCTAACTGGCGAAAATTGATGTGCCTGCCCATTGCTCTAGTGCGGTCTAAGGCGCTCTAAGTTTTCCCTGGATTGTTTCCCTGGTTCATCTTCAAGATTTTGGTTCCCAAGCCGAACTCTCAGGTGATCTCTTGAAAAGAGCTGATCGGCACCTTCGGCACGATCAAGTGAATTCCCGCCTGCAATTTGCTCCCCCTAGCGCGGGGCAAGAGCAACGAAGTTGATACTTTGATTACTAGCAATCGCTCAAACAAGAATCCACAACCAAATTCAAGACCCATGGAGATCAAGTTGAGATCTATAGTTTGCTGCCCGGAGCGCAACCTCAGAGCTCTAAGAATTGGTGGTTTGGGCAGAGAGCATCTGCTTTAACTTTTCCAGGTCACTAGCCCAGCGGGGATCGGGTTGAACGGATGCCGCATCGGATTCGCTGGACTTGGCTCCTCCAGTAGAGGATTTTCCTGACTTCTTGCGACTTTTGCCGACCTCAGAGCTTCCCTTAGTTACGGCCCGAACTTCTTCCTCCTCCCCTTCTCCCTTGGCTGCTTTCTTGCGAGGTAGCGCTTTTTCAATTTTTAGCAACGTTTCCTTAAGCTCAACCCCGTTGTACTTCTCAACAATTTGATCAGCCATTTCATCTGGTACTGTCACAAAGCCAAAGCCGCGACATTTGCCAGTTTTGCGATCCGTAATAACTTTTGCAGTAACCAAGTCTCCCTCTGCCGCAAACACATCCTGCAACTCTTGGCGCTCAACTTCTTTTGGTAAATTGCCAATATAAAGACGAATAGGCATAGAAATAACCTCCAGTCAGAAAAAATCAACAAAACTCACTTGAATGAACTTCACTCAAAAAATCTCTCTAAACCCTTCAAAACCAAAAAAAGCTGTAAAAATTCTGGTTACTTCGTAGATACCGAACTATATCCGAGAAATTAGTGCCTGCAGAATTCCGTCCTGGTAGCTTTAATGGGAGTTGAGACCTAAAAAATTTTGACAAAGCTTTCTTTCAAAAAAAACTCTAACTCTATATCTAACGCAACGCTGATTACAGTTTAATACAGTTGAGAGCACAATGCTTACATCGAAAGTAGACCCTTATTGCCGTGGATGATTTTAGATGAAAAACTATTCCCCTTGAAATAGCTAAACTCAAACCGCTAAAATCTAAAGAAATAAAATTTTAGCCCATCCAGGAATAAATTGCCCAAATGTAAAATACATATTCAAGCCATTTATTAGCATACCATAATTAGAGTTATATCTGAAATCTTTCAGGGATATTCCCCAGTAACATTTTTTGATTACATTTTGATTACAGGTTGTGAACCTTATACTAAACTGTCAGGTACTAACTATCGGGATTCATGGCTGTTTGCCAACCCAATGTTCTATTAAGAAATGTAACACTGTTCTTAACAGAATGGTAGCTCAACCTGAGCCAGATGCAATAATATAGGCTCCCCAGCAGGCGATCGCCACTCCCAACAGGGTTACCCAAAATGGATGTCCCCCGGCAACTGTGATTTTCTGACCCTGATGCTGACCTTGGAGAAGCTCTAGATCAATCCAGGGAACTGCGCCCCGTCGCCACCACCCTACTACGGTAACTGCTTGACCGACAAGCTGGCTAGGACGAGTCAGTCCAGGCCAGAAATAGGCTAGAGGGGTAAACTGAGGAACATGGTGCAGGCAGACCAGCCCGGCGGAGGTTTTTAAGATCAAGTCCTGCTCCCAAAAATTCTTGATTCCTGTTTTACCCAGAAGTTGGCCTTCTAGTCTTACAGGTTGAGTATCCAGGGGAATTTGCTCAGGATTCGCCAACAATTGACGCAAGTCAGGATTTGTCAATTGATTGGAGCGCCGAATTTCAGGGAAAAACTGATTATTTCTCAGAAAAATTCCCAGGCCACAACCGAGAAAACCACAGCCCCACAAGACCGAGCGATCGCCCGCCAGCCATTCTAACTGCCAGAGCCCCAGCAGCGATAAAATCCCACCAATTAACCAGATCAAGCTGCCCAACAGCAATCCGGCAGGAATCCCAAAAAAAGGAGCCCCCTGCAACAGTAAATGCAATCGCTGAGTCTGAGTCCATCGGGGGAGTTTACCCTTGGGTAGGGGTAAATCCAGCTCTGATTCTAGTTGCCAAAATTGAGTATAGAAACCCAGCAATTGCAGCCGATCTCCCAGGAGGGGATGGGATTGATTTAGTTCTAACCATTTGCGATAGGGGTTAGTAGCATCCCAATGCAACAGCAAATCTGGGGCCGTCTGGAACATCAAACTACCAGGGGTAACGGCTTGCTTGATGGCCACCGGCAGGAGCCAATTAAAACTCTCCAGCATCGGATCAATCTGACCCCGCTGTTCGATTCCTTGAGCTAGACCTTGGGTGATTTTCAGCAAGGCCCGAACCAGGCCATTGGGATTTCCAGTCAGATCACAGGCGCTGCGATCGCTATAGTACACCCGTCGCCGAGAAACCCAGAATGCTGGCCAGCAGAGTAGACGATAAACTCCATAGCTGATCGGAGAAATCACCCAGGCTATTCCCCGCAGTCCATAGGCTAGCCCAGACAGGAGAATTTGCAGGAAACCCGGTAAGGTTTGGGTCAGGGTAATGAGTTGATCTGGCCAACGGGGAAGTTGACTGTAGAGCCAATAGGGAACTTGAGTGACAACCGTCACAAACGACATGACCAGCAGATCCCAGTGACCGACATGGGCAATTTCACGGGCATAGATCAGGGCAATTTCATCCTCTGAGAGCCGCTCTAGCAATCCCCGACTGACCACAATCCGTGCCCATCGTGGCCAGCAGCCATAGGTCATGGCTACAGGAGCCGAGATCGGTAAAACTCGTAAAGCCGGAACCCGCCAGCGTCGCTTCTGACAATAACTTCTGAGAATGCGATTGGCTTCCGGGCTCTGCTGAAACAGGGCCGTCAACGGTAAAGTCTCCATGCCCCAGCCTAGTTTGAGCCACAAATCCAGAATCCAGGGGGATAGCAAGAACAATAAACCCAGGGTAATCCAGACAGCATGGGTCGGATCCCGGTAGAGCAGTTGAATCGGATTAACCCAGGGCAGGCGATAGAGCAAGTCATTGATGACATCCATCCAGAAATTAACCAGCCGGGGAGTCAACCAAACCAAAACAATCACGGTTAACCCTTGCTCAACCTGGAACCGGGTCAATTTCAAGGGCTTCAGCCGTCGCCAATGTTCTGCCCGCCCAGCCTGCCGCCATTGCCAGGGTTGAGCTGGGGGAACTGGGGCTATCAAGGGGGTCTGCGGGCCTGAATTGCGAGGGGCCTCAGGGGCTTTAGGGTTGGACTGTGGGTTGGAGCTCTCTTGTGGATCTGCAGTATCTAAACTTGAAGGAACTTGCAAAAGCTCTCTGGCAAGCTCTTCAGGATGAATTGAACCGGGATGATGATGAATCTGTAAAGCATTTAGCCGGTCTGAGGGATCTGCAGGAGCGGAGGACGATCCTGGTGCCGCTGGCTGAGGCTGTGATGCTTCAGGGGGTGAGGGATTGGTCTGGGCCGAACCCTCGCCCCCTGAAGTCTGAGGGGTTGTTTCAGGAATGGCCGGATTGGGGCGGGAAGATGCAGCCCTTCGAGTCGGGATTGACGGTTGAGGCGGTTGAGGAAGCTGACTCAGAGCCCCAGAATCGAAGGGGACAAAGCCAGTACTTACCGGCGCAGATGGGGAGGAAGATGGGGATAATTTCTCGGTTAATCTTTCTAAGGTTTGAGTTCCCCAGGCTTGAATTCTGGCATTGGAGGCAGCGGTCAGGGAACGACAAACCGCGATCGCTTGCTCTAGGTTTCCCAGGCTTTCCCAGGCCGTCACCAGCCCCATCTGGGCTCGAATCCTTGACTTGAGGTCTTGAGATTGCATCAGGGGACTCAGGCGGCGATCGCCTCTGGATATTGCTGTTGCTTCAAGGCCACCAAACCAGACTCTAGGGCAGATTGTTCAGAGGCGGCGTTCAAGTTTGATTCTGGGGAAGCAGGGGCAGATGGCATTGAGATGACGTTGATTGAGATGATATTGCTTGAGATAGACTGACGTAGCTATGATGGGTTTCCCACAACCGACTCAAAATCCATCTCTAAGATAGCCCAGGGATGCCCGATTTTATTCCCACTCTTCTGGTGACCCTCCTCAAGAGCGTATAAATAACTACAACACTGACGGATTCATTTGCTAATGTAGACTTAAAGGCTGCTTTTTTGAAATCATTAGTCATTTGTCAAATCATTGTTATATTTTGTAACATGAAGGCAGGACTTGTTGATTGCTTAAAGACCAGTCTAGCTACAGAGTTCATCCTCAGTTTTGGGGATTAGCCTGAACTTAAGTCGTATATCTTAACCCCGTTAGGAGGCTAACTATGACAACACCGCGTGAACTTTCTCTTGAACAGCAGTTCAGCCTGTCTTCTTTTAAGCTCCAGGTTGATCAGATGAGTCAAGAACAAGCTCAACAATTTCTGGTGGATCTGTATGAGCACATGATGGTACGGGAAAATATGTATCAGCATTTTCTCAAGCATCAGTGGGGCTTAGAATCTAGTCCAACCCAGTTCTAGAGCCTGGATTCCGGGGGTCAGTACTCTATGTCTCAAACTTATTTTCGGATTCGAAAATCAGTTAGGGTAAATGGGGTTCATGACTTCTAGAGGTGTTGTTATCGATCGAGAGTTAAGTTCATAGTCAAGGGCAACGTCAAGGTTTGCGCTCAATTACGGCTTCCATTACACTCGTCAAACTCATGGAGATTCCCGACATATTCACACTGGAGTAATAATATCGATCATCCTTGATCTGCCGTAGGGTTTCCAGTCCACTTCGTCGTTGTTGTTCGCTCCCGAGAACCCAATATCGCTGCACAATGGATTCAGGGCCAATTAATCCTTCTCCCTCTACATTACCAAACTCGCTATGTTGCAAAATGAAGCTATACTGGCGATTGGTCTGATCGAACCGGCCTCGATACTGTAAAACGATGTCCGTATATTCATGACCTGGAAACACTAATTTAGTTGCCATTCTAAACCAATCATTCTGATCCCAGGCAATCATGGTTTTTCCCCGCACCGGTACAGGAAGATTTTGACGTTCTAGCCATTGTCCTTCTAGCATCCATTGTCCGGGTCTAACAAGAAAGGTGTGAGCCATAATATTCCTCTATGCAACAGAGGTCTTGAGGGTTCTGATCGAGAACCAATCTTCCCGGGTGGCTATCAAAAATCAGAAATCCTTGGATAATGTACTTCCCCCAATAAAACTGCTGTGCTTGCCCCGGTTACCTGAGGAAGATTGCCTGGAATATTTTGAATTCGCAGGTCAGCTAACAAAGCAAAAGCGATCGCCTCTTTGAAGTTTACATCTAAATTCGCTGCTGCTGTGGTCAGAACAGGAATAGGATACAAAAGCATTTCAAGTCGTTGTCGCAGATAGAGATTGTGACAGCCGCCGCCACAGAGTAGAATCTGATCCGGTAGTCGGGGCAGAAATCGATAGTAACTCTGGACAATGGCAGCGACGGTTAACTCTGTCAGGGTTGCCAGAATGTCTGCTGGTTTCAAGTCTAACGCTTCAGCCTCCACCAGGCATTGCTGCAAATAGTCCAAGCCAAAATGTTCTCGTCCAGTAGATTTAGGAGGCGGTTGATGAAAAAAATCCTGTTGTAGCCATCGTTCCACCAGTTCAATACAGGGCTGACCCTGGGCCGCCCACTGACCATTATGGTCATAGGTTTTGATACCTTCAGAAAATTGTTGTACCGCCAGATCCAGCAAGGTATTTCCAGGGCCAGTGTCCCATCCCAGAATATCAGAGTCCAGGTTGGGCTTAGGGGCGATCGCCCGTTTACCAGAAGTCCCCGACGGGGAAGCCGTTCTAGGCAAGTACGTCACGTTGCCAATCCCACCAATATTTTGAATACAACGGTTGTAATCGGGGTGGCTCAAGACATAGGCATCTAGAATCGAAACCAAGGGTGCTCCCTGACCCCCGACCGCTAGGTCTGCTACTCGAAAATTACTCACCGTTGGGATGCCGGTAGTCTGGGCGATCACAGCACCTCGCCCTAACTGTAGACTATAGCCCAGGGTGCCTGACGGATCGCTCAATCTATCGTTCAATGGGATCGCAGATGAATACCGGGTTGGGGGGGGACGATGAAATACGGTTTGACCATGGGAGCCAATCAGCTCTGCTGGCTCCTGTCCCTGTTGAATCCTCAGGGCCGCCTCGGCAAATACTAGGGCGATCGCATCATCAAGGGCCGCTAGGTCAGCACAGGAAATGGCTTCACCCCCGCAAACCCGAAGAATTTGCTGGCGCAACCCCTCAGGGTAGGGATAGGTTTCTCCCGCCAGCAATTGAATCTCCAGGTTGCGCCCCAGTCCCGTCAGCTCCACCAGCACGGCATCAATGCCATCCACTGACGTTCCGCTGATCAAACCCACTGCTCGGGTCATGCTGGCCCATTTTCTGGATCAATCAGATCGAGCTGATCGACCGGGTGTAGAGAATCTAGGGGGTCAAATCCCACAAGTACAACCGTAACATTATCTTTGCCCTCTCGGGCCTTCGCTTCCCGAACTAGATGACTGGCAATGGCTTCATAATCTACAGAACCGGCTAGAACCTGACCAATCAGATCATCGGGTAGTTCTTCTGTTAAGCCATCGCTACAGAGTAAAAGCCGATCCCCCGGCTGAATGTCTAAACCCTCAATCTCAATCATCGTCAAATCCTCCCGTCCCAGACATTGAGACAGGACGTGCCGCCAGGGATGGGTTCGGGCCTCCTCTGGGGTCAGAACCTCTCGTTTGACGGCTTGGGCTACCCAGGTTTGATCTTCGCTGAGCTGCTGTAGGCTTTCTCCGCGTAATCGGTACAGGCGAGAATCCCCAACATTGGCATACCAGGGTTGGTTTTCATCCCGGAACAGGACAACCACAGCAGTTGTTCCCATATCAGACCGTTCAGGGTGATTTTTTTGATCCTGCAAAATGGCTTTGTTAGCTGCCTGAAACGCACCTTTGAGCAAAGCTGGAGAAGGCTCGGAGGTCTCCCAATAGGAATTGAGGTACTCCTGAATCACTTGGGCAGCAATCTGGCTTGCTTCTTGACCCCCCGCATGACCCCCCATGCCATCTGCGACAATAAAAAAACGTCCCTCAGAATCCAGGTGAAAGGCATCCTGATTCACTGCACGAACATTCCCAATATCCGTTAAACCGGTAAATTGAGGCTTCATAATAGATCATCTAAAAGTTTGTAACTCCCCATTTTTATGCTGAAGTCCTTTGACCATACTAAACAGTCCAAATTTTCGAATACTATAACAGGATTCCTGAACTCCAGGATAGCAAAAATGGAAAGTTGTAACCTGACGGTTGTAATCCAGACTAATCTAGCTCACTCTCAATCACCATGGCGATCGCTCGACGGGCATTTTCACGAAATTCCTGGACATTCACGCGACTGAGTAAGCCAATCGCAATTAGCATTCCAATAATTTGGGTGACAAATACACTACCGTAGGCCAGGAGTGGCTGATTGAAGAGCAATCGGCCCCCGTCTAAGATGGCTCCCCCTAACACAGTTGCTAGACCTCGGGCCATGGCCTGAGCTAGACCCCAGGCCCCAATGAAGGTTCCCGCCGTTTCCACCGCCGTCAGATCCAGCATCAAGCTAATCGCCCCGGCGGTCAAAACCCCAGAACTGAGGCCAAACAGCAACAGAGATCCCTTTAAAAAGCCAGGATTGGCTGTCATTCCTGATGCAATAAAGCCCATCAGACAAACTGCTACCCCGATACATCCCAGTTTGACAGTTTGTTTTTTTCCTAACCGGGGCACAACCAGAAATCCTGTAGAAGCAATCCCCACCAGGGTGCCGATCCCGAAAAAGGCATTGAGCTGCGTGGTCTCAGACACACACAGACCAAACACTTCTCCCCCATAGGGCTCCAGGACGGCATCTTGCATGAACAGACTGATACTCATTACCAATAAAAAACTAAAAAACAGCCCGGTCTGGCGGTTGGCCATAAGCATCCTCAAAGCCCGCCTGAAAGTAATCTGATCGTCTCGCTCAGGGGCGGAAGTCCGAGATCGGAATCGGGAAAACCGACTTTCTACTCCCCAGAGGGCCACAATTGACAAAAAAAGCACCAACGCTGGCACGATGGTGAACAGGGGCGTGACGGAGGCTTGTAGCTGGGGAAGAGGGGTTGTTGAGCCAGAAGAGATCGCCGCAGTGGAGTTGGCTAGGTCTGCCCCACAGACCTCAGGGCGACTGAGAATTTTAGAACTGATAATCGCTCCCACCACGATCCCCACCATCAACATTGACCAGACAATGCTGACCAGTTTAGGGCGATTGTCTTCGTCGGAAATGTCAAAAAGTAAGGCCGCAAAGGGCGTTGAACTTGCACTCAAGGCTAGACCGTAGCCCCCAAAAATCACTGCTAGTAAACCTGCCCAGCCATAGGTAGTCAAAGTCAAACCGTTGTCCTGCAGGCTGATTCCCAACTGCCAAACCACCTGCAACGCTGCAAACGAAAGGCTGGTAAACAGAACTGCCCCAAACCAGACATAACTGGTGCGATGTAAGCCCAGTAACGGCTTGGTGTCAGACAGTTGACCAAACCATACCCGAGCCGGAGAGACAAATTGATGGGTGGCGATCGCTCCGGCTGCGATCAGAGCTGGAATTTGGAGTTCATCAATCATAAGCCGATTGATCACCCCCAGAGTCAGCAAAGACATGATTCCCAACCCCATTTGAAACAGGCCCAGGCGAAACATAGTCAGCAGAGGAACTTGAGGAAAGGGTTTGCCAGGGGTCAAGTTGGATGGGGTGAATTCAGGTAAATGCTCAATTGCCACAGCACCTTCGAGATAAAGATACAGAATTAACTCTATTAACTTAACATAAATCTTCTGATTGCCTTGAGATATAATGAAACCACACAATTTATCTAAATCCATCTAAATCTATCAAAACCCATTAAAACCCATTAAAGTTTGTCAAGATTCGTCAAAGCTTGCCAGATTCAGGGATTATATTCAACTATTGACCTTGAGGTAATTTAAAGAATTTTATGACTTAATTCTACTCATTGAATAGATTACTGATTAGATGATCAACTAGATTCATGGATTCATAGATTTATGGAACCCAATATTGCATCAAATATAGTTAAAATTCAGACTTCAAACATTCACTATCTTGAGTCAGGCTTAGAAAGCAGCCCCTCTATCCTGTTACTTCACGGTGCTAGTTTTAGTGCTCAAACCTGGAAAGAGATTGGCACATTAAAACGCCTTAGAAGTCAAAACTATCGGGTTGTAGCTATTGATCTGCCCGGCTATGGCAAGTCAGAACCCATTGCCAATTATCAGTCAGAGTTCCTTGCTAAATTCATCAACAAACTAGAACTCAATAGAATCGTTCTGATCTCTCCCTCCATGAGTGGAACCTATAGCTTACCTTTTATGATTGATCACCCTGAATCCCTTCAAGGATTAGTTGCACTAGCCCCGGTGGGAATTCCCAAGTTAATGACTCAACTCAAAGGAATTGAGCTACCGGTTTTAGCCATGTGGGGAAGTGATGATCGAATTGTCCCGGTGGAGCAAGCTGATTTACTAGTTGAAGTGATGCCAAACGCTGAGAAGATACTCCTCCCAAAAGCAGGCCATGCTTGCTATTTGAAAGCTACAAATAAGTTTCATGATCATCTGCTGCAGTTTATTGAAAAAGTTCTCAAGGATTAGGACAGCAATCCAAACGGCTTAAAATTTCATTCTGGATAACTCAATGTCTCAACAAACTAAAAATGCCTTGTTTATTCTTGGTGGTTTAGATGATAGTGATCTGCAATGGGTGATTAACCGGGGCAAGGTCAGAACTCTACTGCCCGATGAAACCTTAATCTACGAAGGTAGACCCATCAACGCCCTTTACATTGTTCTGAATGGGCTATTAAGAGTCTCTATCTTTCCCAGTGGGGAAAAGGAATTGGCGATGCTCCCCCAGGGAGAAGTCGTAGGAGAAATTTCATTTATCGATAGCCGCCCTCCCCTGGCAACCGTCAAGGCTGTAGACAGAAGTCAGGTATTGGCGATTCCCCGCTATGAACTGAATGCTCAACTTCATCGCAATGCCGGGTTTTCTTCACGGTTTTATCAGGGGATTTCTCTTTGTCTGGCAAGCCGAATGCGGGGGACAATTCGCCGGTTGGGATATCAAGTTGAGGATGACGATCTAGATGTAGAAGCCGAAGGAATTGATCAGACAGTCAAGGATTTCTTGACCGTTGCAGAGGCTAAATTTAATTGGTTGATTCAGAATTTAGATCTGACATCGGATTACCTGTAGCTTGATGCCAGATCAAGCGCTGCACAGCAGTAATCACTGGATTGAGTTCATGGCTTTTTGGCGGAGGGCAATTCAGGTGGATCTGCTGCTCCTCCTCAATCATAACAATATCTTGCTTCACCAATCCATCCAACAAATTTTGAGCCGCACCAAACAGGCGATGCTTCAGCCATTGACGGAACTTGACCGGGAGTTTGTGCAAACGCCAGAAACTTTCTAGGGAGGTAAAATGGATTAAATAAGCCCGAGTTTCCGTCAAATTAATCGGACAAAATAAGCAATAGATTTTAAAGTCTTTTCCCAGGGATGAAATCCAGTGCGGATAGACATAACTCACCCTCAATCTTTCGGGATGAAGCCTGCGAAGGGCTGGAATGAACAACTGAGAAACTGACCAGATTTTATCGATTTTATAGTAACTTTGAGCCTGGTAGTCGGCCTCAACTTGACCTTGATTTTCCTGAATTTTCTCTAGTCGAGCATCTGTCCAGGCTTGAAGATCTTGATGTAAATGGCCGTGATACATATCCATTAAATTCTCAATCAGGAAAGAATAATGGGTTTGACAATGAATCACTGAAACCGTTGCAATATAATTCAAATGTGTCCATTCTGGGATTTCTGGGATTTGAGCTTGGGTTGAATCTTTTCCTGGAAATAACCAGATAAAACCATCCTGTTCCTGAACTAAATAACGACGTAATTGACAGGTCGGTAATCGTTGATTTTCAGCCAGATAAGGAACCTGAACACATTGCCCATTGCCATTGAATTGCCAACCATGATAAGCACATTCCAAATTGCCCTGAATCACTATTCCGTGACTTAATCGGACATGGCGATGGGGACAGCGATCTTCAAGCCCGTGAACCGTCCCCAAACAATCTCGAAATAAGACAATCGATTGATTCCATAAATTAACATTCAAAGGCTGATCAGTTACCTCCGAACTTTGGGCAACCACATACCAATGATTCAGGTTAATTCCCAGTTGGCGAATATCAGAATTGGCAGTCATTTTATCAGGTTGGAACGTCTTTGACCTTAAGCTAGATTTTGAGGGAAATCTTGAATTTTACTTCATTTAACTTTAAGATTTAGTTTTGAACTAAACTTCACACTAAATCTTGAGAAAACCTTCTGGATTAACGGTCAGCAGCGATCGCCCCTGGAGCCCTGTTTGATGCAAAATCTCATTCGCTGCTAGCAATCCACTGCTCACTGCCCGCTCCATTAAACCACAGGGAAAAGGCATCTTCACCCAATCTCCAGCAAACATTAAATTACCCCCAGCAGGATGAGTCAGGGGGCGATTAGCATAACTCCCCGGGGGAAATCCAGCAAAGTTCTTCTGATTCACCAGTTCTCGGTGAATCAATGTCGCAGATTGCAAAGACGGGACGATTTCATAGAGTTCCTGTTCAAAGGTTTCGAGCAGGGCCGTCTGGCTGGGAAATTCCTGCTCTTTATAACAATAAGCATGGAGTTCTATGACGCTGCCACCGGTTTGCTGATGCCATTGAATAAACTGATCTTGAATCCGATGATAAAGAGTGATGCTATCAGTCAATTGGTATCCAGATAAAGATGCAAAGTTGCTATGTTCCCAGTCAAAATCCCGATCAAACCAGAATCGACAAACGGCAAAGGGATCGGCAACTTGCAATGTATTAACCTGTTGGATCAGGGCTGGATTGATTTCTCCCTGACTCAAATCAAAGAGTTTCTGGACTCCCGGAATATCCGTAGCCAACACAAAATAATCGGCTTGAAGAGTGGCTGGTTGAGGGTTTTTTTTTGAAGAGGTCTGGGAAATTTGAGCAACTAATTTCAGGCGATCGCCCTGATGTTCAACAACATTAAATTGACGGAGATTCTGTTGAGCTGGGCCTGAAATAACCTGACCCTGAGGATCATAAACCGCGCCATGACAGGGACAATGAAAATTCCCATCCGTTGCTTGTTTGACAATGCAACCCTGATGGGTGCAGGTGAGGGATAATACCTGGGCCCTATCAGAACCCGTTTCGGCTAGGACTTGATATACCTGATCCCCGGCTCCAAAATACTGAAAGTTGTTCTCAGAATCACCGAGGAGGGGCTGATATTCAATCCCATTTAATGCCGGGTTTGCGCTAATCCAAAAGGGAACTGAGGTATTTTTTTCCCCTTGAAAATAATTAATCCCTGCAATATTTCCAGCGTCCCAGGTAATTTGATCAACTTCAACTTCAGTTAATATCTTGCCCCCATTTCTTAGAATACTTTGGGCAATGGGTTGTACCAGGCTAGTTCCCATGTCCTGGCGGGTTCCATTAAACGCTAGACCTTCAGGATTACCGAAGAAATAGAAATGAAAGAATTGCATCAATTCTCCAGCACTCAATTGGTCAGGAGCATTCAAACTGGATTTAGCAAAGGGCAGAAAATACAGGTCATATAGCCCTCGAGGAAAGTCATCTTTAACCCAGTCAGTTACAGAAATTTGATCCAGTCGATGAAAACTATCCGGGGCTTTAAAACTGCTGATTTCTCGAAAGACTTGCCAATGCATTGGATGGGTTAGATTAATCCCCCAACGCCAGAAATTTGGTGAAGAAACAGCCAGATCTACAATATTCCAGGGAAAACAGGAATGACTGGGACGAAAGATTTCTGGCTGGTATTGATTGTTCCGAAATACCACCGAATAAGACTCTAGGGAAAGAAAATTGTTCTGAATTTCTAGCTCTTGAACAATACTTTTAAGATTGTAGTACTGAGGAAAAAAGCCATGAAAACCATGCTCCATCTGAAAGGTTTTATCTCCGACTTGAATGGGCCAACTGGCAATTTTTCCACCCAATTGAGGTGATTTCTCCAGCAAAGTCACTTGAAATCCGCGCTGGCTGAGTTCATAGGCACAGGCTAAACCTGCCAAGCCTGCCCCCACCACCACAACGGATTTTTGTTGTGTGAGATGACGGGGCAAATCTAAGGTATCAGGTTGAAAAATATTGGGCTGAGGCTTCTTGAACCGAGAATAACTAATAGTTCCAAGGGCTCCTAAGCCTAAAAGCTTAAGAAGACTACGCCGGGAAAAACTCTGGGCTTGAGATGAATTAGAAGATGAGTTCATGGGCAACTTAATAGCGAAATTGTATCCTTAAGTAGGAGTTTATATTTGTCGAATTTTGCCCTGCCTGCTCTCTGGAAAATTCTCTTGTGTATATTAGCACTTCTTTTCCCTGAACTCCCTGTTGCTATTGTCCAGATATTTTTAGATACTATCCGGACTGTTATTAGAGAATTTGTATAACTGTTGGGGGGAGTTTAGAACATGTAGCTACACCACATCAATAACTCCAACAAAAGGAAAAAATTCAATGATTCTCAACGAAACCTCATCAGTAATGGATATGAAGGTGGAGAGCTTTATCCCTGCTGGTAATGGTGAAACCTATTACGTCTCACCCAATGGCAACGATAGCAATCCAGGAACCCAAGCGCAACCCTGGAAAACCGTCGGCTACGCGACCAGTTCCGCATCTGTCGTTGGGGCAGGAGACACGATTCTGGTTCAGCCAGGAACCTACACCGAGCAAATCAACCTGGAGAAATCCGGCAATGCCCAAGACGGTCATATTGTTCTCAAGGCAGAGGGGGATGTTACCATCCTTGATCCAACTCCAACTGTAGGGGAGTTTCAGGATGCTCCGGTTAAGTCTAGGGGCCAAGGGTATTGGGTGATTGATGGTTTCCAGATCAAAAATACTTCCTGGGCAGGGATCTCACTGCAAGATGCTAATAATATGGTGGTTCAGAACAACCACACCTTTGAGACCGGGGCTTCAGGGATTATTGTGTTGCCGGATACATTCTTTGGGGGTGGGGAGGCAGAAGTCACCAGCAGCAATATCAAAGTCCTCAACAACACCATCGAACGGGCCAATAACCGATGGGTTGGACGAGGGGATTCTCGAGGTACCCAGGAAGCCTTGAGTATCTGGGGGGTAGACGGCTTTGAGGTGGCTGGCAATTTTGTCAATGGAGGAACCCGCGAGGGCATTGACATCAAGACAGGCTCCCGCAATGGAACTGTGCATAACAACACCGTCACCGGCGTGGCCTCAATTTCTGGGACACCAGGGGGTTATAACGGGGGGCCTGCAATTTATATTGAAGGGAATCGCTCAAACACCTTCAACGTTGATGTTTACAACAATGTCGTCTATGGCAATACAGCCGATGGCATTATTGTTGCCGATGAAGAAACTGCCCCCGAGGAAGGGGATGTTCGAGATGTCCGCATCTTCAACAACGTGGTTTACGACAATGGGATCCAGGGGACAAATGGTGGCGTAGGGATTGGGGTGACTAGCAATGTCAGTGATATAGAAGTCTTCAATAATACTGTCGTTGGTAATGTACAATCCCTTGTTGTTGACCGCAGCGATTTCAACGGCGGCTATGATCCCACTAATATCGTCGTTCGCAATAACATCTTTGCCAATGATACCTATATTGGGGGCTTTATCGACGATGTTGATAACTTAACCCTGGACAACAACATCTTTGCCAACAGCTTCGGGCAGCCCTATGTCAAAGGTGCCGGATCGACTAACCTGACTGAGACCAACAATGTTCAGGTTGCATCCGCTGGTTTTGTCGATCCAGCAACTAACAATTACCGGTTGTTACCTGATTCTGTTGCGGTGAATGCGGGTTCTGGTGCAATTCCCAGTGATGTCACAATTGATCAGGATGGCAATCCCCGAAGGGCTGGAGAGGCCATTGACCTAGGGGCATTTGAATTTACGACGGTAACACCTACTCCTACTCCAAACCCGGTTCCAACACCGGATTCAGGGCCCCGTCCCAACCCAGAACCTAGTCCCAACCCAACTCCAACGCCAACTCCTGAACCTTCTCCTGTTCCTGGAGAAGGCAATGAAGAGGATGGTTCTGATTCTTCTTTACCGAGCCTGGATTTGACCACTAGCCGCCAGGCTAATGCTATTCAGGTTACCCAAACCGGAACCTCTGGGGACGACAACCTCACGGGTTCCGCCGACAATGACTCCCTCGATGGCCTTGACGGAAGCGATACCCTATTTGCCAGGGCAGGGGATGACAACCTAGAAGGTCAGGAAGGCGATGATCTACTGTTTAGTAGCGCGGGAAATGACTTCCTCAATGGCGGTCTGGGTTCAGATATCCTCTATACCGGTCAGGGCAATGATGCCGCCTTTGGAGGTGAAGATAATGACTCCATCTGGGGCGATCGCGGTGCCGATAGCATCAGTGGGGGGGACGGCAACGACTTGCTGTTTGGCAATGTTGATGCTGACCTCGTTCTGGGGGATGGGGGAGATGACACCATTTTTGGCGGTTTTGACAACGATAGTCTGGCGGGGGAGCAGGGAATGATCGGCTCTATGGGAATGCTGGTGATGACTATCTTGAAGGGGGCCAGGAGTTGACAATTT
>JAAURB010000163.1 GCA_012033335.1 Oscillatoriales cyanobacterium RM2_1_1
TACATTTTTAAGCATTGTGCTTTGATCTCATCGGAGTATCCTAGAGGGGCTGTATAGACATCAATAAACTGACGACGACACGCCACACAAATGTGATTTTGTTTACCCCTCATCTTGCCGTTTTTACCGATATGGCTGGAACCATAGTCAGGACATTGCATCAGATTGAGCCTCAATTCATGGCACTATTATGCAACGCCGACAAATTTTTATTGGTGGGCAGAGGCTGTTGGGTAATTATGGGCAATTAAACGGATTCGATATTACTCGGAGAGGATGACAACCGTAAGTACATCTACAGTCCCAATGCGTGTTGGGATGAATCAGATGACTCATGAAAAGTAGCACCTCAGCGCTCAACTAACCATTGACATCCAAAACAAAATTAAATGAGGCTTGTTTCTCATTGCCTTGATTTTGAACCGTCATCACCAGCTCAGGCCGAAACAAAAAATCTCCTTGATTGAGGGGTTCTTCCGGCAGGTAGAGTTGAGTTGTGAGAATTGGTTGATTCGCTGCTTGCACCTTGACATGAATGTGGCGGGTACGACCTGGATAGATCCCTGGAACAATCGTTTCCAACCAGTAGCGTCCTTCCGCATCAGTAAATTGATGTCCCCGCAAGGTATAGCCGTTGTTGTCATACTCTCCCTGGTCATTGGCTTGCCAGAAATCAACTAAGCTGTTGGCGATTGGGGTGCAGTTTCTCGAAAGCACCTGACCTGTCAAAGGTATAGCAACTCCGGCTATTCCTGGCTCCAGTAAAGATTTCCGTTGGGGTGAATTGGGAGTGTAGAAAGGGCCTGCGGTGAGGGCAGCAGTGGGGAGATCTCCACAAGCTGGAGTCGGCGTTAATCCCTGAGCTTGAGGAGATAAGCCAACGGTGGAAGATTTTCGAGCGCAGGTGACTAATGCCAAAGACGCTAACATCGGAGGATAGGTCTGTAGAAACCTACGGCGGCTAGAACGAATTCGATGATGTCTCTGCATAGATTTCAATGATTTCAATCCTCTGCTTCATCTTAATCTGTGTCTGGCAATGCCTGGAGACATCAAACACTTGAGAGTAAGAATCAGGCTGTAGACCCTCTACGAAATATATTCGGACAGCTCATCATTCACCTCCTGCACACTGAAATACTCTGGGTCGAATTCACCACCAATCCATTCCAAAAGTTCCTCGTATTCCGAATGGGCTGGGTCTTGAATTGATTCTAAAAACTCTCGATACCCCCAAGCCCCACCTACATCTTCTGGTAGACAGGCCCGTCTGCCTTTGATACAGCTTGGCAGTTTCTCCTCAGGATCGAAGGGTAAGATTTTCTCTAATTCCACTTTGTGTTCCCAGCCATCCCCAAAGTCATACTCGTAGATGATGGCATCCTTCTCTTGCTTGAGTAGCTGATTCAGCTTGACAGTCCCTTCGTCAATAACATCGAGGTCGAAATCTGGGTCAGGCAAGCCATAATAGCTTTCTCCAGCGATGAATTGATGTAAGTGGCTATTTGTCCATCCCATCGCAATCTGCAAGACCTCATGTAGTTGCCCCAGTGTTATGGTGTTGGACACTAACAACCGTCGCCAGATCGGTGGCTTGCTTCCTTTCAAAGTGACCTTAATCTGGTAAATCTTGTCAGTAGATTTTGCCGCCATATGCACCTTACAGATTCCAAACTTTAGTATATAAGTTAAGCAGACCGTAGACGTTGACGAGTTATACTACTCATATCTTGCACCCAATGAACTGACAGAGGCGATCCGAGTGCTTGATCTAGGAAATCCTCAACTGTGACCCTGAGAATCCAGAACCAATAATGGTTTCACCCCTTAACATAGAAATTAAGCAAACCATAGGGATGTTGACGAGTTATACTACATTTACTGCCCTGGAGGATACAATGGCGATCGCCCAAGATGTATTAGAAACCCTAAAGTCTGAACCCGAACTTGAAGAGATTCAGTGGCCTCCAGGGGATTTAGAAAGTCAGGAGCCTCCCTTGGAAAGTTATTTGCATCTTCAACAACTGATCTTGCTGCTCAACTGCCTGGACTGGCTCTGGCAAGACCGGAATGACTACTTTGCCACTGGAAATCTGAGCATTTACTACAGCCCAGAACAAAAGAAATCCCAAGATGTGCGAGGGCCAGACTTCTTTGTGGTGTTAGGAACTGAGCGCAAGCCCCGCAAGAGTTGGGCGGTGTGGGAGGAAGGAGGCAAGTATCCAAATCTGATCATTGAGTTGCTGTCAGACTCAACCCAAAAGGTTGACCGAACCCAGAAGAAACAAATCTATCAAGATATCTTCCGCACCCCTGATTATTTCTGGTTTTCTCCGGATACTTTGGAACTGAAAGGATTTCATTTGGTAGATGGAGAATATGAAGATCTCCAACCCAATGAAAAAGGCCAGCTTTGGAGCAAGCAATTGGAGTTGTTCCTGGGAGTTTATGAAGGGAAATTGAGATTTCTTACTTCTGAGGGTGAGTTGGTTCCCACCCCTCAAGAAGCCGCTCAACTTGCTGAACAAAAAGCCCAAGTAGCTGAACAACAACTTGAAACCTCTGAACAGCAAAATGAAAGGCTAAAAGCCAAACTGCGGGAACTGAATATTGATCCAGATACCCTCTGAACTGCATAACCGACGAACCCCCAAAAATATGTTAGGAATGAAGGGCTAATTTTGAAAGAACGCCATGCTGAAAAGCTCTGCAACAGGGCAACTCCAAAACAGAAGCCTTACAAAAAGCCCAGAACGCTCTGCTGACCGGAAAAGTTAATCACAATCTAGCGCATCCCTACTACTGGGAAGCGTTTATTTTGATTGGCAATGGATTGTAATCAGTGCCAGGGGGCCCTTGAATGACCTCAATCCAGTAGAATGGAATCGTTAGGATTCAACAGGCAGGGGAAAGATTAGTGAGTTTCTGGAAAGCGCCTCAAAGCAATGGAACGCAACCATTCACCGTCACAGCAGATTCAGCTCAGACAAAGGGATACGAGAACGAGATCGCCCAAATGTTGCAGTTCTTCCCCCTGCAGTTGGCGACAGAGTTTTTAGAAACCGCCTCTCACCAACTGCAAGAGAAGGGGAATCACCAGGAAGAAGCCTCAGTGTTGTATGTGTTAGGAACCCTGGCCCTGAACCAGAATCAGCCTGAGAAAGCCATAGAACTGTTGCAGCGATCTCGGGTTGCATCCCAGGTCGCCAACACCCCCCAGATGAAAGCCAAAGTGCTGTTAAAGTTGGGTCAGGCTTACAATTTGAGGCAGTCAAACAATGATTCAGAGGGATTTTCTCCGATCGAAGCGCACTTGCAACTAGCTGCAATTCTATCTCAGATTGGCGCAGCCTACACCCAGCAAAACTATACAGATAAAGCGATCCACTATCTTGAACAATCTGTTGAAGTGAGAGAATGGGTTCGAGAACAGTTGCAGGATGCCGATGCCGAAAGTTTGCGAGATTATGTAAACAGCAGTGCCAAAGACTATCAGCTTCTCGCCACACTTCTCCAACAGCAAGGAAAGAGCCAGGAAGCCCTGGAGATTCTGAACCTGCTCAATGGGAAACATCCACTTCCACAACCTCAGAAATCCCAGGATGTTCAGGAAGCGTTAGCACCCCAGACACTTCAGGCGGAAGTTCAACCCAAAGAAGTTCAAAGTGAGTCAGAACCTCAGCCAATTCTGGAAGACTCAGAACCCCAGAAATCCCAACCAGAGGAAGCTCCTGTTCAGCTATCTGAGGACTCCCAAGCTGTTCAAGACGCTCAGGCCAGAGATGATGTTAATGGGCAGGTGCATCCCAAAAAACAGTTGAGGGTACTGATTGATCAGACAGTGGCAGACAAACCTACTGCTCCAGAGTTCGCTCAACGCCTGGAAGAGGCAGGGGTGCAAGCCAAGGTGAAACTTACTACCACAGGGCGAATTAGTGGGCTGTCCTACCTGATCGACAATCACCACTACTATGGCTACAGACTTGGAAAGGAGTACACCTGGGACAATCTCCAAAAGCGGGGCGTTCGCTACAACATCAAACGAGATCTAGCCCAATTAGAGCCCTACCGCTTGCTTGTGGCTGAGAGAAATTCTACCAATTCAGAACCAGTAGAAACCCTTCAGGTGGAGAACTTAGAGCCAGTTGAGCAACCCCAAACTGAAGAGCCCCCAGTGAATGATGCTGATTCCACTGAGGCAACTCGCCTGAAACTTCAAGACCTGTTTCCAACCACCCCATCAAAACCCAAATTCAAGCCAAAGGCAACCTCCACAACCACCAGGAAGAAACCCAAAACCACATCCTCTAAAGGTTCAGAGCAATCTAAGCCAGAGACACCTCCAACCCAGAAAGAACCTGTTGAGCTACCCAATATTCCCCCTAAAAAGTATCTGCAAGATCTGATTGAAAGGGCGATCGCTGACCAAGCAACCGCGCCCCAACTCGCTCAACGTTTGGCGGATGCTGGTGTGGAAGTTCGAGCTTCTGTGATGAAAAATGGCCATGTGAAGGGATTGAGCTTTCAGTTGAACGGGGAGCACTTCTATGGTTCAAGACTGGGGCAGGCTTATTCCTGGCCCTCATTATTGCAGCGGGGGTTAACCTATGAACCGAAGCGGGATCAGGCTGAGCTGGAGAAGTACAGCTTGGCGTTTGATCGGCGAAGTGGTCAAAGGCCTTCCCCTGCTAAGCACTTCTCAAAAATCCCCTAGCAGAATCCCTAGGGGAAACCTGACCACATAGCCGTTGCAGGGTATCTGCTGAACTGTGGGACTTTATGGGCGCGATCGCTCTCAAGGGAAACGATCTGGAGCAACAGTGGCAAACGGTGGCTCAACTGCGCTCTCAACATTCTGCCCAACATTAAAGCCTGGCGTTGCTGAATGATGCAATGAATGGCGTTGCTGAATGATGCAATGAATCATTGCGGAATCGGGACATCCCAGAATTTGAGGTAATGAAGTAGCAACCGAATCGAGTGCTTCAGCATTTCTACGGATTTGGAATAACAGAGCGTCTTGCG
>JAAURB010000069.1 GCA_012033335.1 Oscillatoriales cyanobacterium RM2_1_1
TTTCTTGTTCCCCTTCTCCCGACTTGGGAGAAGGGATTAGGGGATGAGGGCTAAATGCTTGCCGCACCACCGCCAATGCCACATCCAAATCGTTTCAACCAATTCACTCGCCACCCTCACAACTCTCAGCCCCAAAGACTCCAGCAATTCTTGCCGCTGTTGATCAGCTTCTTGCTGTGATTCATGAACAATCCCATCGACTTCAACGATGAGGCGTTCTGCACTACAGAAGAAATCGACAATGAAAGCCCCAATGGGTTGTTGGCGTTTAAATTTCCGTCCTTCTAGTTTGCGACCGCGCAGCGCCTGCCAGAGAATATTTTCGCTAGGAGTAGGTTCTTTGCGAAATTCACGAGCAACTTCAGTCATTTTTTTCTTGAGGGCGGGTGTGATTTCCCAGTATTCGCCCTCGGAATTGCCCTCACCCCCAGCCCCTGGGAGAGGGGAGCCGGATCTTGTCCCCCTTCTCCCAAGGCGGGAGAAGGGGTTAGGGGATGAGGGTCTTTCCGGTACACCGCCTCCGCTGCCAACACTGCCACTTCCAAAAACGGCGGCGGCGCTTTGCGGTTTTTCTCCATAATCTCGCGGGGAATCTGGATCAGCTTCAACTTTACACCCAGTTCAGTAGCAAGAGCATTTACCAGCAAATGCAAATCCATTTCAAATTCCCAGGCGAGGCAATAGCATTCGCGCCCCCCAGCGGCGGCGGTGGCTTGGGCAATGGTTTTGGCTTCGTCGCGGGTGAACATGGAGTCGATGCCATCGACATGGCAGAATGCCCCGGCTTTGCGACCGTGAAGCAGCGGGGAGGGCGTGTTGGTAAGGACTTCAGCGCGGAAAAACTCCAGGATGACGCGACGGTGTTCAGTGTCGGCTCCTTGCAGGCGTTCTTGTTGCCACCATTGGCGTTCGTAGCGCCCCAGGTTGTAGACATCGAAGGCGCGGTAGGGTTTGCCGTCTTTGTGGAGCTTGCGCTGAAGTTCGATTAGGCGTTTGCGAGAGGTGTGGATAGCGAAGCGTCCCAAGTCTGCCATGATCCACTTGCGACCGAGACGTTCTGCAACCGCTCCGGTGGTGCCACTGCCACAGAAGAAATCCGCAACGAGATCGCCTTCGTTGGAAGCAAGATTGATAATGCATTCTAGCAGTTTTTCTGGTTTTTGAGTAGCGTATCCAGTCCCCTCTAAACTTGCACTTTGAATAGCTGAAACATCTATCCATAAATCTTGGATAGAAACTCCAGGCATCTCATCTAAATATCTTTTATAACGACAATCACCACCGCTTTTACTCTGTTCTAAACGACCTTCAGCATAAAGTTTTTCGATACGCTCCTTAGAATAGCGCCAGTATTTAGTTACACCACGAAATTCATAATTAGGATTTCCTTTGCTTGCTCCCCCAGGACCGCTGGTATTATCTAAAGCATAGCGACGGTTAGTTCTTGGCTCAATGTGTTTGTAGAATTTGGCAATATAGTCTTCAGAGTAAGGCTCATATTGCATATTCCAGGTAAACTCTTCACTTTTTGAGTACAGCAAGATTACATCATGTAATCGCCCCAAGTGTTTTGAACCCTGTCCTATATCACTGTGAGCAGCTTGTCTTTTCCAAATAACTTGATTTAGGAATTGAGTGTTTCCGAAAACGTCATCAAGAATTGACTTGACTTGATGAGAAACGAACCAACCAATATGAACAAAAATTAAACCTTTATCACTCAGTAATTCTCTAGCAAGTACAAGGCGCTCGTGGATCATTTGCAGAAAGGAATCTGTACCTTTCCCCCAAATATCACGATAAGCAACCATTTCCAAGGTGGATTGCTCTTTTTCAATAGCCTCGCTCTCATCCCCGATCGCCACACTCATCGAAAAATCCGCACCCACATCAAACGGCGGATCGATATAAATCAAATCCACCTTGCCCTTAAACTCCTGCAACAGCGAAGCCATCACCAGCTTATTGTCACCCCACACCAACCGATTGCGGAAATCATCCACCCGTGGGTTTTGCTGCTCAAATAGCGTCAACTGCTGATTTGCCGCCGCCTCTCGTCTTGGCTCATCAATCCCCTCAATCTTCTGCATCGGCATCGCACATCCGGCAATATCCACCTCGCGGCGCTGCCCATACTCGTCATACTTGCCCTCCCACACCAACTCCGTCCGCATCTGCGACAACGGATGGGGATTGTGCGGGCCATAAAGGGGTTGCTGGGTCATGGGGCAATGGGGGAGCGCGATGAACTGCCCCAAATTATAGCAACCGTCAAAGAATTTGCCCTACTTAAAGTGTGTGGACTGTCGAACCGTGAAGAGGAATGAGGTGAGGGCGATCGCTTTCGGGGACTGCCTCAACCAATGACTAAAGCGGGATAACTAGTTATTATACTGAAACTTTCAGCATAACCAACAGTTTGGGGATGATTACCCTGAAACTTTCCAGATAATCCACCCTAATATTGCAATTATACTGAAACTTTCTGGATATACCTCCTAAATTTGAGGGTTATCCTGAAATTTTCCGTATATTCTCCGATGAAACATAGCAATATTCGGCTTAGCATCAATTTATCGGAGCACTACCTTGAAACTTTCCGTCTATCCCGCAATGGAACAACGCCCGAAAAAGCTGCTAGATTAGGTTTGTATTATGATTCAGCTCAAGCACTATTCCTACCGAATGGAGCAAACTTATGTGGGATGGATCAGGCGCTACATATTGTTTCATCAGATCCGCCATCCTCAAGAAATGGGGTCTGCCGAAATTGAGACTTTTCTGACTCATTGGGTAGTGGGGAAGAAGGTAGCCGCTTCAACGGTGAAGTTGTGCGGCAGCAGATACCCTCGAATTCAACACCAGTAGCTCTCAAACGCCCGCTGCATTTGAATTATTCTGCGGCGGCTTTACTCACCATCCTTTGACAAATAAAAGCAAGTTCTCTACTGCTAGGGGAGTTTGTGTTATCTGAGTGGGCAGCAGCAGGATTGAACATAGCAACCGCAGTCAAGAGAGGCGTGTACACAGTGCATGAAGGTTTGGTAGATGCCCAACCCCGCTCATGTCGCCCACTACGACACTTTTCCTTAAGCAAGCGGATCATGTGCCACATTGAGGGGGCTGGTGGTAGACGGATAGGGCTTGCCGGAGTTAATCACCGGTTTAATTAATACGGTGTCACCGACCTTGAGCCAGTCAAAGTTATCGACGGCAAAAGTGGCGGCGCAGATGGCTTGATCCATGTCCTGGGATAAGGGATCTCGGTTCAAGGGGGCCAAGCTCACGGTTTCGCTCTGTCTGGGACTGAGATTTATCGGATCTTGCATAAAATTGCATCTTCAGCCGGGTGGATCAGTCGCAATTCCTTATTTGGAGAACCTTACCAAATATTGATCAACAGTTTTGATCGCCCTGGAGTTCATGCTTTTAGCAGATTACTCAATCCAGAACTCAATGACCTCAGACTTTGCAGTTCTTTACAAAATCGAGGGCATTTTAAGCTAGCCTGACTGGTACGGGGGAGTCTGGCGTAGTTTTTCCCCTAATCTTAGAATTTGTCCCGCCAGCACCGCCGCACCAAACCCATTGTCAATATTCACAACACCAATGCCTGGAGCGCAGGAGTTGAGCATGGTCAGTAGGGGTGCTAAACCCTGAAAACTAGCTCCATAGCCGATACTAGTTGGAACGGCGATCACAGGACAGTCCACCAAACCGGCAACAACACTAGGTAAAGCCCCTTCCATGCCCGCCACCACGATCAGAACATCAGCCTGGGCCAGTAAGTGGCGATGGCTGAGTAAACGATGAATGCCCGCCACCCCCACATCCCAAAGCCGTTGAACCCCAAAACCCGATAATTCCGCCGTCACAGCGGCCTCTTCAGCAACCGGCAGGTCAGCCGTTCCAGCCGTTAGAATAGTAATAGTGCCTCGATTGAAGTTGCCATTGTTCGGGTTACCCGACGGTCGCAGGGCACAGATTTTGCCATTGAATAATAAGTCAGGTCTGGAATTTCGGCTCGTAATTGCTGGTAGACTTCAGGCTCGATTCGGGTGGCCATAACCATGGCATGGTTTTGAGCCATGACATGAATAATTTTCAGGATTTGCTCCGGGGTCTTGCCCAATCCCCAAATCACTTCTGGAAATCCGGTTCGGGTCTGGCGATCATGGTCAATTCGGGCAAAGTCCTCGACGGGCTCAAAGGTGAGGAACTTTAACTTTTCCAGGGCACTGGTCAGGCTAAGCTTGCCGTTGGCCACTGATTTTAATAAAGCTTTCAGGGCTTCAGCATCCATAATCAAAACCTAAAAATTAAGAACTAAAAATCAATGCGATCGAATGTAATGGGGGAAAGCCTGAGCAAATGTTTGAAATCAGGACTATTTTATGGTTTCCCTTTTTATTGTTTGATCTTTGGTTTGATCTGCAGCTCATAGAGGTTCCAGAAGGCTCCCCCTAACGGAGAATATTTCAGCGGATCAAAGCGATCGCGAATCGCTTCAAAGGACAACGGATTGACCAGGTAGATAAATGGGGCTTCCTCTGCCACAATTTTTTGAAATTCACTATAAAGTTGCTGGCGTTTAGCCTCGTCAAACTGTTGAGAAGCCTGGACAAAAATATCATCAATTCGCTGCTCCCAGTCCGCAACTTGCCATCCAGTAATCCCTTCTTCCCCCGGTTGGGGCCCTTGATTAAAGGTGTGCAACCGCCCATCCACTGACCAAATATTGTAGCCACCATGGGGTTCAACGCCGCTACCGCCGGTAAATCCTCCCAAATAGGCATCCCAATCCCGCGCTTGAGACAGGCGCTCAACGTAGGTATTGAAACTGAGATATTGAGTATCGACTTGAATACCTAGTTTCTTCAAGTCCTGGCTAATTTGAGTGGCCATTTGCTCCCGGACTTTTTTGCCAGCGCTAACCAGCAAGGTGAATCGCACTGGATTGCCCTGATCATCCACTAATTGTTCAGGGGCGGCGTAGGAAAAACCAGAACTCAATAAAAGCTGCCGGGCTTTTTCCGGGTCATAGTCGTAGGTTTTGAGTCCTGCTTCGGGGGAGAGGTAAAAGGGGCTCTGGGCTGGAATCGGAGAATGTTGCAGAGCTCCCAAACCCAAATAAATATTATTTTTCATCACCTCCCGATTGATGCCATAGTAAATCGCCTGTCGAAATGCTTTGCGATTAAACCAGCGGGCTTTTACCGGGTCAACAAAGGGTTTACCCTTAGCATTTTTAGCCTGATTCAGGTTGAAGGACATGAAAATCGTTCCGGTATCTGGCCCTGGACTGTAGATTGTGTACTGGCCCCGTTCTTCTTCGGGTTTGAGCAGGGGAAAAGCTTCGGGCTGAACCTCCAACACATCTAGAGAACCAGAGCGAAAATTGAGCAACTGATTGTCCGTGCTCTCAATAATCTGCCAGACAATTTGCTCAATATAGGGTTGAGGATTACCGGCCTGATCCCGCCGCCAAAAGTAGGGATTGCGCTCCAGGATCACCCGCTGATTTGAGGTATAGCTCTTCAAACGGTAAGCCCCGTTACCAATAATCTGACTGGGATCCGTATCAGTGCCCCAGGTCGTCAGAAACACTGGGTTGCCGTCTTCATCGGTTTGCTTGACACTGTTGGCCAAGGCATGGGCTGGAAGAATCGGCAAACCTCCCACATACCGAACAAACGGGGCAAATGGTTCCACCACAGAAAACTTGACCCGTCGCTGATCCAGTTGCTCTACCGTAGGAAATTGCCGACTTTTCCCGACTCGGAGGATATCTTTGAAGCTGCTGGGAATCTGCTCATTCAAGTAGACATCCTGGTAAGTAAACAAAATATCCGCCGCCGTCATCGGCTGACCATCTGACCACTTCAAATCCGGGCGGAGGGTGACGATGATTTCTAGACCATTGGGGGAGACTTCCCAGGACTCTGCTAAATTGGGCTCCAGCTTTCCGGTGAATGGATCTTCCTGAATCAGGGAATCGTAGATATAGCCAAACACACTGTAGGCCGACTGGTTCAGGGGATAGTTGAAGGTGGCAGGGCCGCTGGGGGTAGGGGTAACCAGACGGGAGGGCAGGGCCGATTGGGCTGGGCGACAGGAGATCAGTGCGATCGCCAGCAGCATCACCATTCCCAGTTGCCAGAGTCTTGCAGGTTTCAATCTGTTGGCCTTCAAATAATTGAAGTGATTAGAATAGCTATGGAACGTTAAAGGGCCTATCTTCAAGTGTGACTTCAAGGGCCAATCCAAGTTTAAGCGCCGTCTCAGTGAGATCAAAATCTGTTTCATGTTTACGTCAGAACCCAACTCCCTGCGGTAAATTCCCGGTTTAATTTCAGACTTCAGTTTAACCCGCGTTATCGAACTCGTGTTGACCCGGACTCAGGGGGGCTAAATTTAACCTAGCCCCACACTGTTTGCAAAAATGGGCATCGGCAGCATGACTGCGGCATTGGCACTGGGAACAGGTCATATTCATCTGCTGAGTAGTTTTTAGGAGTTGCTTGATCAAGTCTCCAATTTGCCAGGGGATCAGGGCAATTCCAGTCAGGATCATCAAAATGGTCAAAAATCGACCGGCTTCAGACTGGGGGGTGACATCCCCAAATCCGACGGTCGTCATGGTTACAACACAGAAATAAACCGCATCTAAAAAAGTTCTGAATATCTGGGGATTGACAGGATTTTCTACCTGATAGATCAGCCCCGAAAATACAAAAATAATCGTGACCAGAGTAAACAGAATTCGAGTCAGGATCACCCCATCTTCCTGCTGAATCTGAAAGCTGAGAAACTTAACATTAATAAACCGGATTAATCGTAAAACCCTAAACCAGCGAATCACCCGCAGAAAACTAAGATTAAACAAGCCCAGGAACAAGGGTGAAAGCACGACTAAATCAATGATTGCCAGGGGATGAAAGCAAAATTTCAACCGGTTCTCCGCTACCCAAAGGCGAGTCAAATATTCAGCGGCAAAACAAACTAAAATTCCTCGATCCAAAACTTCCAATCGCATCCGCAAGAGGAGAGAAACCGGATAGGTCTGAATCACGAAAATGGCCGCCGACAACAGAATCAACCCCGCTAAATTAAAATTAATCAACTTACCGATGGGAGTTTCCAGATCCTCGAGATAAAAGGCAACGTCTTGACGAAGCTGTTGCCAGAATTTTGTTGCTGTGTGCGATTGACCCATTGCTGTCTTGCTGATCTAAGGAGAATGACCTTGCCTAATTCAGCAATTTCCGAATCCGAGTTTTGGTCTCCGAACTCGCCTTGGGCTGCTGATTGAGCCAGTTGATGGCTTCGGCTTGGCCGGCTTGAGCCGCAACCACCAGAGCACCCCAGGCTTGAAGATCCGGTTCGTCAGGATTCTCTAGCAGGGCGGTCTGAATTCGGGTTTTCAGGCGGCCATCGTCCGCCTGAAGCAGATCGTTGATCTCTTGAGGATTGATTTCCTGGTTTTGTACCATGTTCAGGGTCTCTGTCCAGCGACCGTCAATTAATCCAGCCAGAACCTTCTGACTAGGGCTAGCCCAAGCCGCCAAGGCTTGAGCCTGAGTAATCCTGGCATGAAACTGAATCAGGTCAAACTGAGACTGGGCCAGGGCTGGCCATTGGCTAGGGGAGTCCTGGGCCATATTCTGATGAACTGGAGTGATCAGCTCTAGAGCGGGAGACCAGAGGCCACTGCGGGCCATCCGCAATGCTTGTCGATAGGAGCTATTATCAATGACTTCCTCATCGAGAGGAATACCATCTAGCTTCACCGGATTGGGCACAAACTTTTGAGGTTTGACCTGATAAACCTCAAATTGAGGCTCAAGACCAATGGTTTCTTCAACGAGGAGCTCTGGCTCCAGGCTTCCTGTCACCTGTTGCCAGACCGGTTGCTGACCGGCGGAGCTTTTCCATTCCAACATCCGACTGAGGTGATAATAGGCGGGATTGTAATGCACGACCTGCCCGTAGGGAATCAGCTTGCGACCCATAATCCGTTCGCCGCTGAGATTGAACCAGAGTCCTTCAGACGGCACATTCCCGACAAACTGACTAACCTTTGTCAGGGGCAGGGGTTTGTTGGAGCCCTGTTGATTCATTCGGTTACTGATAAAGGGAGCAATCACATAGGATTCTGCTGGCCCTCTAGCTTCCAATTGACTAGCCAAACGAAAGTACTTGGGGCTGCCCAGTCGTTGGTAAGGGGGGTCGATTCCCTTGTAAACTCGCAGTTCAACTACCTCTTTGCAGTCTGACTGACAGGCATGGGCAGGGCTCCCAGGCCGTTTGCGTAATACCGCAACCAGAATATCGGAGGAGGGCTGCACTAGGGCATCTTTTGACCGTAAAAACGATTTGAGAAAACCCAGATCTAGATCAAAACCCGAGGAATCAGAGGGGTTAATGGCTTCAGCGGAGGGTAGGGGCAGGGGATCCCCCATACTCAAACCCTGCTCTTCTAATTTGGCCTGAATTTCATCCAGGGTTTGAATCGCTTCATGGCGTTTGAGGGGAATTTGGGTCCAGGTCGGCAGGAATTGATTCAACCAAATACCGACATCCGGATTGAGAATCAATTGGTAGCTAAACCAGCCACTCACGGCGATCAACGCTGTCCCGCCAAACAGCAACGTAAAAGCGACCCCATCTGCCATCCACTTCTGCCAAGGAGATGAGAAGGAGCGGGGACGGCGGCGACCCATGGGAGGCCGGCGAACCAGAGATTGTCTCCCGGAACCATGGTCAGGATCCCGGCGCTTGAGCCATCCGAACTTTTGCAGCAATTGAATCATCTGCGGCAGGGTTTTGGGGGTGCGTCTTTGGTACGACTTCTTATCCATGGTTCAAGCTCTAACTGGCTTTTGCTACGGGGTGAGCTAACCAGAAATCTTTGAAAACAGATTCAAAGTATATAGCAGTCTTCAACAATTTGTGAAAAGGGGTAGGGAGGCGTTGCCCCTCTAGGGGGACGAAGTCCCAAACCCCTATCTAAATTTTTTTCATGATGGGTTCAGCATGATGGATTTAGATTGTTATTTAGTTAGACTGTTATACAGTCAAAAACAGCTCTTAGAAACCAGCCCTGGCATTGCCGGAGTCTGGGAATTGGTGGCATACCGCACCACCAACTCCCAAATCCATACCTCAGGTGATTGAAAATCGCTGTAGTGTCTATTCTAAGTCTAAAGCTAGTTCAGTAAAACGTCTTCGTAAGCTTGACCGGCCCGCTCCCAAGTATACTCAGATTCAATCAGCGATCGCCCGTTCTGGGATATTTGCTGGCGTAAGTCCTGATCTTCAAATACCTGAATAATCGCTGTGATGTAGTCTAGCACTGTATTCGCCCGTAAAGCCCTCAAGGGAACCCCTGGCCCATCAACCTTTAACCCCTCTAGGCCCCGATCGCTAGCCACCACTGGAATTCCGGCAGCCATTGCCTCGAGGGTTTTATTTTTGATGCCAAACCCGGTTCGCATTGAGATCACACAGACCGTAGCCTGATGCAAATAGTCCGCCATCTCCGGAACCTGCCCGGTGACCTCTACTCCAGGCCGCTGGGCCAGAGCTTGCACCTCTGGAGTGGGGCGAGCCCCACCAGAGCCAGGGTGGCATCCGGGTACTTTTCCTGAATTGCGGGTAAAACCTCCAGGGTGAGGAACCGGGCCGCATCGACATTGGGCAAGTTATCCATAGCCCCCACAAAAATCAATCGATGTCCCCCTGGATCCCCCGAACGGTAAGGGAATGTCTGTAAATCTACGCCATTGGGAATCACCTGAATTTGAGCCTGGGGATTCGCTGGAGCATGAGTTGGGGAATGAGTTCCAGTCAGGGCCTGAAGCTGAACTCTATCGTCCTCAGTAGTAGCGACAATCCGGTTAAACTTAGAGCAATAGCGCTGTTCGTAGCGATACAACAAGGGCAGATTCAGGCGATCGCGCCAGGGTTTTTCTGCCGTTCCCGTCACCAGTTGTTGTTGACAGGTACCATAGACGGAACTGTGAATATTGACCACGGTTTTGAGCTGCTGCTGCCATTGTGGATGGACATAGATTTCATTGACGCTATGTTCGCAGGTAATCGCGCTATAAGTTCCGGACTGGACTTGCTGGTTGATCCACTGTTGCATCTCCGGAGAATAGATCGAGAGCACACTCGGGGGTGTTCCTGCGGTCAAAAATTGACCAAACCGACTGACCTTGCCCCAAACTCCACCCGGGATTGCCTCAGTTCCGGGGCGGGGAAATACCTTCAGCTCATCCACCACCTGCCCCAAGGCGGCGATTTCTGCCGCTGTAACCTCCGCCGAACCCTGGGTAGCAACCGTGATAGAATGGCGTTGGCTCAAGTATTGCAGTAGATTAAAGGTTCTCACCTGAGTTCCTCCACCGGTAGGAGGATAGGGAAACGTGGAGGAAATCATCAGGATTTTCATCTTCAGCCAGGTTGCGTAGGGTTTACCCTTAAATTACTTGAATTGTATAGTGTATTGAGAGTTAATGCTTTCGTTAGCTTACTGTCTTCTGGTCAAGCAATAGTAATTATTTCTACATTAATCTCTGCAATATTGTGACTCAATCGGGACTCAAGGGTGATGCCAAAAATTAGTATTTGTATCCCTACATTTAACCGCGTCAAGTTGTTGTCCTGGGCGATTGAAAGTGTCCTGCAACAAACCGAGTCTGATTGGGAACTGATGGTTTGTGATGATGGATCCCAAGACGAAACCCCTGATTTAATGGCGGCCTATTCTGACCCTAGAATTCGCTACCTTCGTCATCCCCAAAACATCGGCAAAAGCAACAATATGCGCTCTGGATTTGAGGCGGCTACCGGGAAATATTTTATGAAGTTTGACGATGATGATCGATTGGTTCCAGAGTTTCTGGCCCGCACCAGTGGTATTTTAGACCAGCATCCGGCGGTGGATTTTGTTGGAACCGATCACTGGATTATTGATAGTCATAATGATCGCGATCCCCTAGCCACAACCCAGAATTCCCAACGGTGGGGCCGTTCTAGCTTACCCCCTGGACTCGTTAAAAATTTACTAGCTATCACCTTTGTGCGGCAGAGTTTTCAGATTGGGGCCACCCTGTTTCGGCGGGCTGTCCTGGCTGAGATGGGCTATATGCGACCCAATATCCAGAACTGTGAAGACAATGATCTGTTGGTGCGTCTGGCCCTGGCGGGAAAACAAGCCTACTATCTACCGGAACGATTGATGGAGTATCGGGTTCATGCCGAACAACAGGGCTTGGGTCGAGCAATTCCCTACTTGCAGGATAAGGTGCAGTATCTCAGTTACTATCAATTTGAGGATGAAACCCTGGAACAGATTCGCCAGTCTCGTTTGCAGGAAACCCGGCTACTTTTGGGATTGCGCTTGATTGAATCGGGAGCTGTGGCTTCAGGCCGGGAGTTGACCTGGAAAGCCCGACAGTTTTCCCCAGCCAAAGCCTGGGCTGGATTGGGGCTGTCCTTGCTGCCCCAATCCTGGAGAAGTCAACTGTTTCATCGCTGGCGGCAGGGATAAACTCCAGGGCAAACTAGTAGCGCGGAACTGTCGGATCAACTTCTAATGAGTAGGCATCAATTCCCCCAAGAATATTTTTGACATTTTGAAAGCCTTGCTGCATCAGCCATTGACACATCTGAGCCGAGCGAATTCCATGGTGACAGAGTACCCAGGTTTCAACTTCTGGATCCAGGTGAGCCTGAACTTGCCCAGACCAGGCGGAAAATTGACTCAGGGGTAAATTCAGGAAACCCTCAATCTGGGCGATCGCCAGTTCCTCCGGTTCCCGGACATCCACCAATTGAATGGAGGGAGATGAAGTTTCAATGGCAGCTTGGGCTGAGTTGGTGCTCAGGTAACTGCCAACTGCTGCAACTCTGACTTCAGAAATAGGTTGAATACGTGCCATAGACATTTCTCTCAATCTGATATTTAAATGGAAGGGGATCTGGGGCAGTGCCCCCTTCACTCCCACATCAATCTTCTAATGAATTGCGTCAAGCTACTGATGTGAATCTGACGTTATATTAACTTTGATAATATGGGAGGGGATATATGGGAGGGATAAGCTTTCGGGGGGTCAATAGTCTGTCAGGGCGATCGCCAGAGAATTACTGGTGACCTTTTCTTTAATCAACCAATAGGTTTTCATTTTCCCCTTGCCCTTAACCAGGATCTCACCGCGCTCCGCCAGGATATACTGTGGTTTGAGGCGCTCGTAAACAGCAGGTGTCACCTGGATTTTGCCGGGCCTACCATAGGACTCCATTCGGTAAGCCACATTCACCGTATCTCCCCAAAGATCATAGGTGAACTTTTTCATCCCAATCACCCCGGCTACAACCGGGCCGGTGTGAATCCCAATCCGCAGTTCCAGGGGTTGCCCCGTATGTCTGGTAAATTGGGGCATGACACTTTGCATTCTCAAGGCCATGCTGGCGATCGCCTCTGTGTGATGAGTTTGAGGAATCGGCAATCCCCCCACCACCATGTAGGCATCCCCAATGGTTTTGATTTTTTCCAGGTTGTGTTCCTGGGCCAGTTGGTCAAAGGCCGAAAAAATCTCATTCAGTTGATTCACCAGCTCAATTGGTTTTAGATGGCTGGCTATGGGCGTAAAGTTGACAATATCTGCAAACAGGATGGTTGCTTCTTCAAACTGCTCGGCGATTACCCCTGGAGAATGCTTCAATTGCTCGGCAATGCTCAAGGGCAAAATATTGAGTAGCAATTTCTCCGATTGTTGTTTGGCAATTTGCAGGGCTAGTTCTGCCCGGTTACGGTCTTGAATTTCTTGCTTGAGGCGAGTATTGGCTTTAGTCAGTTTCAAAGTTCTGCGTTCAACCCGGTGTTCCAAGGTTGTAAAGGATTCCTTGAGCTGATCCGCCATGATATTAAAGCAATCCGCCAGGTCTCCCAGATCATCGGTGCGATTGAGCTGGACGGGGGGATCCCATCGCCCCTTAGCGATCGCCTGGGCCGCTTGTTTGAGTTGGAGGATCGGTTGAGTTACCCAGTGATAGCAGAGGATGCCGATCAGAATAGTCAGGGCCAGGGCTAACAAACAAAGCAGGATAGTCAGGCGGGTATTGGCATAAACTTCCTGCATGAAGTCAATCTCAGGAACCACCAGGACGATCAGCCAATCGAGTCCATACCGATCACCAAAGGGCAACACCTCGAGAAATTGAGGCTCACCCGCCAACTTAAAATTGAGTTGCTGGGCGGTTTCAATCTGATTAAGCTTGCCAAAGCGCTGATTCAAATATTGAGCAGTGTCTCGAACTAGAGGATGCCGACTTTCAAAAGCTTTGAGTGCCTCAGAGTCCTTAGCAATCAGCCCTGTTAGCCCTACACTCACGGTTTCATCCATGGAGCTAGAAATTAAAACTCCGGCGCGATCAACCACGAAAGCTTCGCCGGATCGGCCAATTTGGAGACTTTGAAGAAACTGCCGCAGTTCCTCCGATAGCAATAAATCCGTGCCACAAACCCCAACCAATTGATTGCCCATCTTGTTGTTATAGACAGGCAGACTGGCTGTAATTGTAGGAAGCTGACTGCTAAAATCTAGATAAATCTCGCTCCACGCCGCTCTACCTTGTGCCTTAGCCTTGCGATACCAGGGACGCACCCGGGGATCATATTGACCTACTCGCTCGCGCAAATAAGTGGGATTGCCCCGGATATCCAGGCCATAGAGGTACATTTGCTGGTCGGTGGCCGGATCGCTAACCATCATTTGAAATCCTGAGCCATCATCCGCCCGACTGACCCCTAGAAAATTGCCAGTTTGCTCATCCCCACAGTAAACCCCATTGATATAAGGGGCGACCCGAATCTGTTGCAACAGTTGACTGGCCCCCCTGCGATCAACCACGATCTCCTGCTGAACCAACATATCGCCATTGAGTCGGTTGATCCCATGGGGAGTTTCGGCGTAGGTTTTCAACTGCTGTTCGATCCGGGCCGTCAGTTCGTTACGAAGCTGGGCCGAGAGGGTTTGTACAGTTCGCTGGCTATTGCGGAAGGAAAAATATCCCACCAACCCCACCGCTGAAAAAACCTGGATGGCACAAGAGGCGATCAAAATTGTACGGAGGGAGAGGTTTCGGGGAGAGAAATTGGGTAGCGACAAGCGGTCAAGCGCTTTGTGGACAGGCTTACTCAAGGGTCGAATTACCATAGCACATTAATTCAGGTCAGGGTCAAATTATTCTGTAGCCAATGACAGAATCTTTCTATAAATTGTCAAGTAGACAGGCTCTCTGAATCGGTCTTCAGAAGCCACTCAATCCAGCTTTATATCCTTTTCACACAAAATGGCAATATTCCGGGTGTGACTGGGGAGGAAACATCGCGTGGCTTCACACTGACACCTATGCCTAACACATGAGCCCTGATCTCAAGCGTAGCGACTACTCAAATCCTGTCAGGGCCCTGGGACTACTGTAGCTTCAATCAATCCGAAATATTCACCCTGAAGCGATTATTGGCCTAGTAGATGTAAAGAGGTATTAATCGGCATATTATTGAGTAACCCGATCTTTAATCCTCCTCTCTGTTATACCACCTCGCTCAGATCATCATAGAGCTTCTGTATTATTCTTAACCGTTGAACCGGTCTATCAGTGGGTCTATCAACAATTGTTGGAATGATCATTGTTGGGATAATTATTGGGGGATGCCAGTAGTTTGTTCTGGCCATGATTTTGGTCTGGATTTTGGTTTGCTTGCCGCCAGCCGCATGAAGTCGTCAAGCGAGGAACTCCGCCAGGTGATTGCTTTGAGTTTTGCAGTTTATTAAAAACTGAGTCGCCTGTTCCGCATCTAGGGGTCTAGCAAATAAATATCCCTGACCATAGCGGCAGTTCAAATCCATCAGTTGTTGCAGTTGGGCCTGGGTTTCAATCCCTTCAGCTACCACATTCAGCTTGAGATTTTGAGCGATGTCCAGAATCACAGGAACTAGCCCCAATTTTTCAGTACTCCCGTCCAAACGCCGAATAAAAGATTGATCAATTTTTAAGGTATCAATCGGAAAGCACAGGAGATAATTCAGAGATGAATATCCGGTGCCGAAGTCATCCAGGCAAATGGAGATCTGGCGGCTGCGTAATTCCTCTAGCAAGATTTTTGCTGTGTTTTGATTTTTAAGAATGACACTTTCGGTAATCTCGAATTTGAGGAACTTTGGATCTAACTTTACCTCCTCTAAAGTCTGATCAATCTGTTGCAACAAATATCGGGAATTGAACTGTCTAGCAGATAAATTGATGTTGAGAGATAAACTGGTATCGACTAACTCTTGTTCCTGCCAGGCTCGAAACTGTTGGCAAGCTGCAAGCAAAATCCAATTCCCTAGAGGGACGATCAACCCGGTTTCCTCCGCCACAGGAATAAATTCCGCTGGGGAAATAAATCCTCGCTCCAGATGATGCCAGCGCACTAGGGTTTCAAATCCGACTAATTTTCCCGTATGCAAATCGATAATCGGCTGATAGTTTAAACAAAGCTCTCGCTGGACAATAGCCTTGTGGAGATCCGTCTCAATCTGTAAGAATCGAACGGCTTTTTGATGCATCACTGGATCAAATACTTGATAGCGAGGATCTCCCCCCATTTTGGCCCGATACATTGCCGTATCAGCATCCTGAACAATTTGCTGAGGCTGGGTGTAATTGCTGTTGCCGATCGCAATGCCCATGCTGACGCTAACATAGACCTCATACCCCTTCAACAGGAAGGGATCAGCCAAAACCTTGAGAATCCGAGTTGCAACCCCAATAGCTGTATCTATTGAATCTAAAGGGGTCAGCAAAATGGCAAATTCATCCCCTCCCAAGCGACCTAAAATATTGTCCTCGGATAAAGCATCCTTCAGTCGAGTACCAATGGCGGCCAGCAATTGATCTCCCGCCAGGTGGCCCAGGGAGTCATTGATAATCTGGAAGCGATCGCAATCCAGAAACAAGACCGCAAACTGATAATCTGGATGGGTCTGAGCCTGCTGTAACGAAGTTTTCAGATGCTCTAAAAACAAGGCTCGACTGGGCAGACCCGTCAACTCATCGTAAAGTGCCAGTTGTCGCAGACGGTTATGGACTTCTTCTAGCTGTTGGGTGCGGTCTTTGACTTGCTGTTCTAATTCTGAGTTCAGGTAGCTAATTCTGCGGTTGATGGCCTGTAAGGTGAGGTGATGACGTACCCGGGCCAGCACCTCTTGGGCTTGAAACGGTTTACTGATATAGTCAACGGCCCCCACAGAAAAGGCTTTAACCTTATCGAAAACGTCATCAAGGGCACTGAGGAAAATCACCGGAATATGGGCCGTTTCAGCCCTAGCTTTAAGCTGACTACAGACCTGATATCCGTCCATCTCAGGCATCATAATATCCAACATGATCAGATCCGGTAGACGAGCTTGAATCGCTTGTAAAGCCAGACTCCCGTCAAGGGCTTGACGCACCTCGTATCCACCTCGATTTAGTACCCTGGTTAGCAACTTCAGATTGGTGGGCTGGTCATCAACAATCAAAATATCAACAGACTTAGGATCTACATCAGGAGGCAACTGCAGATTCAAGTCCATAGTTTCAGAAATCTCTTGATCAATCTCTAGCATCAGTACCAGATGGCCTCCACCTGGTGGGCGATCGCCAGGGCTTCCACCTGGCGACGTTCCGCTGTAGACTCCTGGAGCAAAACAGTCACATGGCCCAGTTTGCGACCGGGGCGGGCCTCAGTTTTGCCATACCAGTGCACTGTCGCATTCGGAATCTGAGCCAGGGTTTGGCGCTGCTGCGGATAGTCACTCTGGGCATATTCATACCCCAGAAGATTCACCATGATAGCTCCTGCCTGAATCAAACCTGGATTTCCCAAGGGCAGGTTACAGACGGCCCGCAGATGTTGCTCAAACTGAGAGGTTTCACAGGCATCAATACTGAAATGGCCGGAATTATGGGTTCGGGGGGCGATTTCATTAATTAAAACGTTCCCGGTAGCGGTGAGAAATAGCTCAATTGCAAATATCCCAATTCCCTGAAGATTTGTCAGAATAGTCTGGGCAATGGTTTCAATCGCCTGAACTGTGCTGGCGGTCAAATGAGCCGGGGCGATCGCCCAGTGACAAACCTGATCTTGTTGATAGGTTTCGACAATCGGATAAAGGGCAATATCTCCGGCGGCTGACCGAGCCCCGATCACCGCCAATTCCCGCTCAAATGGCACAACCCCCTGCACCAGCAATGACATAGAACCCAACTGAGCAATCACCGTTTTCAGATGAGCCTGATCCGAGATAATCCAGGTTCCCTGACCATCGTAGCCATGGCGGCGGGCCTTTAAAACCAGGGGAAAATCCCACCCCTGACTGAGCAAGTCCTCGACGGAAGTGAACGCTTTGCAGGGGGGTACGGGTAGTCCTAAAGTTTGCAGCCAGTGAAATTGATCATACTTGTCCAGTAGAACCTGGAGGGCTTCAAGCGGAGGCCGGAACCGAACTCCCTGGTCTACCAGAACAGATAGGGGGGCTAACTCAACAAATTCATTCTCAAAGGTAATCACATCACATTTTGCGGCAAGCTGGCTTGTGGCCGCTAAATCTCCTAACGCTCCCAGTACTACATCGGTAGCCAATAAAACCGCTGGGTCTGATATGTGGGGGGTTTGAACTATCAATTCTAGATTGAGAGGCTGGGCGGCTTCTGCCATCATCTGTGCCAACTGCCCACCGCCAATTACCCCAACACGCTTGAAGGGGTGGTATTGAGGTTCAGGGGGATGCATGACTTCCATCAGTTGCAATTGCTACATTGTCCCTAAACTATTGTATCTGCTCGATCTGGGTATAGACAATCTCATCTGTCTAATGTCTAGGTTCAAATGTCTAGCTTCATAATCCAATATGTTGAATCATCTGATACCATCCCCTGACTTACCCCTTTGAGCCTGACTATCACAAACTCAAGACAAAACTCCGACTTGGCTCAAACTGCTGAACTTAGCTTGCTCAATGAGCTGATTAAATTAGATTGCTTGAACTGACTGGGTCGAACTAGAGTGAATTACCTTAAGTATATATTGATGATTTGCTAATAAAGTCCGTTATTTTCCTCCCATCATCATATGAACTCTCTACTAACTGACTGGGGTGGGGCCAGCATTGAAATCAAAATCAAGTAAAGCCAAGAACTAAAATTAAGATTGGCCAAGGTTATCAAGTCGCATAGCCGTCTCGGCTGTACCTTGGCGGGCAGATCCCTATGATTTAGGATTTTCAGCTTTACCGAAGCTTCTGGGGGAGTTTTGAGCTCTTAAACCAGCCATTTAGAACGGGTAACGCTAAGATCAAGATCAACCTTGAGATTCGTCTTGGAAGACGATTTTTTGTGAGATGACGTTGTCCGATTTAGCCTTTTGCTTGAGTTGTTTGATTAGTCGAATGACTCAGTTTTGCGCTGTAATGACATGATGAGCTTGTCAACCTGTAATGATTCTAAACCTCGAGGCGATGTTGCCAATCCATGAAACCTTTCAAAATACCGTTCAGGGAGAAGGATACTGGACAGGCACTCCTGTGGACTTTATTCGGCTGTCGGGTTGCCCGGTGGGATGCCATTATTGCGATACGGGCTATGGCGATGGCGGTCAACATCTTCCCCGAACCATCCGATCCATAGCGGAACTTTTAGCAGAACTCCAGTCTCCCAGGGTAGTCATTTCTGGGGGAGAACCCCTGATCCACCATCAATTGCCCGATCTGGTGAAAGCTATTCATGCTAATGGTCGAACCCTTTCCATCGAAACTTCCGGGGGGTTCTGGCAGGATCTTCCGGCCCAAACCTGGATTACCCTTAGCCCAAAGGAACATATCAGTCCTGGGTATCCTGTGGTTCCTCAGATGTGGCAGCGGGCCAACGAGATTAAACTGGTGATTGAAACGGGAACTGAGTTAGAGTTCTACAAAGCTCACCTGCCTGTCCCCAATAGGATTCCCGTATTTCTCCAACCGGAATGGGATCACCGCGATCGCACTATTCCTTTAACACTGGATCTCCTGAAAAATTTTCCTCAATATCGGTTATCTCTCCAGATTCATAAGTATCTGGGAGTCCCTTAAATTCCATGAAACAGCCCCGTTCCCACTATCCCCCTGATTTACAAATCCCCCAGCAGATGCCCTATCAAAACGTGATCGCCCGATCTCAGGGGACTCAGCAGCAACCTCTGGTATTTGGCTACACCATCAAGGGCAGCTTTTCCCGGCAACATTGTAATCCGCCCATCTGGTTTGATCTGCATGTTCACACCTTCGAAGTCACCCTGGAGCTCAAAGCCTTGTGTCAACCAGGAGATCTCTACGGATTGGATATGGTGGAGATGGAAAATTGCCTGGCCCTTTGGATTGATCAATTGCCGGAGGTGATTAATCAACACTCCGCCTGTCCCCACGGCACAACCGAGGAACTCTGTCTCTATTTTGCTCAGATTTCCTTGGAGCCTCATGTGCAGTTGCTTAAGGTCAGTGTCTCAGAAACTCCAAACCGGATCACCACTTTAAACCTGGTCTAAGCTGTTTCATATTCAGTCAAAACATTGGCTATAGCTAAACTCGATTGTGAGTCAAATGTTCAAACAAAATTTTAGTGCCGATTCCGATCAGAATTACTCCCCCTGAAATCTCCATCTTTTTACCTAAAAACTTGCTTAAATTCAAGAATTTTGTCTACCTAGACATTATCTCAAAGTTAAATTTTCGATGCAATTAAGTAGAACATTCTGTTTAATAATGATTCTATGTCTGAGACTGTGACTGTAGATACTAAGCTTCCTTTATTAATAGCTAGACTTTGTACAAAAAGTAGGTTGTGATCCTACCTAATTTGACGGGTTTACAGTACTTTCCGTCCCCTCGGAGATAATATCTCCCAATCACTACCTTGAAACCAACTTTGATTCGTTACGAACGATGAAACAACAGGAGTTTCAGCCATTTTGATTGCCATAGCAGCTTTCAAGATTTGTACAAAGTCTAGCAGAATCAATCCGGGTAGAATCCTAAATCAACCATAAAAAAGTGAAATGGGTTTGGGGAGTTTGTTCCCCAAACCCAGTTCACAAATCATTCGCGATCGCTATAGTTGTGTCAACAGTTGTGTCCATTGGTCAACCGCCAGTGGATCCTGATGCCGTTAGGCCGTAACCTTACTGGGAAGATAGCCCAACTCCTCAAGTTTGCCCATGATCTTATCAACACCGGCTTCAATCGTTTCTAGGTCAGTGCGACACTCGACTTCAGGATTGAGGGGATGCTCATAGGGATCGTCAATTCCAGTAAATTGCTTGATTTCCCCAGCCCTGGCTCGTTTGTACAAGCCCTTGACATCTCGATCCTCACAAACACTCAGAGGAGCATTCACAAATACTTCAACAAAGTCGCCAATTCTTCCCCGGACTTCTGCTCGAATTTCCCGGTAAGGAGAAATTGCCGGTACCAGGACAATCACCCCATTGCGAGTCAAAAGCTGGGAGACAAAACCGATGCGGCGGATATTGGTATCTCGATCGGCCTTGCTAAACCCTAAGCCTTTGGAAAGATTTTCCCGGATCTCATCGCCATCTAGAACCTCTACCTTGCAGCCCTCGGCCCGCAATTTTTCGCCGAGTGCCACAGTAATTGTACTTTTGCCGGCTCCACTCAAACCCGTGAGCCAAACTGTTACGCCTTTGTGCTCCATTGCTCCTCTGTTTCTCCTAAAGTTGAATTCAATTACGTCATCAAGGTTCCCAGTTGCTGCACCCGGTAGCAATAGCAAAGCTCAAGGATCAGAACCTGTAAACTTTGCATCAATCTAGTGTTGAACCTGGCATGAACCGGGTATGGATCTTGCATATCCTTGCCAAAACGTGCTAAAAAGTCCCTTGCCCAATCTGCTTCAGGCTGTACACCCTACTTTTTTCTGGATGTCACCGTCTGGTAACTCGTTCCTTATGCCATTATAGCCGCAGTTTGACGGCGAATCGGTGTCTTTTCCCCTCAAAAACCGATTCTGTTTGGATTTCAGCTAAATTTCAAATGAATTTTAGATGAATTGGAATAGCAATTAACAGCGGGCAAGGCCAGCTTGACGAGCTGTATGAATCACCGCACCAGCCACGGCGGTAGCCACCCGTTTGTCGAAGACGGAGGGAACGATATGTTCCGGATCGAGATCAGTCGGAGAAACCAGGGCGGCGATCGCATAGGCCGCTTCCAGATACATTTTGCTGGTCAAGATAGCGGCGCGGCAGTCCAAGGCCCCGCGAAATACCCCTGGGAATGCCAGGACATTATTGATCTGATTGGGATAGTCACTCCGTCCTGTGGCAATCACCGCCGCATCTTCTTGAATCAACTCTGGCTGAATTTCCGGAATCGGATTAGCCATGGCAAAGACAATCGGATCTCGAGCCATGGATCGCACCATTTCTGGGGTAACTACCCCGGGGGCACTGACTCCGAGAAAGACATCTGCATCTTTCATGGCATCCGCCAGAGTTCCCTCGATCTCCAGGGCAAACTCCTGTTTTTCGGGATTCAAACCCGTCTGGGACTGAGAAATAATCCCTTTAGAATCGCAGAGTACCATGTGCTTGACCCCGGCTTCTCGCAGCAATCGGGCGATCGCAATTCCCGCCGCCCCTGCCCCATTCAGCACGACCCGAACCTCCTCCAGGGACTTTTTCACCAGTTTGAGTGCATTAGCTAGGGCCGCCAGACTGACAATTGCCGTCCCATGTTGATCGTCGTGGAAGATCGGAATATCAACGATCTGCCGCAGCCGGGTCTCAATTTCAAAGCAACGAGGAGAGGCAATATCCTCCAGATTTATCCCTCCAAAAACCGGGGCAATATTTTTAACCGTTTCAATAATCTCATTGGTATTCTGGGTGGCTAGACAGATGGGAAAGGCATCAATCCCGGCAAACTCCTTGAATAGCATCGCCTTGCCTTCCATCACTGGCAAAGCCCCCTCTGGCCCCAGATTTCCTAACCCTAGCACCGCACTGCCATCGGTGACAATGGCAACGGTGTTTTGCTTGATTGTCAGGTTGTAAACCTGTTCTGGATCTTCGGCGATAGCCTGACAGATCCGACCGACTCCCGGGGTATAGGCCATGGCCAGATCGCTCTGAGACTTGAGGGGAATCTTGCTGTAAATGCTAATTTTGCCCTGTTGATGCAGATGAAAGGTGCGATCATAGACCGAGAGAACTTTGAAACCTGGTAGGGCTTTCACCGCCTGGACAATGTCTTCCGCCTGTTCGGTACTGGCGGCATCAACGGTGATTTCTCGAATCGTCGTTCGGCGGGTATGTTCAATCAGATCGATTTGACCCAGGTTCCCGCCAACAGTAGCGATCGCCTGAAACACTTGCGCTAACATCCCAGCCTGGTTGGGGAGTTCGAGCCGAATTGTCACGCTATAGCTAGGATTTGGAGTTAGTTTAACCATGTTAAGTCTCTTGCTGACTGAGTATAGATAACCAGAGAAAAATGACAGTGATGACCTACTGCCTCTAACTGCAATACTCTAACTGCAATAACTGAGACAATCTGCCACTTCAGGGAAGGCCAGCAATTCTCTCAGGTTCTCTCTAGTTAACCCCCCATCATGCCAGAGAACTGTTCAGGATTGACTATCAGACCTGCACAATTTACCCCGCACAATCAAACTCTAACTCCACATGCCAGTATCCCTGACCCAGCGTTTGACCGGAGGGGGCAACTCCACCATATTATTGGCAACATTATTGGCAACCCTCGGTTGAACCAGCTCTTCTGGAGCGTTGATAGATGAAGTGATTGAATTGGTAGTCGTTGAGCCTGAAGTTGTTGAGCCTGAAGTTGTTGAGTCTAAAGATGATACCGCTGATGGGGGATAATTTTCCTGGGATTCGGGATCAAACTCCAACCGCATCCTGACCTTTCCCCTACGCCAGGGCTGATTGGGGCTCAGCACTTCACAATCCATACCCGCCCCAAAAATTTGTTCTTCTTCTAATTTGGATTGAACCAGGGCCAGGTATTCACTGGTTTTGAACGTACACTGAAACATCAGCGCGCTTGATCCAGTATGCAGAACGTCGTTGTTGTTTAAAATTTCCATTTACTTCACTCCTTTAACTCAGGATCTTCAAAGTTAGCCTTAGCATCAACTTCAAAGTTACCGCTAAAGCTAACTTTGAAGTTGCTCTAAATCCGAAAACTGCCAGGAGTCTACTAGAAAAACTATCAGGAGAATTACTGTAGCAATCACAAATAATTTGTGAAAAGGGGTGAAGGGGGCAGTTCCCTCTTCCGGGGGCAAATCCCCAGACCCCCTTCCATTTAACAATTAATTACAACCACCTACTTAGAATTGCTGTAGAAAATCACCAGGAAATTATCAGAAAAACCCCTGAGAATTATGGAGTCAATAGAATCAGACAGCCACCTCGGCTGTTTTCTTGCAGGTAAGATGCCTGCACCGCAGGATTTTCATCTGGCTTGATGGGTTTAATAGATATTCCTAGAGAAACCATCCATAGGAATGCAAGCCCTTGCCCAACAGATTCACGCCCAGATAGCACACCCAAACCACCACAAATCCAGATGCCGCCAGAATAGCTGGCTTTCTACCCTGCCAGCCTCGGGTAATCCGGGCATGGAGATAGGCTGCAAATACCAGCCAGGTAATCAATGCCCAGGTTTCCTTCGGATCCCAGCTCCAGTAGGAACCCCAGGCTTCATTGGCCCAGACTGCCCCAGCAATAATTCCAATGGTCAACAATGGAAACCCTAAGCCAATGATCCGATAGCTGATATTGTCGATGGTTTCAGCCAGGGTGAGGCGCTGGGGTGATAACCGTTTAGCTGTAGAAGTCACGGTTGCCGATCCGGGTTCCAGTGGCTCCACCAAGACGGCGGTCACCGCTGAACCTGAACCAGACAGAGCAATTTCAGAAATGCGAGGGGTGGCTGACTGGATATTGGACTGGGGATTGGGCTGAGTATGGGAATTGGCCAATGCCTCGGGATGGGTCTTGATCTGATGGCGGGAAATGCGCGTACCCAGAGAACTGCCACTCAACTCTACTTCTTGCCCCCGGGTGATCACCAAAAAGGCGATCGCCATCAAAGCCCCCACCATCAAGGTGGCATAGCTAATCATCATGACGCTGACATGCATCATCAACCAGTTTGACTTGAGGGCGGGAACTAGGGGTTCGGACATTTGCATGGGAGCGGGCAAGGTCAGGGCGGCAAAGGCGGTAATAGCCATGGCAACCGGAGTTGTGACAACTCCTACCAACCGACTGCGACTCATATTTTCTGCCAGGAGGTGAACGGTGGTAATTCCCCAGGCCAGGAAAAATAGAGATTCATACAGGTTACTGATGGGAAAGTATCCAGCCTCAATCCAGCGGGATATCAACAGAACCGTCATACAAAGATTGGCGATCGCTACTCCCGTTGTCCCAAGCTGTTGCAGATGGGGCACTTTTGGAAAGGCGGCCCCTACCCAATAGATCAGCATGGTGATCAGTAGCATTGCAAATGACAGATTATCCAGTCCATTCTGGAGTGCGACCAGATCCATCAGCAGTTCTCCTTCCTTATGATTAAAAATTTATTATGTATCTATCCTAACGGTTCTCGCGAACGGGAGGGAACCTGATCCAGATGAATCCCGCATTCCTGCTTTAATCCCTGAAAACGAGTCTCCCGTTCATGGTCGTCTTCGAGGGTTAGAGGCCGACTGGAATGCCAGTCTCCCACGGTGGCATAGCCCCGGTCAAACAAGGGATGATAAGGCAGGTGATAGGCCGTCAGGTATTGATAGATGTCCCGGGAGCTCCAGTTGAGAATCGGCAGAATCTTGTAGCGATTTTCCTGCAAATTCAGCAAATTCAGGTCATTGCGGAAATCAGTTTGATGCCGTCGCAGTCCTGCCAACCAGGCGGTGGCATTTAGCTCCTGCAAGGCCCGTTGCATGGGTTCGACTTTGCGAATGTGGTCGTAGAGGTTCAGGGATTCCAGGTTACCTTTATCCCAAAGTTTGCCGTAGATGGCTTCCATCTGACCCGGACTGATGGGGGATTGATAAACCTTGAGATTCAGGTTTAACCGCTGGCTCAGGACTTCAGCAAATTCATAGGTTTCTGGCATCAAATAACCTGTATCTAACCAAATTACGGGAATGTTAGGAATCACCTGAGTCACCAGATGCAACATTACCGCTGACTGAATCCCAAAACTTGTACTCAAAACCAACCCACTCCCAAAGGTGAAACTGGCCCACCTAATTATTTCAGGAGTCGTCAGAGTACTTAACGTTTGGTTGGTACTGGCTAAGTCAAGGTTGGGGGAACTGAGGGTCAGGGTTCTCATATCTGTCCTTATCTATCTTTGAATGAGTGATGGAGCGAGTAATAATTAGCTAGGGGGGACTAAAGCATTAACAGGCCATGATTTCAGAAATATCAGGAGCAGGACGGGATAAAATCCGACCGGGCACGCCCACTACCGTACAGCTAGGGGGGACATCTTTCAAGACTACGGCTCCGGCTCCCACCTGGACATAGTGCCCCAGATGAATATTGCCCAGAATTTTGGCTCCGGCCCCCACCGTTACGTTGTTGCCCAGGGTGGGATGGCGTTTTCCAGTTTCTTTTCCCGTTCCCCCAAGGGTTACTCCCTGATAGATTAAGCACCGATCTCCGACAATGGCAGTCTCCCCAATCACCACCCCCATGCCATGGTCAATGAATACCTGCTGACCAATGGTTGCCCCAGGATGAATTTCAATCCCAGTGAGAAATCGAGCAATATGGGCAATCAAGCGGGGCCAGAGCGTAACGTTATGGTTGTGGAGCCAGTGGGCCACCCGATAAAAAGTCAGGGCTTGGGGGCCTGGGTAACAGAGTAAGACTTCTAGCCAATTCTGGGCGGCAGGATCTTGTTCCAGGGCGATCGCAAAGTCTGAGACTAAAGTCCTCAGCATCCTTTGCACCGGAGCAATCAATCCTAACACTCTGGATTTGCAAGACTTGGGCTCGGTATCAGAGGTAACCTGAACTACAGCAGGCTGGGTCATCCCTTGTTTACAGGGTTTGGGGTCAGGGTGAGAAGGGTTGAGTGAGTCTCTTTTGGGAGTGGGTCTAAGAGTAGTTACCATGGCTTAATATGTCTTAACATTCCGGTTGTCTTTATTGTCTCTGATGGATAGCTTGAAACATCCTCCAGATTGGAGAAATTTCTCAGGAATTTAGGGTCGGATTCCCGAAGTTGGGGAAGGATGTTGGACAGATGAAGTTTATTAGAGTGTCAACGGGGAATCGGGTTAACGGTTGAGACTGAACCGGGTAATTTTGCGCCCGATCTGAACTCAGCCAGGTATCCACGGACTGTTCCAGGTGGCCCAGGGTTGAGATCGCAATCACACTCAGGGTGGTGCAGAGGGCTAGGATGATTCGTTCCCAGATCTGCTGGAGTCCCGTTGCAGGGAATCTTTGCAGGGTTGGTTGCAGAGTTCGTTGTCGCTTTGATCAGGAGCCGTTTGGCAGGAGTTGCTAGGGTATGGGCTGAGGTTTTGGGGAGACTGGGGTTCATCATTTTTCCTGAATCCTTGAGGGCCTGGGTTTGAGTAGGTTTGAGTAGGTTTGAGATCGAATGACTGGTGATGAGTTCAGAGCGGACAGTCAGGATTTACAGTCGGAATCTGAACTTTACCGTTCAGTCAAAAATTGAGCCAAAAAATTTCCGGGGTTTACAAGGGTGAGTCGGAATTGAAGTTGAAATAAAGTTGAAATAAAGTTGAAATTGAAATTATTTCAACTGGGACTTTGGTTGACCCGATCTTCAGGAATAGATCATTCCTGAAGTCATTATGAAGATTAGTATAACCATTTTTTACTGAATGGTCAAGAAACAAGGAGCTTTAAATTAAGGAGTATTCAATCAGACTCTCCAAACCTGGTTAACTGACAAAACTCTCTCGCCTTCACCCCCAACCCCTCTCCTAGAGCGAGAGAGGGCTAGGGTGAGGGTGGTTTGGGCAATCACACAAAAGATTTGTCAGTCAGTCAGCTCCCCAAACTCTGATTTCAAGACGGTGATTTCAAGACGGTGAGAGCCATCTGTAAAATCTCATCCACACAGGTCTGACTCGGACAGAGCCGACCTCGAACATTAAACCCCAAAATCACATGGTAAAGGAAACTTGCCACGGGCCTGGTTTGAATTTCAGCAGAGAGCTCCTGGGCGGCGATCGCTCGATTTAGGGTACCCTCGATGGTCTGCTCGATCTGTTGTGCTAATCCCCGAACGATGCGGGCCACCTCCGGATCATGGGGAGCCAGTTCAATCATGGCATTTACGACAAAACAACCCCGATATTGGGGGCAGGCTGCATCTGCCGCTGCTTTTCTCAAAACCCTCTGGAGATTTTCCAGGGGAGAACCGGGCTGGTTCAACTGGGCTTCAATTCTGCAAATGGTTGTCTTTCCATAGTGTTGAATGGCTTCTAAAAATAGGGCGTGCTTACAACCAAAGGTGTTATAGAGGCTCTGGCGCTGAATTCCCATGTGTTGTAGGAGCTCACTTAGGCCCACGGCATTATATCCTTTTGCCCAGAACAACTCCATGGCCTTTTCCAGGGCTTCTTCTCGATCAAATTCTCGCTTTCTTCCAACCATGGCTTTAATTTTAACAATTTTTTACTGATTGGTCAAGATTTAGGAGTAATCGTCCAGGGCCGTTCCATTGTTTGCCCTACAGACTAGACTTTTGCGAGATAATATTGAGCTTAGTCCAGATTATTTCCCTGATTCCCGCCCATGCTGCCGTTTATTCGCCGTGATCTCAACCAACTCCAGGCTTATGTTCCCCATCCTGGCGGGATTTCTGGAAGCCTAGTGCAGCCTATTGACAGTCTGGATCGACTGGACACTAATGAATGTCCCTACGACTTGCCAGAAACGTTGAAACAAAAGTTGGCCTGGGCCTACCAACATCAGATTGAAACTAATCGCTATCCCGACGGGAGTCATGCCAGTTTAAAAATAGCCATCTCTCAATATGTAAATACTAATTTTCCAGGTTCTCAAGCCTCAATCACCCCTGAACAAATTTCCGTAGGGAATGGTTCTGATGAGTTGATCCGGGCTTTATTAATTGCTACCTGTCTGGGGGGAGAAGGCTCAATCCTGGTGGCCAATCCGACCTTTTCGATGTATGGGATTCTGGCAGAAACCCTGGGAATTTCTGTGGTCAAAGTCAACCGATTGGAAACGGATTTTTCGATTGATTTAGAGGCGGCAACCCGAACCATTCAATCCACCCAAACTCCACCGATTCGGATTGTTTTTGTGGTGCATCCCAATTCTCCAACTGCCAATCCCTTGACCCCAGATGAGCTAAATTGGTTGAGAACCTTGCCCGAAGAAATTTTGGTGGTGATTGATGAAGCCTATTTTGAATTTAGCCAGACCAGCCTGGCGGGAGAACTATCCTTGCATCCCAATTGGATGATTCTCCGAACTTTTTCCAAGGCATTTCGACTGGCGGCTTTGCGGGTTGGCTACGGCATCGCCCATCCTCAATTCATCGCTGTTTTAGAGAAAGTTCGCTTGCCTTACAACTTACCGGGTTTCTCCCAATTGGCTGCCGAGTTTGCCCTGTGCCATCAAGCCGAACTGCTGTCAGTCATTCCTGAAATTCTGGCCCAGCGCCAGCAGTTGGCAGCAGACCTGGCCCAACAGTCCCGCTGGAAAATCTGGCCCAGTGCTAGCAACTTTCTCTACATTCGTCCCCAATTTGAGGATGCGTCCCGGATGCCTGACACCTTAGAACAATTCAGACAAAACCTGAAATCCCAGGGCACCCTAATTCGCCACACCGGCGGTGGTTTAAGAATCACGATTGGCACTCCGGCAGAAAACCAGCGAACCTGGCAACGCATGATGAAACTTTAGCCGCTTTACTGGAGTCTAATTAGTCTAATTAAGAGAAGAACCTCTCTGACCCACTCTATACTGTAACCTTGCCTATTCTATAGATAACCCTGCTTGAAACTGCCACGGATTGGATTGAGCCATAGCTTGCTTCCCATAGCTAAAGGCTTCCTAAAGGGTAGGATAACCTGCTCTTAAAATAGTAAGTAGATGGTTGTAATTAATTATCAAACAGAAGGGGGTCTGGGGCTTTGCCCCCAGGAAAGCT
>JAAURB010000070.1 GCA_012033335.1 Oscillatoriales cyanobacterium RM2_1_1
GCTGCAAATCCAGATTAATTTCAGGACTTTGGCTCCACTTTAGATTGGCTATCAGTCCTAGGCTTAACAGGGGGCGATCGCAAATATAACTAGATTAAAATTCATTAAATCAACTCCTGATTTAGGGCTTGAAGTCAGGTTTGAGGATTTCAAGCTTTAGGATCTCAAGCCTGATGATTTCAAGTATGGAGAGAGTCCCTGAAGCGGGACTGAGAAGGTTCTGAAAGTCTTCTCAGGCAATAATGTCTAGGAACCTCTTGCAAACAAGATGCAAATCTTGTAGTGCAGCCATCTTACCTGCCGGGAAACAGCCGAGATTTGTATTCTTAATCCATCATCCTTAGTCCTGTTTCCAGATTATTTATCCTCAGAATTTGAGCCGGTATTCTCCAGATCTGATTCTAAATCCAGGCCCAATTTTGCCAGTAAATCGGGACGGCGATCGCGGGTGCGCTGGAGTTGTTGTTGATCTTGCCAGCGCTTGATTTCTGCATGGTTACCAGAGAGCAATACCTCCGGCACTTTCATTCCCCGGAACTCAGCCGGTCGAGTGTAATGGGGATAATCCAGTAAGCCCGCCTCGAAGCTCTCCGCCTTCAGGGATTCGGCCTTACCCACTGTCCCAGGCAGTAACCGGGTCACTCCATTGATCAGGGCGATCGCCGGAATCTCACCCCCCGTCAGGACAAAATCCCCCAGGGAAATCTCGCGAGTCACCAAGGCGCTAATCCGCTCATCAATCCCTTCATAATGGCCACAGAGGAGCACTAGTTGATCAAAGTCCTGTACTAATTGCTTGAATATCGGTTGCGTCATGGTTTCTCCCTGGGGAGTCAGGAGGATAACCTGCCGTCGCGGCAGCACTGGCAGCGATTCTACCGCTGCAAATATGGGTTCTGGCTTGAGCACCATCCCCACACCGCCGCCGTAGGGTTCATCATCGGCTTTGTGATGTTTGTCGGTGGTAAAGTCCCTGGGATTTGTCAGATAGACTTCAGCAATTTCTTTGGTCAGCGCTTTCCCTAGCAGTCCGGAACTCAGAGGGCTGGTAAAAAAATCAGGAAATAGAGTAATGATGTCAAAACGCACTGATTAATCAACTAAACTAATACAATAACTAAATTACAGCGATTTTCAATCGCCTGAGGCACGAATTTGGAAGTTGGTGGCGCACTGCCCATCAATTCTCGTACTCTAGCAGCATGAGAAACGCTGTAATACAGAGAGAAAATCGAAAAGATCTGAAGAGATCAAATTAACGCTTCAGACTGTCTATGTTGTATGATAAGCGGCACTATCTGGACAGCTCTTGCGAAGGGTATTGTATTACACTTTAGGGCCTGGTAAATTGCCTGGCAACTGATTGATTCCTTACGACACAGATACAGATGACCTCCCCCCAAACGAAAACGTCCATTCTGATCATTGGCGGAGCAGAAGATAAAGTACATGGACGGGAAATTCTTCAAACTTTTTTTAACCACGCCGGATCGTCTGATGCTCAAGTCGCAATTATTCCCTCAGCGTCTAGAGAGCCTGCCATTCAAGGAGATCGCTATCAAAAAATCTTTGAGGAGATGGGCGCTAAAGCCATTAGGATCTTCGATATTCGAGAGCGAGATCAGAGCGAAAATCCAGAATTACACAGTTTTTTAGAGGATTGTACGGGGGTATTCCTGACCGGCGGGGATCAATTGCGGCTGTATAGTCTCCTGGCAGACACAACTCTGATGGATAAAATTCGTCTGGCGGCAAGACAAGGAAAAATTGCTCTGGCTGGAACCAGTGCCGGGGCCGCAGTCATGAGCCATAACATGATTGCTGGGGGAGGCAGCGGCGAGTCACCCAATCGTTCCCTGGTGGATATGACGACTGGCCTCGGGATTGTACCTGATATTATTGTTGACCAACACTTTTGCAACCGCAATCGTATGGCCCGATTATTGAGCGCGGTGGCCTATTATCCAGGTTGTACTGGCATTGGAATTGATGAAGATACCTGCACCCTGTTTGAAGCGGAAAAACGATTCCGGGTGGTGGGTAAGGGCAGCGTTACTATTGTAGATACCAGCAGGATGTCCCATACCAACGCCCATGAGGTTGGAGCCACGGATCCCTTGAGTTTGTTTAATCTCAAAATCCATGTTCTGTCCCATGGAGACTCATACAATCTCCGCTCCCATAGACCCATTGCAGCCCCCAGAAATCCCTTGTCGAAAGAGTTATCTTGAAAACATGGCTGAGTAGCGCGGACAGTTCCGGGTAAATGTTTGGGGCCAGGACGCAGGGTAAATTTCTGAGTACAAATTTCTGAGTACAAATCTCTGAGTACAAATCTCTGAGTCAGGCCCTAAGATCAATAGATCAAACTCCCGATCCGTTTCTAGAGGGAAAACAGGATTGTAAAACTGTTCACTAGGAACAGTTTTAGGGGATTTCCAGGGTTGAAATTGGATAGAGTAATCATTACGCTAGACAAACATTCTTCAGAGTTCAGGTTTGAAAGTTCAGGTTTGAAAGTTCAGGTTTGAAAATTCAGGTAAACATCTAGGCAGTCCTCCTCCAACCCAGTATGAAAATCCTTCGAGTTCAGACTTTACGTGGCCCTAACTACTGGAGCATTCGACGACACAAGTTGATCGTCATGCGTCTCGATCTAGAAGATCTCACAGAGCGCTACACCTCAGATATTCCAGGTTTTTATGAAGGATTAGTCAATGTATTGCCGAGCCTGGTGGAGCATTATTGTTCTGTTGGCAACCGGGGAGGGTTTTTAAGCCGAGTGCAGCGGGGAACGCTGATGGGCCATGTGATCGAACATGTCGCCCTGGAGTTGCAAACCTTAGCCGGAACTCCAATGAGCTTTGGGCGCACCCGAGAAACGTCTACCCCTGGGGTTTTCCAGGTCGTTTATCAATATGAAAGTGAGCATGTTGGACGCTATGGGGGTCGGGCAGCAGTCCGGTTGTGTCAGAGCATTGTTAATACCGGCACTTATTCCCCCGAAGAGCTCACCCAGGATTTAGAAGATCTCAAGGAGCTCAGGGCCCAAAGCGGATTGGGCCCGAGCACAGAAGCCATTGTTGCCGAAGCCGAGGCCCGGGGTCTGCCCTATTTGGAACTTGACACTCGCTTCATGATTCAGTTTGGCTATGGGATTTATCAAAAGCGGGTTCAGGCAACGTTGACCGGGCAAACGGGAATTCTTGGGGTAGAGCTCGCCTGCGACAAAGAAGGCACCAAGAAAATGCTTCACAAAGCTGGGGTTCCGGTTCCGATTGGTACGGTCATTCGCTATCATGAGGATCTGCAGGAGGCCATTAATTATGTGGGAGGCTATCCGGTGGCAATTAAGCCCCTTGATGGCAATCACGGTCGTGGGATTACCCTGAATATTACCGAATGGGAAACGGCTGGGGCCGCCTATGACCAGGCAAGCGAAGCCTCTAAGACTCGCAGTGTCATTGTTGAGCGATTTTATCAAGGCAGTGACTATCGGGTGCTGGTGGTCAATGGCAAGGTTGTGGCGGTGGCAGAACGAACTCCGGCCCATGTGATTGGAGATGGCCGCTCAACCATCAGTGAACTGATTGAAATCACCAATCTTGATCCCCGGCGAGGCACAGGCCATGATAACGTTCTGACCCGGATTGAGGTCGACCAAATGGTGTTGTCTATTATGGCTCAGCAAGGCTATACTCTGGATTCTGTGCTGCCAGAGGGAGAGCGTTGTTTTCTCCGGGCCACAGCAAATCTTAGCACCGGGGGCAGTGCAATTGACCAAACCGACATTGTCCACCCGGAAAATATCTGGTTGTTCAGTCGTGTAGCGAAAATTATTGGCCTAGATATTGCCGGAATTGATGTGATTACCCCGGATATTACCCGGCCTTTGCGGGAGATTGATGGGGTGATTGTGGAAGTTAATGCCGCTCCTGGGTTCCGGATGCATGTTTCTCCGAGTGAGGGCTTGCCTCGAAATGTGGCGGGGGCCGTAATGGATATGTTGTTCCCACCAGGTCAGCCTGCGCGAATTCCGATTATGGCTATCACCGGAACCAATGGGAAAACCACAACCACCCGATTACTGGCCCATATCATGAAGCAAACAGGCCAGATGGTAGGTTACACTACCACCGATGGCACCTATATTGGAGATTATCTGGCAGAGCCAGGAGATAATACGGGGCCCCAGAGCGCCCATTTGATTCTCTCCGATCCCACCGTAGAGGTTGCTGTTCTAGAGGCAGCCCGGGGAGGAATTTTGCGGTCTGGTTTGGGATTTGCCTCCTGTGAGGTTGGAGTAGTTCTGAATGTGGCGGCTGACCATTTGGGGCTAGGAGATATTGATACGATTGAACAAATGGCCAAGGTCAAGAGTGTTGTGGCAGAAACAGTCATGCCCAAAGGCTATGCGGTCTTAAACGCAGATGATCCCCTGGTGGCCCCAATGGCTGAACGGGTCAAGGCTCAGGTGGCCTATTTCTCCATGAATCCAGAGAATGAAATTATTCTTAGCCATACGGCAGCAGGAGGACTAGCGGCGGTCTATGAAAATGGCTACCTCTCAATTCTCAAGGGCGATTGGACGCTGCGGATCGAGCGGGCTGTGAATGTACCCTTGACCATGGCAGGTAAAGCACCTTTTATGATTGCTAATGCCTTAGCGGCTTGCCTGGCCGCCTTTGCTCAGGGAGTCAAGATTGAACACATCCAACAGGGATTAGCCAGCTTTGTGGCCTCCTCTGCCCAAACGCCGGGTCGGATGAATCTATTTAATATGGGTGAATACCATGCCCTGGTAGACTATGCCCACAATCCAGCCAGCTATGAAGCCTTGGGAGGATTTATCAAAAACTGGCCCGGTCATCGGATTGGAGTGGTTGGGGGGCCGGGAGATCGCCGGGATGAGGATTTTGTCACCCTGGGGCGATTATCAGCGGAGATGTTTGATGAAATTATTGTCAAAGAGGATGACGACAATCGAGGCCGTCAACGGGGGACAGGAGCAAGCTTAATTTGTGAAGGGATTCAACAAGTGGTCAGCCATAGTTCTGAACCCCGGGTCAAGCATGAAACGATTCTAAATGAAATTGAAGCTATCAACACGGCGCTGAATCGAGCTCATACAGGGGGATTAGTGGTGATCTTGCCTGAAAGTGTCAGCCGGGCGATTCGTTTGATTGAAGATCGCAATCCAATTTCAGAAAATCTCTCTCCTCAAACGGCAATGGCCCCTGCGGTTCCGCAAGGATTAAGGCCCGCTTAAGTCTAATTCTCTGTCGTAGATGTTTTCAGATTTTAGTATTGACAAACCCGTAATTCTGCCCGATCAATTTGGTTGAACGTGACGCAGTTAACTCAGGAAATTGAACTGGATATTGATCTACTACTCTAAATGATCTGACTCTGAGTCTGAGGTAGGATTTTTAAGTTCATTCCGAAACCCTCGCAATGCCTGCCCTAGAGTCTTCCCTAGCTCTGGAACCCGCTTGGGGCCAAAAATGAGCAGCCCTACCACTAGAACAACCCCTGCCTCGGCCCATCCCAAACCAAACATACGCCCGCCTCCCTAAAACTATTTGAATGATATGCTTAACTCTAAGGTATTATTTTAAACTTTTCATAACAAAAATTTTGGCATAGTCTAATCTAACCTAAGTGAATATTTGGGGAATCGACAATAACCTTAGAATGCTAACAACGAAGGCTAACAACAGAAGCATCTAACGAAGTACCCCCCTGACTTCGTCTTCAGAATCAACAGCACCGTTAATTTTAACCATTGGTTTTAATTGCTTTTCACTTGGTTACAGTGGATTACGGTTTTGGATCAGGTTCAGAACAATGCAATCTAGTTTCTTAAAATAGTCTACAAATGGTCTAGATTAATCATTCAATTCATCCCTGGTCAATGTCAAATCTTTCAACTTCCTCCTTGCGAGAACAACAGCACCCCCTCATCCGCAAACTAGCCAATCGGATCGAGGGTGTCTGGAGTGACTGCCTGACGCTTGATCCCTATGAATTACCTGGGGATTTGGGATATGTGGAAGGCCGATTAGAAGGAGAAAAGCTGACCATTGAAAATCGCTGCTATCAGACCCCTCAGTTTCGCAAGCTACACCTGGAACTGGCGAAGGTAGGGGAGAGCCTGGATATCCTCCATTGCGTAATGTTTCCCCGGGTTAACTATGCCCTGCCTACCTTTGGCACCGATTTAGTGGGGGGGCGAGCACAGATTAGTGCGGCGATCGCCGATCTCTCACCGACCCTGCCAGAGGGAGTTCTGCCCCAATCCTATCGGTCTCAATTGGCCAGTCTACCCCTTGAGAATTTTACTCAACCGCGAGACATTCCAGCCTGGGGAGATATCTTCTCCGAGTTTTGCCTGTTTGTCCGACCCGTGAATCTAGCGGAAGAGACCAGATTTCTAGAAATTGTCGAGTCCTATCTGCGAGTTCACTGTCAGTATGCCTTGGCCCAAACCCCAGTGTCGCCAGACCAACAACTACAAATTCTGGCCGCCCAGCGATATTACTCAACTCAGCAAAAACGGAACGACAAAACCCGGCGGGTTTTAGAAAAAGCCTTCGGCCCAGAGTGGGCAGAGAATTATCTGAATACCGTATTGTTTGACTATGTAGAGTAACTAGGTAGAGTAACTGAAGTTCAGGCGGATTGGCGAAGATATTGCTTGCGGTACAAAACTTCGCCCAAAACTAGAGCTACTGCAACAATGCCTTAGCCCGTTTGGTCAGCGCTTCCGCAGTCAATCCATTAAATCCCATCAATTGAGTCGCACTGGCGGTCGTTTCCCCCCGTTTCCAGGCGAAGGTATCCCGGGGCAGGGGACTCCGCAACATAATCGATTCCAGCATCAAGCTAGCTCCCCCCGTCACCCCAATTAAGGCATCTCCCCCAAACAGGGTATCAAACACGGCATCACTGGTAAACTCACCATCCGCTTCCGAACAGGTATCCCAGGCCACATCACTGGCTCGATAGAGCCGCCGGGGATTGACCACGGAGACAATTCGGGAGCCAATACCCTGGCTATGCAATTGTTCTGCCGCTTCGTAGACTGGAATCAAGGTCATATCCCCAATCACAGCAAAAACAACGGTCTGCTCCCCGGACAACTCCTGTAAAATCATTGCCCCATCCTGCAAGCCCTGGCGAGTCTGTTCAAAGGTGGTACGAATGGGTAGGGGAGATTTGCTGGCAATGATTGTAATTCCTTTATTTTTGGTGGTTAAAGCCCACTCATAACAGACTTGAATGCTGTTGGCATCCGGGGGAAACAAGGCAAAGACATTACCATTTCGCAACATGGCCGCAAAATATGCCTCAATCTCAGGGCGCTGATGGGTCCAGCCATTGCGACCCTGTTCCAGGGCCCCAGCAGTGAATAAGGTGACGGTTGATGGGGTGAGATGGCGCAACTCAGCCATGGCCTGGGTTACTGTTTGCCAGATCGGTAAACCATTAATTGCAAAGGACTCATAGGAACACCAAAGGGTTCTCGCTCCCATCAGAGCCAGACCCGCCGCCAGTCCAGCACAGGCATCTTCACTCAGGGGTTCATAGACCTGACCCTGGGGCCCCTGAAAGTAAATATCGTCAGGAGTAGGGTGAATAATTTTCAATGCCTGGTTGATGTTACTAATCCCTGAGGCAGCATTACCATCAGCATTCGTCACAATAAAATGGGTATCTTGCTGGCCCACATGGGCAACGATTGCTCCCATGGCGGTTGTAGCCACTTGCTTGTCGCCGCCAACGGGATATTCAGTCAGGGGCAGTTGCCCCAGATCTGGCAGCGGATATTCAGACTCCGTAACGACGGTCTGAGCAGCGGGGCCCCTCCGGCCCGCACAGCATTGGTACGTACCAGTTCCCAGGCTTTGGGGGGTAAGGCCCGACCCTGGAGCGCCTCGATCATGTGGGGACTATCCAGGGTGTCTTTGGGGTATAGATTGTGGGATTTTGCTCCCCGATCATGTACCCCAGCCCCTTTTAACTGCTTGATGATGAAAACCGTAAGTTTCCCACTTAGGGCAGATTGGGCCGCCCGATCCATTTTTCCAGAACCGCCTGGGTGAATTCCAGTCGTTTCTCCAGGGAGAACCGGGTACTGTCTACGTAGTCCCCTGACTGGTCTTGGTCGTCAAAGTCTTTGGCATCCACTAGCACAACCTCAGCAAAGCCGTTGCCTTTCCAGTAGGAAATCATATCCATATTGGACTTAGTAGACACCATGCTGTGGTGTTCCTGACTGTAGCCATTCCAGACCAACACTGGCAAAAAGTTAGTCACTTCTGGAAAAGCGGTATTGAAGTGTAACATTGCGCTCATGGGATAAGGTTCTCCCATACCCCCATCCCCCAGGGTAAAGGGAAACAAGGTCTGGCGATGGAGTAAAGCTGCCGCCATGGCAAAATGCTGACCCTGACCCAATGGCCCCGCTGGATTCAATAGCCCTGGAATGAAACCAGAGAGATGCCCCAACAATCCATGCTGCTCCCGAAAGCGATCGCGCAACTGCTGAACCGTATAGATTTCCATATTCTCCAAGGACTGATCCAGGAACATGGCACTATAAAATCCTGGGGCATGATGGCCCACCTCGGTCATAATATTTTTGTAGCCCAACATCACCAGAGAAGCATAAGCCTCAACCTGACTGGCAAATCCCCCCGGGTGTCCCGATGCCTTACTGCCGGTTACTTGTAAAGTCAAATATCGCAGGGCATCCGCCATCAACAGAGTTTGATAGGCGGCGTTAATCTTGCTGGGGTCGGCAATGGCTGACTCTCCCTCTGCAATGATAGGGGTCTTGCCATAGCGCTCAAAATCAGGGAAGCTTTCGCTGAAGTGTTGAATTCCTTGACAAAATTCTGGGATGGGTGAGGTGGATTGGGGAATTGCTGCGGTCATGCTTAATACCTGGTGTAGAACAGCGACAAATAGCTTAACCTTTATTTTACAATTTCCCTGTCCCCCGGATTCATCAAATCTGCTGCATCGGACAATAACTTCCAGTAAACTGTACCCGCACCCTGAGTTATACTTCGGGGTTAACCTCGGAGATGGCACATGGCACATGGCCCCATTAGCACTACACAAATGTAAATGACGACACATGATTCTGTTGAGTTCTGGCTGGGTTTATTTTCAACGGTTTTATTGCTCTTGCAATTGCCCGCCACTGCGATTGTCTTATCTCGACTTTTCCGAGGGCTAAATCGTCAGCCCCGATTGCCCCTGCAATCTCCAACCCCAGACCTGGTGGGAGCCGTCAGTATTGTTTTGCCCACCTTGAATGAAGCTCAACGGATTACCCCCTGCCTGAATGGGCTCACCCGGCAAAGCTACGAAGTGCGAGAGATTATTGTTGTCGATAGCCATTCTCAGGATGGAACCCAGGATTTAGTTAAGGCCATGGCTCAATCCGACCCCAGATTTCGGTTGATCACCGATGATTCCCTACCCCCCGGTTGGGTGGGTCGCCCCTGGGCGCTGCAAACTGGATTTCTCACCAGTTCTCCAGAAAGTGAATGGATTCTGGGGATTGATGCCGATACTCAGCCCGATCCGCAACTAGCAGCCACGGTGGTTAAAGCCGCGATCGCGGGAAAGTATGATCTGGTTTCCCTCTCCTGTCGCTTCATTCTGAAATATCCGGGAGAAATCTGGCTACAACCAGCATTATTAATCACGTTAATTTATCGATTTGGCCCCCCGGACACTCAATCTGCCAGTCCGGAACGGCTCATGGCAAATGGTCAATGCTTTCTTTGTCGCCGTTCAGTTCTCGAAACCCTAGGGGGTTATGAAATCGCCCGCAGTTCTTTTTGTGATGATGTGACTCTGGCTCGCTATGCCGCCAGTCAGGGGTTTGAAGTGGGATTCCTGGACGGAGCAGAGGTGCTCAAAGTCCGAATGTATGATGGTTTTTGGGATACCTGGAACGGTTGGGGGCGATCGCTAGACTTGAAAGATGCCTCATCTAAACCGCAGCTCTGGTGTGATTTGTGGGTTTTGGCGATGGTACAGGGATTACCCATGGTGGTACTGATCATCGCCTTAGTCTTGATCTGGCAATTCTCGCCAGTTAATCCCCTGTTCTGGCTATGGGTTGCCGTGAATGGGATGCTGTTTTTGACAAGAGTCGGGATGAACTGGGCAATTCTGCCGTCCTATGATTTTGCCCAATCTCCCGGGAGCTGGGCGTTCTGGCTATCTCCTCTAGCTGATCCCCTAGCTGTAGTTCGCCTATTGCAATCGGCGGGTCAACGCTCAATTCAGTGGCGGGGAAAAGTCTACAGCAAAGCGTGACGTTTAAAGCAGTTCAGCAGTTCTTCATGACTCGCCTTAGATGCGACAGCCGATACTCAACAATAATCTGCCTCAGGTTGAGGTAGGGGTTGAAGCTCGAAGTTGGAGGGATCATAGATGTAACGGAAGGTCTCTTCCTCCAAACGATGAATCATGTGGGGCTCAACTGCATTGGTATTTCTCAGGGCCGCCAGGTAGCCGTCTACATAGAGCCGCAGATCGTCGTAGCGATATCCTCGATTCCACAGTTCGACGAGAGTATCGGTTAATTTTTGATAGTGGCGGATAACGATAGCATCTTGAAGCATGGTTTTAACCTCGTAAAGTATGAGAGTTTATCAATTCAAGCCATTTTGAACTGAGAGTTTTGTGGTCTACCTTTTGGGTTCGGATCGCTTCATACCTGCTAGGGGGAGAACTTAAGTTTCTATTCTAGCTCAGCTTTTTTGAAGATGAGAGTGGCCGATTTCATTATCTTTTCCTGTAGGGGATCATGATAAACGTTCTCGGGCTGAATCTGACTTCGGGGCTAAAAAAATTCACCCTTCTCAGAATTAATCCAAACTTAATGCAAAACTATTTCGAAGTTAATGCAAAGTTAATCAGGCCACTCCTTAAATATCTGGACTTTTGAGACCCTGGATTTAATATGCCCAAAATCCACCCTTATTTTAACGTCTTCCTCGATCTGGGCAATGTTCCCCGAAGACCTGAAATGCAGAGCGGGTAGCCCTGGTTACAAAACAAAATCGATCGGCTCTGCTAACCTTAAACTTAATATTATTACAGGACTCTAGCGCTTGTGGAATCTGGTTGTATTGCAATCGTTGAAGGAAATCCACATCTCCGTTCATTGTTAGGCTGGCATTTGCAGCAGACGGGCTATTGTGTTTATCAGTCTGCTGATTTTCATCAAGCTCGGGACGTTTTTTACGGTTATCAACCTGATCTGTTTATTCTGGATGGGGAACTGCCGGGTGGGAATAGTTTAGAGTTTTGTAAGTGGCTGGAATCTCAGGGTCAATCCCTCGTCCTGATCCTCTCCACCCATAAGTCTGAGGCGGATATTGTGCGATCGCTCAAAGCCGGGGCCGATGATTATTTAACCAAGCCCTTTGGAATGCACGAATTTCTGGCTCGGGTAGAAGCCCTGATGCGTCGCAGCCGAACCGTTTCTCCCCCGAGCAATCTAGACTATGGCATCCTAAAAATTGACCTAGTGCAGCGCCGGGTGAAGTTACGGGGGGCGGTGATTGAGCTGACACCCCAAGAATATAGTCTGCTGTATGTTTTAGCTCAAGCCGAAGGGGAGCCCTTGAGTCGCTCCGAGCTGTTGCAGCGGGCTTGGCCTGACTCCATTGATAACCCCCGTACTATCGATACCCATGTTTTATCCCTCCGCAAGAAAATTGAACCGGAACCCCGCCAGCCTAATCTGATTCAAACTGTGCGAAATGTCGGCTATCGCTTGAACCTGGAAATTCTCAAGCTCGAACCTCGATCCCCCAAGTTGAATAGCCAGGTTTCCCCCATGCCGGTTCAGGCCATTAGCTAGGGAATGAGTTTAAGGGGCGATTGGAACAGTCGGATTTGTAGAGTTGGAGGCTTCGTCGTCGGTTCAGTTTACCTGAGCCGCTTGATCAGCGTTTGAAACGCTCTAAGGCTTGTCAACTGAGGGGAAACCTTGAACAATAGACTGAAGATATCAATTGAATCCATCAGTTGAGTTTGAGGTCGGAGTAATCAACTGTCGAGTTTTTCCCCTATGGCTGATTCCCTGTTTGTGATTGACCATCTGCGGGTTGCCTATCCCAGTTCCAATCCACAACCCATCTGGGCTGTAGATGATGTGTCTCTCATCCTGAGCCCAGGAGAACGACTTGGACTAGTGGGGGAGTCAAGCTGTGGCAAGTCCACTTTGGGACGAGCGACGATGCGGTTGTTGCCAGACACCAGTCAGGTTCAGGGAGAAATTCGCTTTGAAGGGCGCTCAGTTTTGCAGATGAATCCGGCAGAGTTGCGGCACTTTCGGGGAGAGGCAGTGGCTCTGGTGTTTCAAGATCCCATGACCCGCCTTGATCCTTTGATGACCATCGGTCAACATTGCATCAAAACCCTCAAAGCCCATCGCCCCCAGTTGTCCACGGCCCAGGCCAAACAAAAAGCCCTGGAAACCCTGGCAGCCGTCAAGATTCCAGCAAATCGCTGGTCTCAATATCCCCATGAATTTAGTGGGGGGATGCGGCAACGGGTGGCGATCGCCCTGGCCCTGCTGCTGGAGCCGAAGTTGATTGTTGCCGATGAACCGACCACCAGTCTGGATGTGACAATTGCAGCCCAGATTCTTCAGGAACTTACCCGACTGGGTCAGGAACGGGACACGGCTATTCTGATCATTTCCCATGACCTAGCGATGGTGGCGGCCTACTGTCAACGGATTGCGGTGATGTATCGGGGCAAAATTGTTGAGATTGGGCCAACCCAGGAGATCTTTCGCAACCCTCAGCATCCCTACACCAAATCCCTCCTCAAATCAGCCCTACATATTCATCTTGATGCTGGTGCTGAGTTAAAAACCTCAGGACAATCCCTGGAGTTAGATTCTGGCATGACCCCTGAGGCTTCAACCAAAGTTCCCCCTCTGAAAATGGCCCCCGATCAACCCCTGCTACAAATTCAGAATCTTCAGCAACACTACACCCTGGATCAGGGTTGGATGCAGCAATTCCTGGGTAAACCTCCGGTAATCAAGGCTGTGGATCAGGTCAGTTTAGACCTCTATGCCGGGGAGATTTTGGGGCTGGTGGGGGAGTCGGGCTGTGGCAAGAGCACCCTCTCCAGAACCATCCTGAAATTGGTACATCCCACCGCCGGAACCGTTACATTCAATGGGACGGACTTGACAGCCCTCTCCTCCCGGGCCATGCAGCCCTATCGTCGGCAAATTCAGATGATTTTCCAGGATCCCAATGCCTGTTTAAGCGCAAAAATGACCGTGGGTCAGGGAATCGCCGATCCATTATTGATTCATCGGTTGGTGACTCCTCAAGCCGCCCGAACTCAAGTCCTGGAAATGCTAGAGCGGGTCGGTTTGACCCCGGCTAAAACTTACTATGACCGCTATCCCAAACAATTATCCGGGGGCCAACAGCAGCGGGTGGCGATCGCCCGGGCCTTGATCACTCACCCCCAATTGGTGATCTGCGATGAGCCAGTCAGTATGCTCGATGCCAGTATTCAAGCCCAGGTTTTAGAATTGATGCTGGAGTTGAAGCAGGAGTTTGATTTAACCTATTTATTCATTACCCATGATCTCTGGGTGGCTCGCTATCTCTGCAACCGGATCGCGGTGATGAATGGGGGTCAGATTGTTGAGGTTGGGGAAACAGCAGCGATCTTCACTCGCCCCCAACATCCCTACACCCAAACCTTGCTAAATGCTGCACCCCTATTAACTCAAGTCCTTTGAAGCCTCTCCTTCAAAAAATGAACTTAATCTCCAAATCCCAATGAGCTTGATGATCTCGATCCCGAATAATTTCAATTCGCTGAATGAATTCCCGGAAATAAAATCGGCGTTCTGTCTCTGCCAGATCCAACCAGAATTGCGGTAAGGAGACAGCTTGAACCGTTTCTTTTAAATTTACCGGGGGGAGTTGAGCCAGTTGACCTTGAAGTTCTGCCATCTCTGTCCGCAGTTTATAAGCCCTTAAATTTTGGGTCTCTTGATCTAAAATTCCCGTTTCCACCAGTTGAGGAAGTTGAGCTAAAATTCCTTGTTTGTGGGCGATCGCCCCTGGATTCCGGCTTTGATCTTTCCCATGTCGGGCAATATTAATTGATCAACTAATTGATCAACCGCTTGGGGTAAATTCTGACAAATCCTTTGAATCGTAGTGGATAAAACCGCTTCATAGGGTAAACTTTTACACTTGGGTTTTTGGGGGCAATTTGTTGGTCTGAGATAGAGATATTCCCGGGTTTTGCGATAGGCGGTTACCCGACTGATGGTCATTAAGCTCTGACATTCCTGGCATGAAACCAAACCCGCTAAAGAGCGAGGAGCACTGGCAGAGCGAGGCGCGATCGCCTGATTGCGCCGCAGCAATCGATCCACCTGGGCTGACTCCTCTCTAGAAAGAATTGGGGCGTGGGTACTGGAGACAATCGCTGCATTTTTATAGGCCAAATCTCCCCGATACACGGGGTTTGTCAACCAGCGCCGTCCGGTTGACACCGAGATCTTCTTGCCGTAGCGCTGTTCTAGATAACGCACAGCCCCCCGCAAAGAACCATAAATCAAGAACCGCTCAAAAAAATCCTTGACCATTGGGGCCGTGCTGCGATCCAGGACATATCGATCCTTGCCACGACGATAGCCATAGGGGGCTTTTCCTGGGGGTGGTAGGGTTTTCAGGCGATTTTTGCTATGGCCCCGGGCAATTCGCTGGCGGCGGTGTTGGGTTTGAACTTCGGTTTGAATGGTGACCAGAAGTTGGATCAGATCGGCCCGGGTCAATATTGAATCATCAGGCTCTACCGCCGATTCAAGGGCAATTATTTTAACCGCCATGGCTTCTAGCTGAACCAAGCGATCCCACACCTGCGGTACAGAATCCCCCAATTCCTCAAACCGCCGCAGCAATAGGTAAGCTGGGGGGTCAGTCTGGCAGTCCTGAAACAGTTGTTCGAGGGCCTGCCGTCCTCCTAGATCCTGGTAGACCCAATCCACTTCCCATCCCCAAATCGACCGCTCTGGAGGGGTTTCCAGCAGTGGATCACTGTAGACATAGGCCACAATTTTCATCAAACCTGACTGAGCTCAATCATGTTGCCATCCGGGTCTTGAACAAACACTGCCACTCGCCCCGACGAACTCAATTGGAAGGGATAGTGTCGCGCCGTGAGTTGCTGTTTTAATTGCTCCAGATCCGTGACCGCAAAAGCCAGGTGACGATTTCGACCCCATTTTTCCGGATTAACCAGGTCACGAACCAGGGTTGAAGTCTGCATCAGATGAATTTGAAACTCCCCCACCTGATACCAAATCCCAGGAAAATTCAGGGGACGCTCGGCTGTTTCCAGTCCTAGAATCTGACTATAAAACTGATCCGCTTGTTCTAGATTGGCAGTCAGGATGGCGGCATGGAGGCACTTAATCACAGGCATAATTCAATTAAACGCTCAATTAAACACACAATCCGAACCGTTAAATGCGATGGAATCATCATATTCCCCCAGCCCTTTCTTGAACAGATAGACCCTGGGTTTTTGGATCATCTACCCTGGTGGTGCTGTAAGGGATTGCTGGCAATAGATCAGGCGACTGACCCAAGTGACAGAACTATCCCCATCATAGACCGAGTCAATTGACCCGATAACCTTGAGGGATTCTTAAGGATTGATAAAAGATATCGAAAGTTAGAGAGCTAAATGGTATTTATTAAGAATAGTTCTCAGCAAATAATAGTTCTTAAATAGAAAAATATGCAAGACGGAGACGATCTGATCAATCACGGCGAGTCAGGGCTCACCCTCAATCCCTGGAAGTCATTCGTCTATTTGGGCGGGTTCCCTCAGATTGATCAGCCGGTTAATCAACGGACTGCCCCACTGGTTGAGAATAGGGTAAATCTATCTGAAGCGGTTGATCCTGCAACCCTCAGAACATTGATGTTTCCCTTGGCCGCTGCTCAAGTCGGCGATCGCGTGCGGATTATCACTTTGAACTGTGGTGAATCTGACAACCGCTTGATGGCAATGGGTTTCATGCCTGGAGTGATACTGGAGTTAGTAAACTGTAGCGCAACGGGCTCCGTCATTGTCGCCCTGCAGGATCAGCGACTGGGCTTGGGGGCAGAGATGGCTCAGCAGATTCAAGTGATTGACGGGGCGATATCCCTGGAGAACCCTGCCCACTCCGCCCTCGTCAACTCCATTCCTGGGGCAATATCCCCAATCATTCCCCTTAAACTTCGAGATGCAGCCATTGGTTCGAGGCTCAAGGTGATGGGGTATGAACCGACTGCCCGCCATTACAAACGCAAATTATTAGCAATGGGATTGACCCCTGGTGCTGAGATCTCAGTCAAACGTCATGCTCCCCTAGGAGATCCCACTGAAATTGAAGTCCGGGGCTTTCGGTTGAGTCTGCGAAAAGATGAAGCTGATGCTTTGATGGTTGAATCCATGGAAGGAGTAGCATCATGACATCACCAACCATCGGATTGGTAGGCAATCCCAACTGTGGCAAAACCACTTTATTCAATACCTTGACCGGAGCCAATCAGCGGGTCGGCAATTGGCCGGGGGTGACGGTCGAGCGCAAGCAAGGCAGCTATCGCTTCCGAGGTCAGTCAATCACCGTTGTCGATTTGCCTGGGGTTTATTCAGTGGATGCAGAGGACGACTCCACGGGACTCGATGAGTTGGTAGCCCGGGATTATTTGCTCGCGGATGAAGCCGATGTGATTGTTAACATCGTGGATGCCTCAAATCTGGAGCGGAACTTGTATCTGACGACCCAAATTCTCGAAGTTGGGGTACCGATCCTTATTGCCCTCAATATGATGGATCTAGCTCAGAAACGACAGATTCGCCTCAACCCGGATCTATTGTCCCAACGCTTGGGCTGTCCTGTAATTCCGCTGTGCGCCCATACGGGGGATGGGGTAACCCAACTACGCGATGCTGTGTATCATGCCCTGGGACATCCCGTGCTCCCGACGGCCCATGTTGCCTATCCGCCGGTGATCGAATCGGCGATCGCTGCTCTGATTCCGGCCCTGGAAACCCAATCGGGGGTGAAACCCTCCAGTATTCGCTGGTCTGCTTTGAACCTCTTGCAATATGACGATCGCCATCTCCCCCATTTTGACTCGGACATGCTGAACTCCGTAGCCCACCATCGTCATCGGATTCATCAAACCCTGGGGGAAGATACGGATTTGTTGATTGCCGATAGTCGCTACACCTGGATTCGGCAATTAATTCAGGACGTAGCAGAACGCACCAATATCGTCAAACAAACGGTGTCTGATCGGCTTGATCAGGTCGTACTCAACCGCTGGCTGGGTATCCCGATCTTTCTTGCAGTCATGTACTTGATGTTTTTAGTGTCGATTAACCTTGGGGGAGTCTTCATTGATTTCTTTGATATTGGTGTGGGCACCATTTTTGTTGGGGGAACAGCCCATCTGCTAGAACAGATCAACGCTCCAGGCTGGCTGATCGGGCTGCTAGCTGATGGGGTAGGGGGAGGCATTCAAACCACATCGACCTTTATTCCCCAGATTGGATTTCTGTTTATCTTCCTAGCCATTTTAGAGGACTCTGGCTATCTGGCCCGGGCTGCCTTTGTGATGGATCGATTAATGCGGTTCGTAGGGCTTCCAGGTAAGTCCTTTGTGCCCATGATGGTCGGGTTTGGTTGCAATATTCCTGGCATTATGGCAACCCGAACCTTAGAGAATCGCCGCGATCGCCTGATGACTATTTTGATGAACCCCTTTATGTCCTGCGGAGCTCGTCTCCCGGTCTATGCCCTATTCTGTGCGGCATTTTTTCCCAGCAATGGCCAGAATATTGTCTTTTTGCTCTACATTTTGGGTCTGGTGGCAGCGGTCTTCACCGGGCTAGTAATGAAAAAAACCCTGTTTCAGGGTGAAGCAGCCCCCTTTGTTATGGAGTTGCCCCCCTATCATCTACCAACATTTAAGGGGGTATTGATTCGGGCCTGGGATCGACTGAAAGCCTTTATCACCAAGGCTGGAAAAATGATTATTGTGATGGTGCTAATCCTGGGGTTGATCAACTCAGTGGGGGTTGATGGCTCCTTTGGCAAACAAAATAGTCAGGATTCAATTCTCAGTGCCTTTAGCCGAGCCGTTACCCCCGTCTTCACCCCCATGGGCATTCAACCCGAGAATTGGCCTGCGACTGTCGGTTTGTTTACGGGGGTATTCGCGAAGGAAGTCATGGTCGGAACCCTAGATTCCCTCTACACACAATTGGCAGACCAGGCTACCGGTAGCAGTCAGCCTGCCGCCGCCTTTGATTTCTGGGGGGGGATCAGTGAGGCGTTGGCTAGTATTCCGACCAATCTGGCAGACCTGACCCATCAATTGCTTGACCCGATAGGTCTGGGCATTCTCGGGAGCACAGGGGATCAGCAGGTCGCTGCCCTGGAACAGGATGTAAGCTACACCACCTTCGGGCAGATGGCATCCCGATTTGGCAGCACAACCGCCGCGATTGCCTTCTTACTATTTGTCCTGCTTTATTTTCCCTGTGTCTCTGCCACCGCTGCGGTATACCGGGAAACCAACCTGGGGTGGACAGCTTTTGTCGCCCTGTGGACTACTGGGCTGGCTTACTGGGTGGCCACTTTTTACTATCAGTTCATGACCCTCAACCAGCATCCGGGAAGCGGGATCGCCTGGTTGATGAGTCTATCTCTGGCTATGGTGGGCACCTTATGGGGATTAAAGCGATTCAGCGATCGCCGTCGGATTCAACCCCAGAGTACTATTGACCAGAGAGCGTTTGGGAGTCGGTAGTAGATTAATGATCGGTGAATGATCAACCCCAAGGATTGAGAAAAAAATGATCTTACAACAACTACAAAGTCATCTTCGTCAGAGTTCTCGGGCTTCTCTAGAAGAGTTGGCCCATCGATTTCAGGTGGATGTTGATGCCTTACGGGCAATGCTGAAGCCCCTGATCCGCAAAGGCCGAATCCGAAAATTGGCCAGCCAACAATGTGGAGGATGCCATAGTTGTGCGCCGGAAAGCCTGGAACTATATGAATGGATTCGTCCTGAACCCTGATAGTTCTGGATTGGCAGATTGCGACTCAGCGACTGGGTCAATCCGATTGGACTCCCAATGAATTCCCGGTATTGCGGCTTTATCAGTAGTCCGGATTGGAGGACAATAGGGGAGTTTCCGAAAGCTCTAGAGAAAGCCGGACGGGTTCCTCTGGTTGCTCTAGATCCAGGGGGGGCGGCAATTGATCTAATAAATCCCAAACCTTTTGCATCAGGGTATCTAAGCCGATTCGAGCCACAGCAGAGATTAATAGAACTTCAGATCCACTGGCTTGATTCAGTTGATTCACCATGGCTTGGGTAGATATTTCGTCCAGATCTACGGCATCTACTTTATTCAAAGCCACAATTTGGGGGCGATCGCTCAATCCCCGTCCATAGGCCATGAGCTCCTGCTGAATCGTCTGGTAATTTTCTCCGGGATCAGCATCGGTAACGTCCACTAAATGGACTAGAATTCGTGTCCGCTCAATGTGTCGGAGAAATTCATGGCCCAATCCTGCTCCCTGATGGGCCCCTTCGATTAAGCCCGGAATGTCGGCAAATACGGTGCCATCTCCGGTGGGTTTACGAACGACCCCCAGATTTGGAACCAGGGTAGTAAAAGGATAATCCGCAACCTTTGGTTTGGCAGCGGAGAGGGAGGAAATCAAAGTGGATTTGCCGGCATTCGGTAAGCCAATAATTCCCACCTCAGCCAGAAGTTTAAGTTCTAGTCGCAGTTGCTTCAGTTCCCCAGGCAGTCCAGGTAGAGCATAGTCGGGAGCCCGGTTCTGATTGCTTAAAAAGAAACGATTGCCCAGACCCCCTTTGCCGCCTTTTGCTACACAAAATTTCTGCTGGGGTAGGACTAAATCTGCCAGCAAATCCCCAGTTTCTGCGTCGTAAATAGTGGTTCCGCAGGGCACTGGAATAATCCGATCGCTCCCGGATGCCCCAGTCATGTTTTTAGGCCCCCCCCGTTTGCCATCTTCGGCCTTGAAATGACGGGCAAATTTGAAGTCCAGCAACGTTTGCAGGTGATCGACAGCCACCAGGATCACCGATCCGCCATAACCGCCGTTTCCTCCCGCTGGCCCCCCAGCAGGAACGTATTTCTCGCGACGAAAGGCCACCATGCCATCGCCCCCTTTACCAGATTCAATTGAGATTTCAGCCTGATCAACGAACTTCATTAATGATGGGCAACATTGAGTCACCGGGTTTTAAGTGCAATACCTCTATCCTAATACTCCAGATTAATATCCTGGAAGATAGAGTCAATTAACCCTGATTCCTGAGACTGTAATGGACTCAAGCCGGATAGTGGGCAGATTGATGATCTGCTGGCAAAAACATCTTTGCTGTTGGTGCTGTCGTTTTCATTTCCATGGTTCAAACCAGATTGCTATATCTCTGAAGACCTAGTTCACTCTAGAATCAATTGCAGCCATAATTAAATAACCCGAATTAAATAATGGCATTGATTAAGTCCCCTAAACTATGTCCACAGGAGACACTTCGCGCAGGGGGATGACTCTACTCTTGGGAAACCTCGCAAGAAGACCTTCAGTTTACAGGGGGCACTCTATTCAGCAACGCCTCAATAACAGGGACAATCCACTGACCTATTTACCATGGAGGAGCAAAGGCTGTGCATATCTGGCCATCGAGCATCATTTTGAGTCTTATTCTAGGGGGCTGCGTTGTAATGTTGAGAACAAGCCCACCCTCACCTTCTCCGATCACCCCAGAATCAATGGCCAATCCCATATCACAAACCCCATCTCAACCCAATAAATCCCTAGCCCAGGAATCTAACCAGGGATCCAATAAGGGATCGGATACTGGTTCAGGAGACTTTGCGGCGATGGAACAAGCCATTTATCAACAGGTCAATCAATATCGCGCCGACCAGAATTTGCCGCCCTTGAAGTCGAATCCCCAGATCGCTCAGCAATCTCGAAATCACAGTTTGGCGATCGCCCGGGGTCAAGTGCCAATGGGACACACTGGCTTTGAACGTCGGGCTGATATCATTGGTCAATCCATTCCCTACCAGCAAATTGCTGAAAATGTAGCATTCAACTCAGGCTACAACGATCCGGCAATAGAAGCCGTCAAAGGCTGGATCAAAAGCGATGGTCATCGCCGCAATATCAAGGGAGAGTATGATTTGACCGGGGTTGGAGTTGCTCGAAATCCCCAGGGAGAGTATTATTTCACTCAGATTTTCGTCCACAGTCGGTAGCCAGAACTCAGGTTTTTTATGAATTCATTCTCTGTTTGCGATCGCGATTTACCCGAGGATCTATTGTCGGATTACTTGACGGCAGAGGCTCTGGCAGTAGATACCGAAACCATGGGGTTGATGCCCTGGCGCGATCGCCTCTGTCTGGTGCAGTTGTGTGATCCTAGAGGGCAGGTGAGTGCAATTCGGATCCCGAGAGGTCAGAGGCAAGCCCCCAATCTGAAAAAGCTATTGGAAGCGCCGGGGATCCTCAAGGTATTTCACTTTGCCCGGTTTGACTTGGCGACCTTGAAGTACGGTCTGAATATTGCAGTCAACCCAGTTTTTTGTACCAAGATTGCCAGTAAGCTGGTTCGGACTTATACCGGGAAGCATGGATTAAAAGATCTGGTTCAGGAACTTGAGGGGGTCGAACTTGATAAGACTTCCCAGAGTTCTGACTGGGGCAACATTGGCAATCTCTCTGAAGAGCAGTTGAATTATGCTGCCAATGACGTGCGTTACCTGCTCAAAGCTCAACAAAAGCTGGCCGCCATGCTGGAACGGGAAGAGCGTCTGGAGCTTGCCCAGCAGTGTTTTGGCTGTTTGCCGACCCTAGTCACCCTGGATCTATTGCAGTTCAAAGATGTCTTTGAGCACCATTAGAATCATTAGAATTGAGCTGGTTTGACTAATCAGGGATTGGATTAAAATCTAAAGGCTGGCCGTAGCGATTGTAGATGAGGATATCCCACTGACCATTGGCACTGGATTCAAAGGCAATGATTGAACCATCAGCACTCAGGGTGGGATGACGAACCTGCGCCAGCAGGGATTGGGTGAGATTGCGGAGTTGGTGAGTTTTACGGTTGTAGAGATAAATATTTGACTGGCCCCCTCGAAGGGCTACAAAGGCAATATACAAGCCATTGGCAGAAATCACCGGATCTGCAGGAACAACATCGAGGGCATTCAATTCTGGTGTGTCCAGCAGCGATCGTGCCCCTAGATCGTAGAGATAGATATCCTGATGCTGCTGCCGATCCGAGACAAAGATTAAATACTGCCGAGTGATCTGGGGTGTCAATTCCGTCAGGGAACTGTTGAGACTGCTGATATTATTGCCAAAGGGATAATTGACTAGTCGCGGATAACCTCCACAACCGGTCACTAACCCCAGGATTAGGCACAGGGTCAAGACTTTAAGCCAGATCAAATATTGACGACAGCTATCCACCGATCAATCTGAGCAGTACACTACATTACCGATTTCATCTCTAGATTATCTTGAATCCTGTCCAATTCAATACGGGGGCCCCGATCAATCACTTCAAGATCCCATTGACCCCGACGACCCGTTTCAAATGTGATGTACCGACCTTCAGGACTGATACTGGGATGCCTTACCCATCCCTGATATCGCCGGGTTATTTTCCGAGAACGGTTACTTTTACGGTCATAGAGATAAATATCAGGTTCTCCGGCATCACTAGCTGTATAGACAATGTAACGGCCACTGTAGCTCAGACTTGGATTTTGGGCGATCGCATTGGGCCGATTGAGAAAGGGCAAGTCAACAAACCTGCGCTGTTGCAGGTCGTACAGTAAAATTTGCCGCTGACCATCCCGGTTAGAGACGAACCCGAGGAATCGACCATTACCGCTGAGGGCAGGCTGTTCGTCGGTTACCAGGCTATTTAAAATAACAGGAGTTTCTGCCCGCGCCATCGGAACTCCCATCGAAACTCCCATAACAAAACCCAGGAACGATAAAAACAGTCGCCTTAACCCCAACCTGAGACTGCTAAATTGAACGATCTGATTCTTCATCATAGTCTACTGGACTATACTCAGCGTAGTCGCTGGAAACCACTTCTCGACTAGAAGGGGAATAGCGGTACTGAGAATCCTCAGGGGGTGGAGTTTGCCGTTTAGGTTCAGGGGCGGGATATTGATCCGGGTTATAGCTGGGCTGATACGGTTCTGGGCGATCGCCGGAACGACGGGGACGACCACAAGATGGACGATCTTCGGATTCTAAAGCGTCATAGTCATCGACTACCCCACTGGGCCGACCCTCAGAACGAGGGCGACGCTTGCGAGGGGGACGATCCTCCATGATCGCAGGCTCACCCCAATCCTCTGATGCAGTAGTCCGAGAACGACTCCGCTCAGTGCCATTACGCTCGATGCTGCGCTCAGGGCTGTTCCGTTCGCTGCTACTGCGTTCGACGTTACTACGGCGGCTGCTGGTGGGCCGAGTTCGATAACCTTCCTCGGAATAGGCTTCACTACGGGCGGGACGTACCTCCCGGCTACCCCGAATCTGACGGGAAGCCGGAGTATATCGATCCACAGGCTCAATCTCATCGAGATCTTCATCGAGTTCAGCATCGACTCGATAGACATCACTGACATAGCGCTCCTCATCAACGATTGGAGCCCGTTCCCTGGCTTTTGTAGTAGTTACGCCCCGAAGTCGGACACTCTCAACGGCAAAAAAAATGGCTGAGCCCGTTAATAAAAACTGGCCAAATGCCAGAATTGGATCGAGTCGCCATCCCTGAAACAACAGAATGCCCCCACAAAGCAAACCGATGGCTGCAAAGAAAATATCATGATCCCGCGCCAATTTGGGCTGCCAGGAGCGCAAAAAGTATAGCCCAGCCCCAGAAACTGCCAGGATAATCCCTAGCAAACTACTAAAATTTAATCCTAAATTGACCATGCTCCTGAATCTCCGGCGCTAAGCTTAATCTTGGTGGATGCTCTTGTCTGCTTTAACCCTGGTTCAACTTTAGCTTACAGGAATAGGTTCAGCATTAACCCAGGGAAGAACGTTATCAACTCTTAATCTCTAGCTCTGAATCTGTAGTTCTGATCTCTAGCCTCAGATTTTAAAATACATTTTAAAACTTTAGTTTCAAAGCTAAAGTTTTAAAACGAACTTTAAAACAAAAAAAATATTCTGCTGTCAATGAAGATCCCGGAGAAAGGAATTCGGGAAACCTGGGCTCTCAACCTTGAAGGATCTCCCGGCAATCCCTGATGATCTCCGGGATTCGATTCAAATACTAAAACGCAGGTATTCACCCACGCTGATCATGCCAGACGCTCAAGAGCGAATAATCTTATCTTTCTGACTGATCAAGACCAAGCCCACCGTCACTGGAACTACAATAATCAACGCTCCAGCCAACAGACTGTAAAAAAAGTTCATTAAAGAAGGGGTCATATAAACCTGAATCCTATTTACTAAAGGTTTCTCGAAATTAACTCTAGATCTGACTCCACAGAACTGGCTCTGCAGAACTAGTCTTAGAAGCTTATTCTAAAGTTTATTTTAACAATATGTCACACCCCTGAGAAGGGACTGACCTGAAGATCTCAGGGTTGGCCGCCAATTTGATCCCAGAACAGGGATCATGGGACTTTAGAATAAAGGGTTGTGTTCACGGAACCGATCCATTGCCAAATTCTATCGTTAGTAAAGATCTGTTTGCCCGAGAAGCTCTGGCCCAAATTCCCAAGATTTTGACCCTGCTGGATCGAAATCCCCATAGTCCAACCTACGGCTGTTTTGACCGCAATTTTTGGCACTATAAAATTATTGATTTTCCCAGCGGCATGGCCCAGGAATTTGTCTGGCCCCTGGCCTTGGCTTATGAGGCTGATTTACCGGGCAATCCCTACTATCAGCAGCCTCGAATCAAAGATTGGGTGGAGGCGGGGATTCTATTTGCTGTCCGCGCCGCCCACCCCGATGGCTCCTGTGATGACTATTTCCCCTATGAGCGGGCAACGGGAGCGACGGCTTTTTCCTTATTAGCCTGCCTGGAGAGCTATGTAGCCCTGGGGTTGATGGACTATGAAACGTTACAATTTTTCGAGCGTCGGGCTAATTGGTTAGCCAATCACCATGAAAGTGGCCAGTTAGCTAACCATGAAGCGCTGATCATTCTCTGTCTAGAACGCCTGGGACAGGTCTTACAGACCCCTCAGTGGCGGCGGTTGATTGCGGCTCGACTGGAAAAATTGCTCAGTTGGCAAAGTGAAGAAGGTTGGTTTACAGAATATGAGGGGTGCGATCCCGGTTATCAAACCCTGACAATTTCCTGTCTGGCCCGCTTGCAGGCCATCAGACCCGATCCTCGCTTGCAAAAGTCCCTGGTCAAAGCGGTCGAACTGGCGGCTCACTTTATCCATCCGGATGGTACCTATGGTGGAGAATATACCAGTCGGAATACCTACAACTTCTTTCCCCATGGATTTGAGTTGGTCGGACAATGGTTGCCCGATGCTCTGAGAATTAATGACCGATTTTTACAGGGTTTAAATCATGGGTTATCCCCCTGTTATGCCGATGATCATATTATTGGTCATCATACGTGGAATTATTTGCTAGCTTGGAGAGATTTTGTTCCAGAACGTCCAATCCCGAAATCAAGAGATGTGGCTAGCCTGTGGTTAAAAAAGGCTCAGATTTTAATCAAGCGGCGACCCAATGTTGAGCTGTATATTGCCTTAAACAAAGGAGGAGTCTTTAAGCTATTTCGGGATAATAAATTGCTGATTTCTGACACTCAAATTTCCCTCCAAGTTCGTCAGGGGAAATATCTAAAAAATGCCGTGGGGCATCTGGTTAGTCCCTATGAGATTACAGTGGAACAGGATGAAATTACAATTGCTGGACGGCTGGGCTGGGCAAAACAGACTCAGATGTCACCCTGGAAATTAATTGTATTGCGCCTAGTCATGTTAAGCGTGGGGCGATTTTTTCCTGACTTAATCCGCAAAACATTGCAGAAAATATTGATTACGGGTAAACAATTGGCCCCTTTTCAATTCAAGCGTCAATTTCTCTGGGAGAATAATCAGTGGCATATTCTTGATCATCTCTATGCTGATTCCTGGCAGGATGTAACCAGTGCGGGAATTGATTGTGCCCAAACCTCAATTTATGTGGTGATGAGTCGAACATTTCAATCAGGACAGCTTCAGCCCTGGATTGATTTAATGCCACAAATTCAGCGACTTAATCCAGGCCAACCTTTAATGATTAAACGTAGTTTTTAATTGATATGAATCGCAACCTCAAAGTCCATAGCTTTCTCTTGGTTTTTTGGATCACTACAGGTTTAATACTGCGGTTAATTCATCTAGGATCAAAGCCAATCTGGAGCGATGAGTTTGCTACGTTGGTCTTTAGTTTGGGTCATGGATTTCGAGGAATTCCCCTTGATCAGCTTATTGAACTGGAAACCTTGTTGACCCCACTGAGATTGGATTCTGGGATTCATCTCAGGGCTGTTTCAGAACATTTATTTACCGAAAGTAACCATCCTCCAGTTTACTTTATGCTAACTCATTTGTGGGTTAAATTGTTTAGTAATTCGGGGGAGTTTGTCTCAATTTGGGGAGCGCGATCTCTGAGTACAATTTTAGGAACGGTCTCCATTCCTATGATGTTTGGCTTGGGTTGGATCGGTTTTTATTCTTTGACTGTGGGGCAATTTGCGGCGGCTTTAATGGCCGTTTCGCCGTTTGGAGTTTATCTCGCTCAGGAAGCTCGTCATTATACCCTGGCTATGCTATTAATTATGGCATCATTGATGTGTTTAATGATTGCCTTAAGAGAGGTTCAGCAACAGAAAAGTTTGCCATCCTGGTTCGTGTTACTCTGGATTGGAATCAATACTTTAGGAATTGCAGTTCATTTTTTTTTCGGAGTAGTTTTAGGGGCAATTGGGTTAGTAACGTTGTGGTTCTGGCTGCTAAAACTTCCTCGATCTCCAGCCTGGCTGGGAATTTGTCAGGCAGCAGTGGGATCAATGATTGGGGGATTGATCTGGCTACCAATCCTGTTCAAAATTTCCAGCTCAGATGATGGGTTAATCAGTTGGATTTTCTATGGGGAACCTTCCCAGGATTTTATAGAACCCCTTCTACGAATCTTTGTATGGATAGTAACAATGGTTGTGATTTTTCCGGTTGAAAATCAATCTCTGGGATTAACTTTATTTTCAGCTACGGGAATGCTAAGCCTATTTGGAATAGGAATTTACTTGATTGTCCAAGGTCAAAAATACATTCCTCATTTCTGGGATTTGCCTCGACAAATTTTAATCGGAACATTACTGAGTATTTTGGTGATTTTTCTGATTACAACCTATGGATTCAGAATTGATTTGACCCTGGCTTCTCGCTATCAATTTACTTATTTTCCAGTAGTGATTAGCTTATTTTCAGTTTATCTATCGCTAGTCTGGCAATCCCCAAAAAATCCTCAACATTTGAGAAAATTAGTCGGGTTGATTCTGATTGCCGGACTTTTCAGTAGCTTGATGGTGATTAATAATCTAGCTTATCAAAAACCCGACCGTTCAGATTTAGTCGCAGGAGCGATCGCGCCCACCTTGAGCGTAACAACTCCTAGTTTGATTGCTACCGTATACAAGAATCATGAACAAATAGGTGAAATGATGGGGATTGCCTGGGAGTTAAAGCAGCTTGAACCAACAAGAAAACCACCCCAATTTCTGCTAGCTCAAAAATCTGGAGATCCATCGATTCCTGTCAGAACTTTGAATCAAGTTCTCAGTACAATATCGCGTCCACTCAATCTCTGGACAGTTAACTTTTCAGCTCCACAAGAATTAGAAGGTCAGAATTGTTTTCAAGATGAAGGATCTAAATCTAGAGTCTCAGGATATTACTTCAGAATGTATCAATGTCTTCCCGACAACTAAAATAATTACCTGGAATTAGTATTCTGAATATTTTTAGGAATATCCAAAATACCAGAAGTGTTGAAAGAAAGCTTAAGACACAAAAAAGGAGGCAGAAAGTAGTATTCTGCCTCCTAATAATCAAAAAATAGTGAACTAATGGTACTGTCCTTCCCAAATATTGTCAAACCGCTACTGAAGCAACTTTCGCCGAATGACTACCCTGTGT
>JAAURB010000071.1 GCA_012033335.1 Oscillatoriales cyanobacterium RM2_1_1
CAACGCTCGAAACCGATTGGAGCCGAGGGGAAAGCTGGGATAGGTTTTTCCAGCCATCATAACGGTGGGGCCCCATCAGTCTTTAACCCAGTTACCACAACAGAAATAGTATCTCCCAATTGTGGAGCCTGAGGTCGAACCTGAACCTGAAGAGCGAGTCCGACAGGAACAATGACAACCAGGCTGAAGGTGGCTAGCATTAATCCTGGCCAAACCCGATTCAACATCCGATTTAACCCAAGCCGTATCAGATCAGTCAGCTGTCTCAGGCCAATGGCAAACCCCAACTTTAAAATCAACCCAATCAAACTCCAATTCCTCGCCAATACCTGACTTTAACTTTACCAAGGATTTGAGTCTAACACCTCTCCATTGCCGGGGGACTTTCAATCAGTTCCCTCAGATCATTTCCCCTGAGGCAGTTGTCCTGGAGTCACCAGCTTTGTTCTTGTCAGACTCCTCGCCCGACTGATTCAATCCCCTCCGAGGAGGTTGATTGAAGCAGGTTCAGAAGATGAAGCTCTATGACCTGACTGGAGAATTCTTCCAAGAGCGTTTGGGGAAGAGGTTCAAAATCCCTGACTACGGTTATCCCTCCCCCAATCTGAATTTCAATTTAGTATCCTATTAAAATGAGAAGTTTTTTAACGTTTTGTAAAAAGTAGTGCTGTCACTGTGCCGGAAGATTTCAGATTAATCGTTGATCTCGTTTTAGTTCTAGCTGCCGCAGTGGTCGGGGGATTATCAGCCTCTCTTCTCAGACAACCTGCCCTTTTGGGATATCTGGTGGGTGGAATGGTGGTTGGGCCAGCGGGGCTGGGTTTGATTAAAGAATTGATTCAAGTCGAAACCCTAGCTCAGTTTGGAGTAGCATTTTTGCTATTTGCCCTAGGGGTGGAGTTTTCCTTTGCAGAACTGCGAAAAGTTCAGGGAATCAGTCTCGGGGGTGGGAGCTTACAGATTATCCTGACAATTGGTCTAACCGCCGTCACTTCGGCTGTCCTAGGGTGGGTGACTTCTCCAGTTCAGGGGATCTTTCTGGGGGCAATCCTATCCCTGTCCTCTACGGCGGTCGTCCTGAAATCTTTGATGGAGCGCAACGAAACCGCTACTCCCCATGGTCAGGTGATGCTGGGGATTCTGGTGGTTCAGGATCTAGCTTTGGGATTAATGCTGGCGGTGCTGCCCGCTCTAGATCAACCGATAGATGTCCTGGGATTGGCGGTCGGACGGTCATTGCTCTTGATTAGTTTATTTGCCTTGGGGGCGATCGCCGCTGGGATTTGGTTGATTCCGCCCCTGTTGAGGTTCCTGGCGAAAACAGAAAGTCGAGAGCTGTTTCTTCTAGGAACGGTGGCATTGTGCCTGGGCATTGCCCTGCTGACGGAGCATTTAGGTTTCTCAATTGAGATGGGGGCATTTGTGGCCGGGTTAATGATTTCGGAAGTCGAGTACGCCGATCAAACCCTGACCTATGTGGAACCCCTGCGAGATATTTTTGCCGCTCTATTTTTTGTGGCGGTGGGGATGCTGATTGACCCAGTATTCCTCTGGCAGCATTTAGAACTGATCCTGGGGCTGGTGTTCCTGGTACTGGTGGGCAAATCTTTGATTGTGACTCCGATTGTCCGGTTGTTTGGCTATCCCTGGAGGACGGCAATTATTGCTGGGCTGGGTCTGGCGCAGATTGGCGAATTTTCCTTTGTTCTGGCCAGTGCTGGACAGGCGTTGGGATTGGTGTCTCGCCCTGTTTATCTCCTGACCCTGGGAACCACAGCCGTCACCCTGGTGGTGACTCCATTTGTTTTGCAATTGGTTCCCAAGCTATTGGACTGGGCTGAAACCGTGACCTGGCTTTCTCTCCTGTTTACCTCATCCGCCGCCCCCATCGATATATCCGAGGATTTGCCCCAACAAAACCATGTAATTGTCTGTGGCTATGGTCAGGTGGGACGCAACTTGGTGCAATTGTTACAGAGTCATGACTATCCGATTGTGGTGATTGACTTTTCGGAGCGGGTGATTCAAGAGCTGCGGAATACTCAGATTCCTTATCTTTACGGCAGTGCGGCCAGTCTGCATGTATTGGAGACTGCCGGGGTTGACCGGGCCAAGGCAATGGCGATCGCTCTCCCCGATCCGATGACGACCCGGCTTTGTTTGAAGCGGGCATTAGAGTTTTCCCCTGAGCTAGATGTGACGGTGATGGCCTATCGGGATAAGGATATTGAGCTGTTGTATCAATTGGGGGCGAAGGAAGTCGTTCAGCCGCAGTTTGAAGCAAGCCTGGAGCTTTCCACCCATGTCTTACTCAAAATGGGACTGCCATTGCTCCAGGTTCAACAGCAGGTGCAGCAAATTCGTAGCAGCCATTATCTTGATCTTCGTCCTGAGCAGCCTTCCGAGGTGATTGCTAGAGAAGTGAAAGCCGCAGCTCAGGATCTCAATAGTAAGTGGTATACCTTACCGAAGGACTCTCCGTTGATTGGCATGACCATTGAGGAGACTAATTTGCGCCATCTCAGCGGGGCCAGTTTGATGGCCATTCGTCGGAGTACCGATGAGGAGATTGACTATCCGGATGGTCTGGTCTGCCTGGAACTGGGGGATCGGCTGTTGCTGGTGGGAGAACCGGCGGCAATTGCCATTGTCGATCAGTTGGCCAAAGGAGAAGTGGCAGTTCCGGTGGAAAGTACCTCCTGTCAATGGTTGACCCTGCCTGAAAATAGCCCTGCTATCGGCCAAACCCTGTTGGAGATTGACCTGCTGGCCCGCTATGGGGTACAAATTCAGGCCCTCCGGCGAGAGGAGAAGTTCTTGCGTTGGCCCAATCGCAATTTAACCCTTCAGGGGGGCGATCGCTTGATGATGTGTGGGGGATTTCATGATCTGAATCGCGCTAGACGGGAATTCATTCCAAAAACCTCGCGGACTTCTCCTGTCCCAACCCTGGCAAAAGTAGCTGAATCTGAAACCCCGGTTCAAGCGGAGAATTCTGAAACGACCTACGCGGCCTAGTATTGATTGAGTTAATTGTGGAACAGCCGTCTCGGCTGTTTTCCAGCAGACCTATTTTAATTTCGGGGGCCATCCAGAGAAATCATCCCTGGGGCTTGAGATAGGCGATTGCCTGACGATAAACCACCATGGCTTGAGTCTGATTGCTCTGGAGGCAAATGCAGTTCTGATCCTGCCAGAGGATAGTGCCTACCAGAGTGTCACTGGTCACTAGCTTAATTTCAATCGAGCGCTTCTCTTTAATCCAGGTTTGAACCTGACGAATACTGGGTAGAGTCGTATTAAATTCGGACATAGAAACCGTTTCAGTCATGGAAGATTCCTGAGGTATGGCCCAGCTCTGATAAACTAAGTCTTATGAACAGTTGAGAGGGCAAGGGATAGTTGTGTATCAGTCTACACCCAGTGGATTTACACCCATTAGATTTACAAAGTATCACGGTTTGGGTAATGACTTTATCCTGATCGACAATCTCCAGCAATCCGAGCCCCTGTTGACCTCTGAGCAGGCTATTCAATGGTGCGATCGCAATTTTGGGATTGGCGCAGACGGGGTGATTTTTGCTCTGGCTGGAGATACCAATACGGACTATACCATGCGGATCTTCAATTCAGACGGCTCCGAGCCCCAGATGTGTGGTAATGGTATTCGCTGTCTGGCTAGGTTTATCGCCGATCTCAAGCCGCCATCGGGTTTGGCCAGATATCGGATTAATACCCTGGCGGGGGTGATTGTGCCTCAAGTTCAGGCGGATGGTCAGGTGCGGGTGGACATGGGTTTACCTCGACTGCAGGCGGGTGAGATTCCCACAACTCTGGCGGGGCCTGAAGAAAAAGTGATTGATTTACCCTTTGCAGTGGCGGATCGCCCCTGGAATGTCACCTGTGTCAGCATGGGCAATCCCCATTGCATCACTTTTGTGGAGGATGTAGCGGCGATTCCTTTGGCCACCCTTGGCCCCAAATTTGAGCATCATCCGGCGTTTCCTGAACGCACCAACACTGAATTCGTTCAGGTGATACAATCGAGTTTTCTGAAAATGCGAGTTTGGGAGCGAGGAGCGGGGGCAACTTTAGCCTGCGGTACGGGGGCCTGCGCCGTGGTTGTCGCTGGAGTCCTGACGGGGCGGTGCGATCGCCAGACCACCGTTGAATTGCCGGGGGGATGCCTGGAGATTGAATGGTCTACCACTGACCAACATTTGTACATGACTGGCCCTGCCCAAAAGGTCTTCACGGGAGAATGGCTGAAGGATTAAGTAGTATTTGAAAAGTCGGATTTATTATCCGATAAATTGGATGGTGTTGCTTAAAACTTCTATCTTTCCATTGGAATCTTAATGTGAGTTTTGTTGACCGAAGCCGCTTGATCAGCAGCTCGACGCAATTCTAATTATTTATGAAGATTGATGGGGGGTGAAGGAGGCAGTGCCCCCTTCATGGGGCGAAGCCCCAGACCTCCTTGCATTTGACAATTAGTTACAACCACCTACGTATCCTTTCTTGTCATTTTAAAATACCCCGTAAAAATCGATGATAAACAATAATAAATCAATCATAAAAATATCTAAAAATTTGACCAAGATACTGAAATCAGAAGTTTCTGATTTGCAGAAAATTCTAGGGTGCAGGAGATACAACAATCATATCTGAACCGTGAATCCAAGCCAGGTTCCTGACTTTAGCAGACTAGAAAGGTGACCAACTTTCAAATCCGTACCTCACGGGATTGGAAATCTCTGTATTATAGAGCGTCATCAAAAAATCAACCATTAAACTCAACCATTAAAAATTAAAATAAGCACTATGGGCGGCGGGATTTATCTGGTTCAAGATGACGATCAGTTAGTAGAGATGATGGAACAGGCCTACGACTCTGAAGATCAGCTTCAGGAGTTGCTGGAAACCTATCCTAACCTGCTGGCTGGAGATGAAATTGATCGGGGGACTCCCCGGCGATGGCTGCTGATCTCTCGAGAAATCGCCTTTCCCGTGGAGGAAGACATGGGCAGTCGTTGGTCATTGGATCATTTGTTTTTGGATCAGGATGGTATTCCTACCCTAGTCGAGGTCAAGCGCAATGCTAGTCCTGAGATCTGGCAGCGGGTAGTGGGGGAAATGCTCGACTATGGAGCAAATCTAGGAATTTGCTGGCCCGTTGAATCGGCGATCGCCCTATTTGAAGCCAATTGTCGTGAACAGGAGCGTGACCCTGAGCAGGTGTTTGAAGAGTTTTTGGGATCTGAAGCGGATGAGGAGCAATTCTGGCGGCAGGTCAAGACTAATCTTCAGGCTGGCAGAATCCGTCTGGTGTTTGTGGCGGATGAAATTTCGGCCCGATCGCGGCGAGTGATTGAGTTTCTCAATAAGCAAACCGATCCGGTGGAAATCTGGGCCCTAGAAATCAGGCAGTATGTCAGTCAGAGCGGACTCAAAACCCTGGTTCCTAGAATTGTAGGCAAAACTGCAGAAGCTCAACTCAAGAAATCCAATGCAACTGGAGAGCGGCGGCGGTGGGATGAAACATCTTTCTTTAATGAGTTACAGGTTCGATTGGGCGCAGACGAAGCCAATACCGCTCGGCATATTCATGATTGGGTCAAGCAGCAAGCTGCCTTAGATATTCAATGGGGCACTGGGGACATCTATGGAGGGTTTACGGCAATTGTGAATCAGAAGTACCGCAAGCCCCATAAATTGTTTGCAGTTGATATTTCAGGTCGCCTGGAAATTTCTTCCAATAAATACGGTACTCAAGCGCCGTTTGACCAGGAGGAAAAGTGGCTAGAGCTCAGAAATAAGCTGAGCTCGATTGGGTTGTCCTTGCCTTTTGACAAAACCGAGTTTCGTTATCCAGTTGCTAATTTGTCAGGCTTACAGGATGAACAAACCCTGGGGAAAGTTTTAGCCACTTTTGATTGGGTTGTTGGGGAAATTCAGGCCATCTGAGGAAGATGTTAAAAAGCTATTATTTTTCTTGATTGATATGGTTGCTCAAAGCGCAGAATTTTTTCAGGAACTCACTCAGCGAACCACTTTAATTGAGGAACTTCTAGACATTGGAATTGCCCTTTCAGGCACTAAAAGTCTAGGATCACTGCTGAATTTAATTTTGACGAAAAGCCGCGAAATTACCTGTAGTGATGCGGGTAGTGTTTATTTAGTTGACAAAAGTGACGATCAGCCCAAGCTACTGTTTAAAATTGCTCAGAATGTCTCAATGCCGGATTTGTCGTTTCGAGAATTTGCCATTCCCCTCACGCCCAAAAGCCTGGCGGGATATGTGGCATTGACGGGGGACAGTTTAAATATTCCGGATGCCTATGAACTCTCCCTCGAAGAGCCCTATCAACTGGATCGGAGCTTTGATCAGGACATTCACTATCGCACCCGGTCAGTTTTAGTGTTGCCAATGCAGAACCACAATGGCGAGATTCTAGGGATCCTGCAACTGATCAACCGTAAGGTTCAGCCCGAAATTCTTCTCACCCCCGAAAACACCCTGGAGAACACCCAGCCTTACACCGACTGGGAAGAACGGATTCTGCGATCCCTGGCTTCCCAGGCGGCGGTTTCCATTAAGCGTAACCAGCTTCAAGATGATATTGAGCATTTATTTGAAAGCTTTGTCCGGGCTTCGGTTCAGGCGATTGAACAGCGCGATCCCTGCACCTCTGGTCATTCTGAGCGAGTTGCAGCCCTGACGGTTCGCTTAGCGCAAGAGGTGAACACAGTTCCAACCGGATATCTGGGGTCAATTGAGTTTGATGGACGGCAATTTCAGGAAATTCGCTATGCGGCCTTACTCCATGACTTTGGCAAAATTGGTGTTCCAGAGGCCATTCTGAGAAAGTCCAAGAAACTCTATCCCGAACAGCTAGAAATCATTCGCCATCGATTTACCCTGGCCCAGCGAACAGCGGAGCAGGATTGTCTCCAGACCAAGTATCAACTGCTACAACAACACATCAGCCAGCATCTTCAAGGGACAACGGTCTGCCCCCACTGCCAGCAACTTGAACAACTCGATGCCGATCTCGAAGCTACGACCACCCGGCTTCATTATCTCTGGAATCTAGTCCTAGTGGCGAATGAACCCCAGGTGATGGCAGAGGAACCCCTGGCAGAACTGGCGGAACTAGCGGAACTGACCTACCAGGAAGTCGATGGCCAGCGTCAGCCCGTTATTCAACTGGAAGAAATCGAACAGCTCCAGGTGCATCGAGGCAATCTCACCCCCGCTGAACGATTTGTCATGGAATCCCATGTGATTCACACCTATCAATTTCTCAATCAGATTCCCTGGACTCAGGATCTTAGAGATGTGCCTGCGATCGCCTATGGCCACCATGAGCGGCTTGATGGCACGGGTTATCCCCAGGGCTTGAAGTCTACCAATGTGCCAATTCAGGCTCAGATGATGGCGATCGCGGATGTCTATGATGCTCTGACGGCGGCGATCGCCCCTACAAGCACAGAATCCCGACGATTACAGCCCTGAAAATTCTTCGTCAGGAGGCTACAACTCATAAAATTAACCCGAATCTCTTAGAATTGTTTGAGCAGCGTCAGGTGTATCAGGTGATTGGCCACAGCCTGGATGTTGTGATGAAACTTGCGTGAGGAAGGGTCTGAATTTGTGAATCATTTTCCATGGCAGTGCTCGGTTCGTTGGGGCTTGGCCAACCTGAAGCTCCTGCCTTCGGGCTTGGCTGCTCTGGTTTTGCCAGTATTAGCTCCCGGTGTTACCCCGGCTGAAACCCAGTCAATTCAAGCGATCGCCTCGGATTTCACCTTCATAGAGCAAGACCCTGAACTATTCCAGCCTCTGATAACCCCCAGGGACGAGAGTAACGTTGGGGCCTCGACCCTCCCCGGAGAATCCAGCCATCAGCCAGAACCTCCAGTTACAGAACCCCCAGTTACAGAACTCCCAGTGAATCGCCCCTCCACCACCCAGGGCAACACCCTGAACCAGTTGCAACGCTATAGCCAGGAAGGCCGGGGGAAATCGCGTCAATCCCAGGTTACTTCTGTGTCCCAGCTCTCTGATGTCCAACCGACAGATTGGGCATTTCAGGCATTGCAATCTCTGGTGGAGCGTTACGGCTGTGTTGCGGGCTATCCCGATGGCACGTTCAAGGGTAACCGTTCCCTCAGTCGCTATGAATTCGCCGCCGGGGTGAATGCCTGCCTGGAGAGAATTCAAGAGTTACTGAATGAAAATATTGAGGGTCGGCTGACCCAGAATGAACTGATTGCCCTGCAACGATTACAGAATGAGTTCGCCGCAGAGTTAGTCCTGTTACGAGGTCAGGTGAGCAATCTTGAGGATCGCACAGAAACCCTGGTGGCCCAGCAGTTCTCCACCACCACCAAGCTACAGGGAGAAGCGATTTTTGCCCTGACGGATGATCTGGCAGAGTCCCAATCCGATGCCAATCAAACGGTCTTCCAGAGCCGGGTGCGACTGGATCTGAATACAAGTTTCAGTGGGGAGGATTTATTGTTGACCCGCCTACAGGTGGGCAATGCTAATACGGCCAACCTGGGGGTAACCCAGGAAGCCACCCAGACCTTTAATGTTCGGGGAGATAGTGATACAGAGTTCAAGTTGGAGCGGTTGATGTACCAGTTTCCCCTGGGGGATCAACTCTACCTCACCTTTGGAGCTACCGGGGTCACCTGGGATGACTTTGTCCCGACGCTAAACCCCTATCTGGAAGACTATGACGGTGGTCAGGGGACTCTGAGTGCTTTTGGTCAGCGCAATCCGATTTATCGGTTGGGGGGAGGAACTGGAATTGGCTTGAACTATAGCTTTGATAACCTGGGGCTGGGCACAACCTCCCTCTCAGTAGGTTACCTGGCCTCTGGGGCTGCCGATAGCAATGATGGCCAGGGTTTATTCAATGGGGATTACTCGATGCTGGCCCAGATTACGGTTGCTCCCCTGGATAACTTGCAATTGGCCTTCACCTACAATCATGCCTACTTCACCCCGGGGAACTTCGGCTTTGATAGCGGTGCTTTCGCTGATCCAAATGCCTTGAATGGTTTCACCGGAACCGGTACTGCCAATTCCTTGCTAGGGCTGACGGAAGGCTTGAGTCCAGGGAGACAGGCCACTGCGGTGGTGAGTAATTCCTATGGGATTCAGGTGGCCTGGCAGATTGATCCGAAGTTTATCTTGAGCGCCTGGGGCGGCTATACGGCAGCCCGGGCCATTGGGGTTGGGGATGGCAAATTTGGAACTATGCCCTGAATTTTGGTTTCCCTGACCTGTTCAAAGCAGGCAGTCTGGGGGGAATTGTCATCGGTCGAGAGCCTTATCTGGAGGATTTTGATACGGATTTGGTGGGGGATTTTCCCCAGGATAGCTCCTGGCATTTTGAACTGTTTTATCGCTATCAAGCCACGGATTATATGGCAATCACCCCGGGATTGATCTGGATTACAAATCCCAATCAGAACAGTAATAATCATGATTTGGTGATTGGTACAATTCGGACAACCTTTCGGTTTTAGATTAGTTTCAGCTTTTTTTGTCAGTGATACCAGAAACTGCGTCACCAAGATTAATTTTTTAAGCAATTAATCTTAGACTAGAATAGCTAAAGCAAGAAAACACTACATACAGGGTCACGAATCATTTTGAAGACTATATCAAGCGATATTGAGCCAAAAATCAATCATAGTAGTCCTGAATTGAATCAGGTTCAATATAAAGATCGAGCTATCCATAACTGGTATCGTTTTGTACTATCTTTTCCGCCTCATCTAGTCAGAGATTATTTGAGAAAGTTTAAGATTGAGAGCCATCACACAGTTCTAGATCCTTTCTGTGGCACTGGAACTACAGTTGTAGAGTGCAAAAAACTAGGAATTCCCAGTATTGGCATAGAAGCTAACCCAATTGCATGGTTTGCAAGTTCGGTTAAAGCAGACTGGACTCCAAACCCAGATCAGTTATTGAAGTTAGCCATAGAAATAGCTGAAAAGGCTGACGCTGCCATTGAGTTAGAAAGCAATAACCTCCGCACCTTATCTCCAGAAAAACAAAAAGTAATATTAACTAACTCCATCAGTCCTTTACCTTTACACAAAACCTTAATACTGCAAGAAGGGATAGAATTTTATGAAAATCATGATTGCTATCGCCACTTATTATTAGCACTCGCTAAAGCTGTCGTTAAATCCATCAGTAATCTCCGTTTTGGGCCAGAAGTCTATGTTGGAAAGGCGAAAGTAGATGCTGCTGTAACAGAAATATGGCTCCAAGAAGTTTTAACCATAGTAGAAGATCTAAGACTGATGAAAGGAAATAGAAACTCTACAGTTACCAAGGTGTTTCACGCTGACTCTCGTCAAGTTCTTCAGGTTCTATCCTCAGATTCCGTAGATGCAGTGATTACATCGCCTCCATATCCCAATGAAAAAGATTACACCCGTACAACTAGATTAGAGTCCGTTCTACTAGGATTTATCAAGAATAAAGCTGATCTACGAGCCCTTAAGGAAGGATTGATTCGTTCTAATACTCGAAATATCTATAAAGTAGATACTGATGATGTGTGGGTTTCTCAGCATTCTGAAATTCAGAAAATTGCAAATGCAATTGAAGAACGTAGAATTATGCTCGGTAAAACTAGCGGTTTCGAGAGATTATATCATCGAGCAGTCAAGCTATATTTTGGGGGGATGGCCAAACACTTAGCAGATTTACGATCAGTTTTGCGCCCCGGTGCTCAGCTTGCTTACGTAGTCGGAGATCAAAAATCCTACTTGCAAATTATGATTCGCACAGGGGAGATTTTAGGTGAGATTGCTCAAGGTCTAGGGTATGAAGTTGTTGATATTGAATTGTTTCGTACCCGCCTTTCAACAGCAACCAAGGAACAGATGAGAGAAGAGGTTGTGCTGCTACGGTGGCCGGGGAAAATACCATCAATTTCCTATCCTTTCAGCGATCAACCATTTGCGACGGATCAATGAAGATTTAGTCAATACATCAAATAAATTAAATATTGATCTACCTAAAAATATCGGGGATTTAATTTATTCCTTTCGGTTTAGGTAACCTATGCCAGAAGAGATTAGTAGAACCGTAATGTTTGAATCTGGTGACTGACAAAACTCTCTTGCTCTCACCTCCAGCCCCTTTCCCTCTCTGAGAGAGGGGAGATCTTCATCCGCTGCCTAATTCAGTTCGGGCGGTAATTCTCCTTGAACAGTCACAGAAACTTCCCCTTTTAACCTGACTAATTGATGGTCAGCGGGTGCATAAACCCAGCCATGAATTGTAGTCTTTCCGACTGGAAGATAATGGGCTGGAAGCTTTAACATCCAGCGAGATCGCCCGTAGCATTCTGATTGGAAAACCTGGGCAACATCTGCACTCTCTAGATGAATATCAGCATTGGCAAAGAAGAATTTTTCATGATTACGAGATAGGAAAACTAATTTGGGTTGGGGCTGACAATTTGGGAGAATTGCCCAACCGTTAATTTGAATCTGCTGATCCGGAGTTAGAGGAGTCTGAGATTGACTGGGTTGAGAAAGGTTGATGTATCCATAATCCAGAGGCGGATTTTCCATGAAAGGGATTTCCTCAGGAAACTGTCTGAGCCCGATTCGTTCTAGCCAGAAAACCCCAGTTCTGACCCACCTGGGTTGAGGATGAATTCTGAATAGACAACTATTTTCTGACTCAGCAAAAAAGGTAGAATTTTCTAGATAGTGAATCAAGTCTACACAGGTTTTTCCCGTCGTTTGAATAGGATTGTAAAAGGTGTTGACATAGTGTAGAGAATCTCTTGATCGAGCTAGAATTAAACCAATCAATAGTCCTAAAACTAAGCCATAGATTCTAAACTTAAATCGGGTGGAGAGCCAGGGTAGATGTTGTTGTTCTTGTAACTGTTGTTTTTGTAACTGTTGCTGCCAACTTTCTGCATAGATTAAAACTAGAAATAATTGTAGAGTCGCAATAATTAAAAACAAAGAATGGGTTGTATAGCGGGAAGTTTCTATGGCATAGACTGCTCCGAGTTGAAACCGCCCCAGGGTTGTTAACCCACAATAAAGCAATGAAAATAAACCCAGGGAAATCCAGGGAGCCAAGGATTGAAATGATGAAACCTGCTGATTGATCTGGTGAAATTTGAATAAATTTAATAAAACTGCTGTTAAGAAAGCAACTAAAATAACCAACCCCACCATCCAACTCCAGGTAATATTTCCAGAGATTGGCGCGGCGATCATATTCAGGAAAAATTGAATTGATGCAAAGATTGTTGGATTCTGATCGGTAAGATTCATGGCTTCCGGTTCCGGTTGATAGTCGATTGAGTATATCAATCCTGAGATTACTAATAAAAATAACCAGAATGCCAAACGAATTACTTTAATTTTACCCCGACCTTTTAAAGCAAGAATAGACGGGACTAATGCCAGCCAGGTGATCAAACCCTGTAGGGAGGAAAAGCTAGCTACAGCGCAAAATACACTAGCCACACCAATTTTAATGGATGGTTTTAATCTTTCAGAAGATAGAGCTAAGCAACTTGAAACCAGGCAAAAATTAATTAAAAATATAGCAATTTGAAAGCCCCATAGCCAATTCTCCCACTGCACCCATGAAAAAAATAAACAGCCCATAATAATATTTGTTCCGTGAAACCATAATCTTGGCTGTTGATAGGGAAGGGTTAAATTCGCTAACTGATGTAGACGGACAAAAGTTAAGACAGCAACGGCTAGACTAAAGTAAAGTTCGAGCTTGATATTCCAGCTAGAAATGAATGCTAGAATTAGAAAAATAATCCGGGGGAAAAAGATTCTGTGGGTGTTATGCAAGGCAAACAAATTGTTGAGTCTGATTCTACCATGGACAGCTTTTTCAAATAAAAACGGTAAGTTCCATTGATCAAAGAACGGAACGTCTACTCCATACTGCTGAACAAACCAAATAGTGCCTAGAATAGGACTAAGATAGAGAATAAATTTAACACTATTTAAAAGTTTCACTAAAAATTTCACTAAAAATTTCACAATTGAAAAGTCTCACAGTTAAAGGCCGTGGCAGTTTAGCTATCTATTATGATCAATTCTTTCATTCATCACAGGTTTTTTGCCGTTGTTTCAGCAATTTGTTATACAGTTATTCACCAAAATTATCCGTCATCTCAGGATCAATCTGCTTTTCCCCATAACCAGATTGTCCAATTTGTGATTGACCAGTATCATCGAATGCCTGACTATCTTCACTTGCCTATCTTAGGCTTGACTATCCTGTTTGATCTTTTCGGCATTGCTCAAGGTCAGGGATTTTTTCATCAACAACCGGTGAGGATTCGGGCTCAACAGATGCAAGGATGGCAAAATTCCTCCCTGAGTCCCTGTCGGGATTTAATCCGGTTCTATGAAAGTCTGACGGTATTGGCTTGGGAATCCTACTGGATTTCTGAGAGCGTTTCTCAGGCTGTTGGCCTACGGGAGTAGATGGCGTGGTGCGCCACCCCCTGCCAAATCCGTACCTTGCAGGATGGAAAATCGCGGTAAAACCTGATTCAAGCTTTTTGATCCAGTCGTATGGCTCTATCTAACGCCGCCTTTTCTCTGGCCCTATGCTGATAGGGCCGAAGCTGAGAAATTGACCAGCCACTCAAAATACTCAAGTCCTCAAGGCTGATCCCTTTCGTTAACATTTCCACACACCAGGTTTGTCGGGCTTGCTCCAGAGCTGGAGATCCCTGGTCGGCAGGAAGGGCCTGGGTAACCAGATGTTGCCAGATCGTTTCTAGTTCTGCTACGGATAGGGGCCGACCCTCCTGATTGATAAATAGGGCAGATTGTTCATCCTTGCGGCTTTTCAACCATTGACTCAGGGGGTTGTTCGTATAGGAACCGTAGCGTTTACCCAGGATCCACTGATTCACCGGAACCTGCCGAACATTCCCCGTCGGAATTTGTAATAGATGCTGATGGGAATTGCTCATCCGGTGCGATCGCTCCAATCTCACCAACTCCGCCGGGGTTAATCCCGAACCAAAGAGGATGTAGGCAATCCCGTAATCCTGGCTCCCCTGTTTTTTGGCCTGTTGCAGAATGGCGTGAACGGTTTCGGCGGACAGATCGGCAACGGGGGAGGACTCAGCTATCAAGGTTGTAGCGGATTTGTCCGTTGGGAGTTCAGGGGAACCCGATGGTATTGTGCTCGCCAGAAATAACGCCGTCAAACTTCGGAGGAAATCCTCCTGATCGGGCCAGAGTTCATGGAATTCCGTCAGCAGTTCCATCACCTGATAGCCAAACAGGAGTTCATAAACCAGCCTGGCTATTTTTTCAGCCGGGAGACACAACCTTACCTGTGATCGCTCCAAGGCAGTGGTCAGATACTCTGTTAATTGCTGAGCCTCATAGTTAATCCTTTGCCCTAGAATCTGGCGATTTTCCGGAGTGTATTGGCCTGACTCCCCAATCATTGAGCGGAGTAATTCAGGCATTTGGTCTAAAGTTTGCAGCGATCGCGACAGTAGTTCACCAAGGCGTGATTGATAGGGCTCTCGGCATCAGTAGCCCCATCAGCCCCGAGGGATTTCAGTAGGGATTCCCCCGGGGGCATGAACAAGTCAGAACCCTGGATCACTGCCAAAAGCAAGTCTAGCTTACTACCAAAATTTCGGAACAACGTCACCTCATTCACCCCGGCCCCCTCGGCAATCTGGCGGGTTGTTGTGGTGGAGAATCCTTGAGAACTGAAGAGTTCAAGGGCTGATTGGATTAAACGGCTGCGAGTTGAGGTTGGGGTTTGAGCCATAATTTGAGCCATAAAAAGAAAGTAATACTTGCAAAAATACAGGTTTGCAATTACAGTTAAAAAAGCAAGTAAAACTTGCAATCTTACTTCACCATAACAGGCTTCTCGCCGGAGAGCCTTAATTATGCATCAATTAATCACTCAATCTGATTCAGCAGTCTCAGTTACTCCAGTAAATCAAGCTCCCCTGAAACTCCATTGGGTGACCTTGCTATTCATAGTGGCCATCCATGGGTTGGCACTACTTGCACCCAGTTGTTTTTCTGTTTCGGCTCTGGTCGTGGCTTTATTATTCCACTGGCTATGCGGCAGTATTGGCATTTGTTTGGGTTATCATCGACTTCTGTCCCATCGCAGCTTTCAGGTACCCAAATGGCTGGAGTACATCGTTGTCACCCTGGGTGCCTTAGCCCTGCAAGGGGGGCCAATTTTCTGGGTGGCCGGACATCGCCAGCACCACGCACACACTGAAGATCATCTCAAAGATCCTTATTCCGCCAATCGGGGGTTTTGGTGGAGTCACATGCTGTGGTTGTTTTATCAAAGCCCTCAGTTTTTTAACTACGAAAACTACAAGGGCTTTGCCCCAGACGTTAATCGAGATCCCTATTACCGCTGGCTGAATCAGTACCATTTACTGCCGCAACTGCTTCTAGGTCTATTGCTCTATGGTTTGGGCGGATGGTCTTTTGTCATCTACGGGATTTTTCTGCGGTCAGTGTTGCTGTGGCATAGTACTTGGTTGATCAACTCCGCCAGTCACATTTGGGGATATCGTACTTTTGCGGCTGATGATAATGCCCGGAACCTCTGGTGGGCAGCCCTCTTGACCTATGGGGAAGGATGGCACAATAATCACCATACCTACCCTCGGGTAGCCAAAGCAGGACGACAATGGTGGGAAATTGATATGACCTGGTGGGTGATTCGAGGATTGGAACAATTAGGTCTGGCTCAAAAGGTGGTGAGACCGAGATAGGCTTGACAGGTCTGGCCTGGGAAACTGCCGAGACGGCTGTTCCACTCGATTTACTTTATGATCATGGCTATGATTTCAGTAGATCCTGGCGTTGTTTTTGAGGTTAACAGGTTTCATGGGCATAATCTGGCTATTGATTAAAGCCTCCTGGGTTAGCGTGACCATCGCTACCCTGGCCGGAATTGTTAGTGGCGGTTGCAGTGCCAAGCTGATTGCCCTGATCAATACTGCCATTGATCAGAGTTCGCCCCAGTCATTGATCATTCCCTTTGCTGGGTTGGCGGTGGTGGCTCTAATTACCAGCAGTCTGTCGCAATTTTTATTGATTGACCTGGCCCAGAATTCGATCTACCAGCTTCGTCTGCAACTCAGCCAAGGGATTCTAGCCGCCCCCCTGCAACAGCTAGAACAATTAGGTGCCAGTCGGCTTTTTGCAGTTTTGACTGAGGATGTCCAGGCCATTTCAAATACGGTATTCATCATTCCGTTTCTCTGCATTGATGTGGCAGTGATTGGGGGCTGTCTGATCTATCTGGGCTGGCTTTCGGGTTGGGTACTGGTGGCGGTTGTGACCTTTTTGGCGATCGCGATCGCCCTGGTACAAGTTTTGATCAGCTATGCCTATCGTTTTTTAGCAAAGGCCCGCCAGGAAATTGACCAGTTATTTCAAGCCTTTCGCGGGATTACCGAGGGGATCAAAGAGCTCAAGCTCCATTCAGCTCGACGACACCTGTTTTTTGAAACCGATCTCAAAGTCAGCGCGGCGGCCTCCCAGTCTTATCAGAAGACCGCCTTTAAGCTAGCGGCGTTGGCCACCGGGGGCGGTCAACTTTTGTTTTTTGTCCTGGTTGGTTTGCTCCTGTTTGGCGTGCCAGAAGTCAGTCCAACAGCCCGGTCGGTTTTACCGGCCTATATTCTCACTTTGACCTATCTGCTTGGGCCCATCAAGGGCCTGATTCAGCAACTCCCGATTCTAGCCAATGCCAATGTTTCAATTCAAAAAGTGAATCAGATGGGGCTGACCCTAGGGGGGAAGGCTGAAATTGAGTCGGTGGTACGGCAACCGAACCCACTCAACTGGCAAACCCTGGAACTTCAGCGGGTTGTTCACACTTACCAGAGTGAGGAGACCCAGCATTGCTTCACCGTAGGGCCCATAGACCTGAAGTTTCAGCCTGGGGAATTGGTGTTTATTGTGGGGGGGAATGGCAGCGGTAAATCCACCCTGGCTAAGTTAATGACGGGATTGTACACTCCTGAATCGGGGCAACTGCTCCTGGACGGTGAACCGATTACGGATACAAACCGGGAGTGGTATCGTCAAATGTTTTCAACGGTGTTCTCAGATTTTTATCTGTTCGAGCGTTTGGTCAGCCCTGAAGATCTGACCCTTGACGATCAGGCTCAGCGGTATTTGAAAATACTAGAGCTTGACCAGAAAGTCGCAGTTCAGGGGGGTCAACTCTCAACGACCGCCCTCTCCCAGGGACAGCGGAAGCGGCTGGCTCTATTAACCGCTTACTTAGAAGATCGGCCCATTTATTTATTTGATGAATGGGCAGCGGATCAAGATCCAATCTTTCGGGAAATTTTCTACACCCAGCTTCTGGCTGAACTGAAGCAGCGAGGGAAAACGGTGCTGGTCATCAGTCATGATGATCATTTCTTTCACCGGGCGGATCGAATAATTAAGCTTGATTATGGCCGAATTGAATCCGATAACTATCCATGAATCAGTTAGATTTTCTTCAATATCTGGTGGCAACCCTCCAAAAATCCGCCGCCATTCAACACACTGTGCTGATGCGTTTGTTTTTCCTTCAGTTCAGGAAGGTTGGGGATTGGTTTTATTAGAGGCGATCGCTTCTGGACTACCGGTCTTAACCTCTAATCAACCACCTTTTACGGAGTTTCTAGCCCCTGATCAGGCTATTTTGATTGATCCTCAAGATATTGATGAGATCACCCAGGGTATGTTGCAGATAATCAATCCTAAAATCAGTCAGGAATTAGTGACGGCCAGTGCGGAGATTCCACAACAGTTTTCTTGGGGGAAATCAGCTCAAATTCAGCTCAATTACTATAGCGATCGCAAATGAAATGCACTCTCAATTTTTTAGCTCTAATTGTCAGCAACCCTACTTCCTCTGGACTGGATGATTCACTGGGCTTTTTAGTAACTAGTTAGTAACTAGGGTCTTCAAACCGTTTTAATTTCCCAACTCTCATGGGCCGGGAGCTCCCCGGTTCCCAAGCCCATACTCAGATCAAGCCAAGTAGAACGGGTGATCGGAGCGCTGCTGGAGATGAAATCAACTCCAGTTGCCGCAATTGCGGTGATCGTTTCTAGGGTGACATTGCCAGAAGCCTCAATTTTGACCCTGGGACTATGGTGGCGAATCAGTTCAACGGCTTGCTGGATTTGCTCAGGAACCATATTATCCAGCATAATAATTTCTGCCCCTTGCTCCAGGGCTATTTGAACCTGACCCAGATTTTCGGTTTCGATTTCAATCGTCAGGGGATAGGGAATGGTGGCGCGAATTTTAGTGATGGCTTCAGCGATTCCCCCCGCCGCCGCGATGTGATTGTCTTTGATCATAATGGCATCATCCAGCCCCAGGCGGTGATTTCGGGCTCCCCCAACCTGGGTAGCATACTTTTCCAGCAGCCTCAAACCCGGTGTGGTTTTGCGAGTATCCACCAACTGTGCCGGAAACTTTGCGATCGCTCTACATACCTTCGGGTTGTGGTGGCAATTCCACTCAATCCCATGGCCAGATTCAAAGCTACCCGTTCTCCCGTCAATAAAGTCTCCAGGGAACCGTGCAGTCGAGCGATAATATCTCCCGGTTGACAAAGCTGGCCCTCAGCAACAATGGGCTGAAATCGGGTTCGGGTATCCAGCAGGTAAAAGACTCGAGCGGCTACGGGTAAACCTGCGATTACCCCAGCTTCTTTCGCAATCCAGTGGGCTGAACTGAGGGTTTCCTGGCTAAGTTGGAGTCCGGCGGTGGTGCGATCGCCCCGACCAATATCTTCCAGGAGCCATTGCTGGATCAGGGAATCGAGAACAATCCAGGGAGGTAGAGCAATTGTCATAAATCAGGATAGGTTATGTCACCCTACGATGAAAGCCAACCCTTATAATACCAAAGCCCCCCTCCTATTTCTAAGAAGGGAGCTTCAGTTAAATTTATCCTGGCATCGTGCTATTTTCCCAGGCAGCTACCCACCAAGTATCTTTGCCGTGTCAGCGTTTCACCTCCGAGTTCGGGATGGATCGGTGTGGTTCCACTGAGCCCTAGACACCAAGAAAGCCTTTAAAAACTTTCTGACCGCTTAAGAAAAGCTTGAACCTTTCGTTAACTTCCTCTGTCTAACTTCTAGAAAAACTTAGATTAGAGTTAATTGAACCTGGTTGCTTGCTTCTTCTTCTTTGGTTAATTCACTTTTATCAGTATGCCTATTCTTTGCGAGAATGTCAACCCTCAGGAGGAAGTTTTTTAGATAATGATTTTTTAGAATCCTTACTTTCCAGGAGGGTTGAGTCAACAGACTGAAACAACCGTATTGGCTATTTTCCAGCGGGCAAGCGGCCTATACCCGATATGGACATCCCGTAGATCCCCTGGATATCAACTGTAGTCACGACGGCTAATAATGCCTGTAAAAGTAGAGCATCCTGCTCTCCTTGAACCGCCTCAAACCCCCATTTAATCACTCTTAGGGTTGATCCCAATCCGATATCTGTAGAAATTCTTGAGAAATCTCGTCCATAAACCCAAAATTTCCTTAAAATATTTTAATAAATGCTTCTCAATATTTCACCTCTGCTATTCGTGGAGCTGAAGCATTGAACGCCAGAGACTTCCTAGAGAGAATTTTTACTCATCCCAACTCACCCCATATTTTTAGAGGAATCGAGCGCCCATGACTCCTACTTCGCCTACTTCCTCTGATTCACAACCTTTGAGTCAGCCGGAGTTTCAGGAAAGTCAGAACTCTCAGGATATCTTTGAATTACAGGATTCCTTGGAAGTTCAAGAATTAGTTCAAGCATCCGCAGAGCCCCAAGACAGTTTAGAGACGGCTGAGGTCGGCCCCCGTAACCGCTGGCTAGGATTTTTACTCACGGCCCTAGCTTTGGGTGGGGGTCTGGTTGGTTGGCAACTCATTCAGGGGGCGGAGTCTGAGCCTGCCCTATCCCAGGCCCAAACTCCGCCCCCTCGGCCCATAACTCTGACCCGTTTGCAAGGGGGAGATCCTGTTCGAGAGCTGAAGCTGATTGGTCAGGTTGAAGCCAGTGAGCAGGCGACTATTCGCTCCCAGGTAGATGGGGCAGTTCAACAGGTATTGGTGAAAGTGGGAGATCGCCTCACACCGGGAGCCACGGTGGCGATTCTAGATAACACGGATCAACAGTTGGCCCTGCGGGAAGCTGAAGCGCAATTAGCCACGGAGCAAAGCCAACTGGCGGAATTGGAAGCGGGAACTCGCTCCGAAATCCTTCGCCAGCGTCAAGCAGAGTTACAGGCGGCTATCTCCCGGGAACAAGAAGCCCGGGATCTGCTGCAAAAAACCCGGGAACTGGATCCAAAGTTGATGGCCCAACGTCAGGCGGAATTGCAAGCTGCCGTAGCCCGGGAACAGGAAGCCCGCCAGAACTTAAAGCCAGCTCGGGAACTCGCCCCCAAACAAATTGCCCAACGGCAGGCGGAGTTACAATCCGCCATTGCCCGGGAGCAGGAAGCCAGGGACAACCTGAAACGGGTTTCCAGTTTAGTGGAGTCAGGGGTGCAGTCCCAGCGGGTCTTGGTTGAGGTTCAGTCAGCGGTAGATCGGGCGGTGGCTGAACGGTTGGCGGCAGAGTCCACCGTGACCGCCACCGAGAATGAAACCCAGCAGGATTTGATTGCGGCTCAAGCCAGAATTGACACGGCGGTGAGCGATCGCCTCAAAGCTGAAGCTGTGCTGGCGACAGCGGACACAGAAAATCAACGAAATATTGCCAGTGCCAGGGCAGCCCTGGACACTGCGATTCAGGAGCGACTGGGGATTGAGGCAGAGCTTTCAGAGGCCAAAGCCGGGCCCCGGGCTGAGGAGATTGCGGCCCAACAAAGTGTGGTGAAGGCGGCAGCGGCGGCGGTTAACCAGGCCAGGGTTAACCTGCAACGGACGGAGATTAAATCCCCGACCGCCGGGGTGGTGCGATCTCGGGCGGTGAGCGTGAGTGACTATGTGGAGAGTAGCGATCCGATTCTGACCCTGGTCAGTGATGAAAAGCTTGATGTATTTTTAGAGGTTCCAGAAGCCGTGAGTGGTCAGGTGATTCCAGGAATTCCGGTCGAGCTGACCACTCGGGCTTTGCCGGAATGGCGGCAGGTTTCCCAGATTACTGCCGTTGTGCCTGCCACAGATTCCACGTCTCGCCGCCAGATTGTTCGGGTGAACTTGGAGAATCCGCCAGAGGGGTTGCTACCTGGAATGGCGGTTCAGGGTGAGTTGCAACTTCCCATTGCTGGCGTGAATCCCCAGGAAACCAATTTTACAGTGCCTCGGGATGCTCTGGTGCGTCAGGGGGACAGGTGGCTGTTGTTCACAGTTGTAGACAGCAAGGCTCAGCAGGTTGATGTAGAAGTGTTGGCGGATCTCGGGGAAAACGTGGTAATTGCTAACGGAAATCTGCGAGAAGGGCAAGCTGTTGTCCTGCGGGGGGGTGATGGGCTAAAAGACGGGGGCCCGGTCAAAGTGGTGGAAGAATGATTTAGATCGACAACTGAGCTTCAGGGCTGAGCTTGAAAGCGTTTCTGGCGCTGCTGAAGTACGACCGGTAGTGGCGCGGTACACCACAATCGCCCCAATCCGTACCTCCCAGGATTGAGAAACTCTACAGTCAGGGACTTTGTTAATGTGATCTCCGGTGAAACCCATGACAGACGAAAGCAAATTACAAATCAGCTTGTTCATCATTCGAGTCACGGTGGCGGCATTTTTTCTGGTGTGGTCTCTTGAAAAAATTATCAAGCCGGAGCTGACTCAACGGGTTTTTAGCAAGTTCTATTTTTTAGAAATCACTCCAGGGATTTCAGTCACCCTGGGCATTCTCCAAACTTTAGTTGTTCTGATCTTTTTGGCTGGAATTTTTAAGCTGTGGTCTTATGGGGCAATTTTAGGAATGCATAGCGTTTCTGTCCTTTCTACCTATCAGCAACTCTTAAATCCCTATGAACTTCCAAATCATTTATTTTGGGCTGGGGTGCCAGCGTTAGGGGCAATTATTGCCCTGTTTATGTTGCGGGGGAGCGATCGCCTGCTTACCCTGAAATTGTTCCGGAAATCTTAGAGATCAATCATGATTTGTTTCCCTCTGGATGTCAGGTTCAATATATTGAGTCATGCAACATTTTAAAGCCAAATCAGTTATGAAATCACGAGTGGTTATTGTTGGTGCAGGGTTTGCTGGGGTTGAAGCGGCAAAAGCTCTGGCCCGATCTAATTCATCGCGATCGAATCAGATTGAGGTCGTTTTAATTGACCGCAACAACTACCACACTTTTATTCCCATGCTTTATCAAGTGGCTACGGCGGTGATCTATCCCCAGCAGATCGCGTATCCGATTCGCCGGATGTTTCGCGGTCAGGATGCGGTGCGATTTTTTCAGGCTGAAGTGACTGGGATTGATTTTGAACAGCGATCGGTTCAAACCTCAGAAGGTCTCCAAATTGATTACCAATATTTGATTCTAGCCACTGGCAGCCAGTCCCAATATCTTGGAGTTCCGGGGGCAGAGGAATATGCCTTCCCCATGAGAACCCTGAACGATGCAGTGGGCCTGCGAAATCATCTATTATCCTGTCTGGAACAGGCGGTCAAGTTGAATGATCTGGAAGCGCGACAGCGGTGGCTCCGGTTTGTGATTGTGGGTGGGGGGCCAACAGGAGTTGAATTGGCGGGTTCCCTGGTGCAATTAATTTCCAGTGCTTTAAAACGGGATTTTCCCACATTGGATCGGTCTGACACCCAGATCATCCTGGTGCAGTCAGGGGAGGGATTGTTTAAGGGGTATCCTGAGCGTTTGGGAACTTACACGGCTCGATGGTTGCGGCGGCAAGGGGTTCAGGTTTATCTGAAGACCGGAGTAAGTCGGGTGACCCCTACCAACGTCCATCTGGATTCGGCCAATATGGATTCATCGGATCAGGGACACCAGGCTGATCCATGGGTGATTCCCACCCAAACAGTGATCTGGACGGCAGGAGTTGAGGGGGCGATTCCTGATCCAAAGCCATCCCTGGAAACCACGAAACGTCAGCAAATTCTGGCTCAGCCGACATTGCAAGTCTTGACTCAGCCTGGAGTTTATGCCGTCGGAGACCTAGCCAACATTGAAGGTCAATCAATGAATGGAGTGGCTCAGGAAGCCATTCAGCAGGGTCAGACTGCCGCCCGAAATATTCTCCGGCAGATTGAGGGTAAGCCGCCCCAACCGTTCGACTATCACAATAAGGGGAGGCTGGCGATCTTAGGTCGCCATGCTGGGGTCGCTGAGATTGGCCGGTTTGCTTTTGGGGGTATTGTGGCCTGGTTGCTGTGGTTAGAGGTTCACTGGTGGTATTTGCCGGGGCTACGCAATCGGTTTGGGGTGTTGGGAAATTGGTTGAAATATTATTGTTTTGGGGAAGGGGTGAATCGGATTATTCTGTCTGTCCCGGCTTTAGAAATTTCAAGTCCTGAGAACAAATTCAACACCCTTAAAAACCATTTAATCTCTTAAACTTAATTTTTCTTAGGTGTATTACTTAAATCTTTCTTGAGTTCAGATAAAAATCAAACAAAATGATCCAAAAAACCTATTCTGAAATCCGTTTACGACAAGGTGACATTGCCCTAGCCTATGCCCTGCTGCGAATTGTCTTTGGAATTAACTTTTTTGTCCATGGCTTGGTCAGAATTGGTAATATTCCAGGATTTGTTCAGGGTCAAATTGATCTCTATCAGGAGATTGCAATCCCGAGTTTTTTATTGGCAGGGCCAGCTTTTCTGATTCCGATTGTTGAGTTGATTGTTGGGTTCTTGTTGATTCTGGGGTTGAAAACTCGCATTGCTCTAATCGCTGGGTTTTTATTAATGATGCCCCTGATGTTTGGAGTCTGTCTATTGCAGAAGTGGGATGTGGCGGGCTCCCAGCTCACCTATTGTCTGATTTATTTTATTCTGCTGGCGGCCCATCAATATGATCTGATTTCCCTTGACCATTGGAGACGAAGAAACGTTTAGTTTGTTTTTTCATTAGTTTACTTTTTCGTAACGCACTCAAATTTCTCAGGAGATTATTCATGAACTTTCAAAGTTATTTCCCTTTAATTGGCCGGATTTTGTTGTCCCTGACTTTTTTCTACGGGGGCACTAAAAATTTGCTGAATTATCAAGCAACCCGAGATGGGATCGCCGGAATGTTACCATTTCCCGATCTGGCTTTGATTGGTAATATTATCTGTTGCCTGTTGGGAGCCATTTCCCTGGTGCTTGGTTTCAAAATTAGATGGGGAGCCACACTGTTAATTATCTTTTTAATTCCAACTAATGTGATCTTTCACAATTTCCTGGCAGATCCCCAAGAGACAATTCCCTTTCTTAAAAACTTAGGATTTATTGGTGCAATGTTCTACATTGTCTATTTTGGGGCGGGGCCAGCGAGTTTGGATCGCAAATCAACTCCGGATTTCGATCAGGATTATACCTACGCCCGTCGAGAACTTTAGGACTGGGTGACCCAGCCCCTACGAAGACTAGGTCACCCAGCTCCTACGGATTAGCAAACCACAGTAACCCTACTCCTGATTCCGAACCCTAATTTGTAAAACTATGAACTTAATCAAAACGGCTGTTCGCTGGCGACATGGAACCTTTGTTCTGTTTTGCATTCTGGCTTTATTCGGAACCCTGGCCCTGTTTAGCCTGCCCTTAGAATTGCAACCGGGGGGCGATCGCCCGGAAATTACTATCTCAACCCCCTACCCAGGAGCTGGCCCCGAAGAGGTTGAGGACGTGATCACCCGGCCCATCGAAGAAATGATGGAACAGGTTCAGGGCGTGCAGGAGGTCAGCAGTAGCAGTGCTTCCGGTCGCAGTTCGATTACTCTGGAGTTTGACTGGGGAAGTGATATCAATCAGCGATTGCTCGATGTCATCACTAAATTGCAACAGGTGGAAGCCCTGCCGCCAGAAGCTGGGGAGTCAGAGGTGGAGCTAGTCAGCGGTAGTAGTAGCCCGATGATGTGGGTGCTGATGATGCCGAAGGACGGGTATACCTCCGATGAAAATCACTACCGGGATTTGATGGATGATGTGATTGTGCCACGTTTTCGCCAGGTGGAGGGAGTGGGAGAGTTTCTAGAATCTGGGGGTCGAGGCCGAGAAGTGGAGGTGGTGATTGATCCGAAAGCTCTAGCGGATCGGAATTTAACGATTGCGGACGTGGTTGATGCCCTGCGAACGAATAACCGGGATGTCCGGGGCGGGCCATTAGTGGTGGGTCGGCGAGAATACCGGGTCAGAACCCTGAGCCGGGCCCAGGATATCAAACAACTGGAAACCCTGGTGTTGCGGCGGGATCCGGCGGGAACGGTTTACCTGGGGGATGTGGCGGAGGCCCGCATGGGTCGGCAAATTCAAGATCGGGCCTTGATGCGCGACAATGAACCGGCGGTGGCGGTGGGAATCGTTCGTCAGACCAATGCCAATGTGCCGACAATTTCTACAGGGATTCATCAAGCCCTGGTTGAGCTGGAGGAACGGTTTGATCGCGAAGGAGAAGGGATTGCCTTTGATATTCCCTACGATGAAAGCGATTACATTAACCAATCAATTGCCTTTGTCAGAGGCAACCTGATCACCGGGGCAATTCTGGCCGCCTTGGTGTTGCTGTTATTCCTGGGCTCTCTGCGAACGGTAGGAGTGATCGCCATTACAATTCCGACGACTTTGATCACGGTGTTCATTGTATTCAAGTTGTTGGGGCGCTCCCTGAACGTTATCAGTCTGGCCAGTTTGGCTTTTGCCGTAGGGATGGTGGTAGATAACGCCATTGTGGTTTTGGAAAACCTGTTTACCCACATGCAGCAGGGAAAATCTCCGATGCGGGCGGCGATTGAAGGCACAGACGAGGTGGGGGGAGCAATGCTGGCATCCACCTTAACTACCGTTGCTGTATTTGCCCCAATTGTTCTGGTGAAAGGGGAAGCGGGACAGTTATTTTCTGATATTGGGATTGGGCTATCGGCCTCGGTGTTGTTCTCCCTGTTTGCGGCGGTGACTCTGGTACCGATGTTGTCTGGTTTATTCCTGAATCACCATGAAGCCCAACAGATGTTAGCTGGGATGAATAATCCAGTCATTCCGGTCAGCGGCAACGGTAAGGATAGTCATGGCAGTTATAGTTATAGTGGCAATAGTAAACAGTCTCGACCCCAACACCGAAATTGGCGACAACGGCTGGAACAGACTATTTTCAAAGCGTCAGCGATTTTCCGATTGTGGCAGGGAAAACTGGAGCGATTTTTGCTCAGCACCGTGAGCTGGTCAATGGGCCAAGGACACGTCAAACGACGCTTAGGAATTCTGGCGATTCCCCTGGGAATGCTAGTGGTAAGTTATCTGTTACTGCCCCCCATGGACTATCTCCCAGAAGGTAACCGTAACTTAGTCATGTGGCTGGCCGAACCCTTTCCAGGAACCAGCATTCCAGAAGCTGTTGATCTAGCTGAGGGGCCTAGCTCCTTTGCCAGTGAGCAACCCAACGTGATTCGTACCCTTTATGTTCATCGTCCGGGTCGGCGCATGATTGCAGTTTTCCTGGATTTGAAGCAATCTACCGCCAGGAATTTAGATGCCCTGGTGGACAAACTCCGTTCCGCCAGTGGCAACTTCCCTGGCTATCGGTTTCTAATCCCCCGGCGGGCTTCTATCTTTCGCTATCCCGGCAAGGAATTCGAAATCCAATTGGTGGGTCAGGACTTGAATCAACTCGATCAAATTCATCAGCAACTTACAGGACAGTTGAAAGCCCTTCCCGGCGTGCAGAGTGTTCGCCCCGATTTTGTCAATGGAGCCCCGGAACTGCAAGTAATTCCCAATCGGGAACGCTTAGCAGAAGTTGGTTTATCTGAAGCAGAAGTCGGTCGCGTCGTAGAAGCCGCTTTAGGCGGATTGCGGGCCTCTGAATTTGTCGATGGCAAACGGGAACTGGATGTTATGGTGGAGCTCAAGGATACCGCCGTGAGTACTCCCGAGGGTTTGAGACAGCTTTCTATCTATGCCGGAGAGGGTCGCCAGGTACAGCTCACCGACGTTGCTGAGGTGGTTGAAACCACGGGGCCAGATGCGATCAATCATGTAGATCTGGAGCGTTCTATCACCTTGACCGTTAGTTTGGAACCGACGGCTTCCCTAGGTGCCAGTATCCAACGGGCGCAGCAGGAAATTCTAAACCCTTTACGACAGAGCTTACCCACTGGATTCCGGGTGGAACTGGCGGGTTCCGCTGATGTGCTGACGGAGACACTGCTACAACTAGGTTCGACTTTCTTATTGTCTCTGGTGATTACCTATCTGTTATTGGTAGCCCTCTATCGTTCCTTCCGCTATCCGATGATTATCATGATGACCGTACCCATGGGATTGGCGGGGGCGGTGTTGAGTTTGGTAATCGCCAATACGATTCCGGGGGTGAATGTTCCGCTAGATATGATTACAGGCTTAGGATTTGTGATTCTGACTGGAATTGTGGTGAATAATGCCATTCTCCTGCTAGACCGGGCTTTGCAACTGCGACAGGAAAAAAACTTGAATTGGGATGATGCCCTCTATGAGGCGGTGGGCGATCGCCTGCGTCCAATTTTCATGTCAGCGGGAACCAGTGTATTGGGAATGCTGCCCCTGGCAGTGTTTCCGGGCAAGGGAGCTGAACTCTATCAGGGATTGGGCATTGTTCTGGTGGGGGGTCTGGCCCTCTCGACGGTGTTGACTCCTACTGTTGTGCCGGCTCTAGTGCGATTGATGCAGGATTGGGAAGATTGGCGGAGTCCAAAATCTAAAACTCAATCCTCTTCAACCCGATTAGATCCGCTAGATCAAGCCGCAGAAACTGAAGAACCCCGAACCCCCGTCAGTAGCAGTAAGTAACGGTCAAGCAGTGGAATGTATCGCCATTCCACTGCTTGACCTTGAGAAATCTCTGGCAGTTCCTCAGCACTAAAAATACAGCGTTTCCAACGCTGCTGGAGTACAAGAGGTGGCGGCGCACCGCGCCGCCACCTCTCAAATCTGTACCTCACGTGATTAGAAATCGCTAAGTAGGTGGTTGTAATTAATTGTTAAATGGAAGGGGGTCTGGGGCTTCGCCCCCAAGAAGGGGCGACTGCCCCCT